>JAYEHX010000147.1:7811-11181 GCA_034659735.1 Fidelibacterota bacterium | reverse complement strand
CCTTTGATAGTTATTGACCCATTTTCTCCATCGCCACTTATATCAATATCAACATCTTCTCCCGAACCAGCTTCAACTGCTTTCTCAGCAATTTTTGAAGCCATTTTTTCAGCGAATTTTTCGCCGGCATTTTTGCCACAACCAACAATCAATAATGTTAGTGCAAACAAAATCGTGATTAGTTTTTTCATCTCTTCTCCTTTTTTTATTAATGATTCCCTTTTTTCTTATCTAAATTTTTATATTTAATTTCTTTTTTATTGAATCTATTTTCCCATGGATTCTACCTATTTTTGATTTTCTAATATCAAATGTTACAGTTGAATAAATTCTCTCAGAAAACGGTTCTAAAATTTTATATGATTTATTGATTATCTCTAAAGCATCGTCCATTGATTTAGTTTCTACAATTGTTCCCATTGAAGTGAGTTGATAATTTACGCCACTTTTATCAATCATATCAATTATTTTGCTTACGAATTTACTGACACTTTCGCCTTTGTCCGTTGGAAACATTGCAAATTCAAATAATACTGACATTTAACAACTCCTTTTTTCATTCAAAATTAAAATTATTATAACTGCTCATCTCTTCTATTGGTTTTCTCTTTTTTTCTCTTATAGTTTCATGTCCAGAATATCCAAGTGAAATTACCAGTCCGATTCTTTTTGATTTCGGGATATTCAAAATATTTTTTATTTTTTTTTCATTAAACCAACCGAGCATACAAGTTCCCAATCCTTCCTCCGTTGCCTGCAAACAGAAATGTTCACTCGCAATTCCAACATCAATTAATCCGTAATAGGTATTCTTGAGAATATTTCCGGCTTGAGTCATGAGTGTTGGTTTATCAATTGTTATTACAACAACAACCGGAGCCGATGGAACGAAAGCATTGAATTTTACAACTTTGCTGAATGTCGCATTTGCAACCTGATTTTTCAATTTTTCATCATCAATAATTATAAATTTTAATGGTTGTGCATTGGATGCGGACGGAGCCAATCTTGCCGATTCGATACATCTGTCAATTTTTTCTCTTTCAACAGGTTTATCAAGATATTTTCTATCACTTTGTCGTCTTTTTACTAAATCTAAAAATTTCATACTATTCCCTTCTAATCCTTTAATTTATTCATCCTTAATTCCGTTGTTGTTTTAGTTTCATAAAGTTAATTATTTTGCGTCGTTGCCTGTACTGAGCGAAGTCGAAGTGCCTGTGCTGAGCCGAAGTCGAAGTGCGTCTTGGCGTCTTGGCGAGCAACATATTCTTCTTTAAAAAATTCCCAAATTTCTATCTAAACTTCTATATTGAATCGCTTCACTCAAGTGTTCCGGTAGAATACTTTCGCTGTTTTCTAAATCAGCAATTGTTCTGGAAACTTTCAAAATTCTGTCATAAGCTCTTGCACTCAATCCAAGTTTATTGATTGCATTCTCCAAAAGTTTAGATCCTTCTTGATCTATCTGAGCATATTTCTTAATCTCTTTTGGACCCATTTGTGCATTGTTATAAATCCCCTTGTCCAATTTTGCAAATCTCTCGTTTTGAATTTCACGAGCCGACTGAACTCTTTTTCTGATATCTTCTGACGATTCCGCTTCTCGTTTATCCGATAACTTTTTATATGAAACAGCCGGCACTTCCACGTGAATATCTATTCTATCCATAAGCGGTCCGGAAATTCTTCCCAAATAATTCTGAATCTGTCCAACACTGCATGTGCATTCATGTTCGGGATCTGTTGCATATCCACAAGGACAAGGATTCATCGCGGCTATCAACATAAATTTTGCGGGATAAGTCAAACTCATCAAAGCACGACTAATTGTGACAGAGCCATCTTCAATCGGCTGTCGCATAACTTCGAGAACATTTTTTTTGAATTCTGGAAATTCATCTAAAAATAAAACCCCATTATGTGCCAAACTTACTTCGCCCGGTTTCGGATATCGTCCACCGCCGACTAATGCACTATCGCTAATTGTGTGATGTGGTGAGCGGAATGGTCTTGCGGAAATTAGTCCTTTTTCTTTTGGAACGAGTCCTGCGATTGAATGAATTTTTGTAGTTTCCAATGCCTCTTTCAGTGTTAATTCCGGTAAAATAGTTGGAAATCTTTTTGATAACATTGACTTTCCTGAACCCGGCGGACCAATCAAAATAATATTATGTCCGCCCGAAGCGGCAACTTCTAAAGCTCTTTTTACATGCTCTTGTCCTTTCACTTCAGAAAAATCGAGATGATATTTTTTATTTATTTGGAATATTTTCTTCAAGTCAACAGTCGTTGGTTCTATCGTTGGATTTGAATTTAGAATATCTATCGCTTCGGTAAGAGTGCTTACTCCCCAGACGGTTGCATTGCTTGGAATTGATGCCTCTTTTGCATTTTCTTTTGGTAGAATAATATTTTTTTTACCAAAATTTTTCAACTCTATTGCAATTGGTAAAGCACCCTTAATTGGTCGAACGGTTCCGTCAAGAGCTAATTCTCCGAGAATAACAAAATCGTCTAATAGTTTATCTGCTATAACATTATTGCCGGATAAAATTCCAATAGCAAGTGGCAAATCAAATGAACTTCCCTCTTTTTTCAAATCTGCCGGTGCAAGATTTTGTGTAATTTTTCCTCGCGGATATTCAAAACCAGAGGATTTTATAGCAGATATTATTCTCGCCCAACTCTCTTTCACGGCTCCATCTGCCAAACCAACAACAATATAATGCGGTGTACTTCTCTCCAAATGTGTCTCCACAATTATCTCATAAGCTTTGATTCCTCTAACTCCGGCCGAATATACTTTTGTTAACATTATTTTTCACCTCTGATTATTTTGCGGAGAGAAAGGGATTCGAACCCCCGTTCCAAAAAAAATTCGGAAGCCGCATTTCGAGTGCGGTGCATTCAGCCAAACTCTGCCATCTCTCCACCTATAATATAAAAATAATTTTTTAGAAATTATAATGTTTTTTTATCAAAATGTGATATAAATCAAACTCGTTTTTTTTAACTTGTTATTTTCAAAAAATGTTATTAATGTTTAGGGAGTTAGTGATAATTTTTTGAGTTAAAAAAAAGGAGAAGAAATGAAGAAATTATTTTTATTAATAATTGTTGTAATAGTTGCTTTTACAATCGTTATATCAGGAAAAGAAGTGACAAAGGAAACTGCTTCGAATGTTGCAAAAAATTGGATCAAAATAATAGATTCAAAAGCCGGAGATTCTAATAGAATATTTAAAGTAGATAAAATAATTAAAAATGAAAATCTCTATATTGTTAGTTTTGAAAATGGTGGTTTTGTAATCATGCCAAATAATGACGATGTTTCACCAATTTTGGGATATTCATTAGATTCACCTAT
>JAYEHX010000147.1:1265-7711 GCA_034659735.1 Fidelibacterota bacterium | reverse complement strand
ATTTCAGAATTAGACAAAAGTCAACCGATGTTTTATCGTGGTTCACATGCCAGTGGCGGACATGCTTTTGTCTGCGATGGATATCAATTGGGAACACCAAACTTCTTTCATTTCAACTGGGGTTGGGGAGGATCACATAACGGTTACTTTAAATTAGATAGTTTAGATTCGGGTAATGGCGATTATACTGATGACCAAGGTGCAATAGTTGGAGTTGAACCCAATACATCAGATACACTCTATCAAATTTGTAATAGTTTTGAAAATTGGACATTGGCAGGATGGAATAAAATTAATAATGACAGTAATGACGATTCGTTGGGTTATTATTCTGAAGTTACTTATCCTACTTATGATTTAGCTCATATTGGACACATGGGATTGGGAGTTTACACTGATAATGGCTCCGATGATTGGGCTGTGACAAATCAGATATTTTTAACTGATGATAATAATATTAATTTTTCATTTTGGGCAAGATCATATAATTCGAGTTATCTTGAGGATATAAATGTGAAACTTTCAACAACCTCAAATAATGTAAGTAATTTCTCTACAACTTTAGAATCTATTACCGATATACCTAATGCGTGGACACAGTATAGTTATGATTTGTCATCTTATTCCGGTGATTCAATATATCTGGCTGTTCAATCTGTTGGCACCGGACATTTATTATTGTTAGACGATTTTGTTTTAACTACAACTGACACCGGTTCCGGATCTGCAATAAATGAAAATACTATACCAAATGATTTTACACTAAAACAAAACTATCCAAATCCATTCAATCCGCAGACAACAATAGAATATTCAATCCCTCAAAATAGTTTTGTAAAAATTTCCGTCTATAATTTGCGAGGTGAAAAAATCAAAACAGTTGTGAATGAAAATAAAATTGCAGGAAATTATTCTGTTATATTCGACGGTTCTAATTTTGCAAGTGGAATTTATTTTTATAGAATAGAGGCAGGAAATTATTCTAATACTAAGAAATTGATTTTAATGAAGTAACCAAAAAAAGGAGAAAAAAATGAAAAAACTAACATTTAGCTTACTTGTGATTATTGTGCTTACAATGAGTGCTTTCGGAACAAGTATTGAAAAAAGCGGAGACATTGTTAGTGATGAAACATGGAGTGCCGATACCGTAAAAGTGACAGATTCACTGACAGTTGTAGATAGTGTGACGCTAACAATTAATCCGGGAACTGTAGTAGAATTTCAGGGACATCACATGATATTTGTCCAAGGAAGATTACTTGCAGAAGGAACTGTAAGCGATACTATATTATTTACAATAAATGATACAACAGGATTTAGTGACATTCAATCTACTAATGGCGGTTGGCATGGAATTAGATTTTATAATACACCTTCAACTAATGATTCATCATTTTTTTCATATTGTAAATTCGAATATGGTAAAGCACTGGTAGATGGAGGCGACTATACAGAAAAATATGGTGGTGCTTTTTTTATAAGAAGCTTTAACAAAATACTAATATCACATTGTTTAATTACAAATAATGCTTCTTTCAGTTATGGTGGTGGATTATTTATTGATGGCTATATAAATATCAATAATTGCAAAATCATCAATAATTTTTCAGATGGTTCCGCTGGGGGAGTTTATTTATCTTCTATAAATAGTTTTGAAAATAATCTAATTGCTAATAATTCTTCCAAAGTTGCCGGTGGTGGAATTTATTTACATGGTTTGTCAGTGGAAATTCTTAATAACACAATCGTGAATAATAACACAAAAGGTTCCGGTGGTGGTTTATATTTTAATTGGTCGTCATCTGCATCAATTGTTAATACGATAATATATAACAATACTGCAACAAATGACGGAAACCAAGTATATTTAAGCAGAGATGCATGTGATCCTGTTTTTTCCTATTGTGATATTCAAGGTGATTCGTCTGCATTCTCAGGTGATGGAGCAGGTGCAAGTTATCAAGTTGCTTATGAAAATAATATAGATGATAATCCAATGTTTACTAATACTACTGCTAATCCATATCAAATTATTGAAATATCACCTTGTGTAAATTCCGGAGATACAAGTGTCACGGTTTCCAACAAAGACATTATGGGTAATGATAGAATAAAATTTGGGCTAATTGATATTGGTGCTTATGAATTACAAAATTCTACACCGCCTGTTATCACTGCTCTACCTAATGCTATTGAATTTGAAAATGATACAACATCTTTAATTGGAATATGGGCACTTGTCAATGATAATGAAACAGAAGATTCGTTACTCACTTATACATTCACAAGTTCAAATCCTTCTGTGGTTGTAGCTTACGATACTTCTACAGGAATTTTAACTCTATCTTCAGATGATTCTTACACTGGCACTTCACAACTTAATATTGAAGTTAGCGATAATATAAATGTCACAAAAGATTCAACTGTAATAAATGTAACTCTTCCGGAATTCGTATATTCTACAACAGCAGGTGGACATTGGGGTAATACAGCTTCTTGGATTGGTGGAAAAGTTCCAGCTGAAACTCAAAATGTAGTAATACAAGGACCAGTGCAAACCGATGGTTATCATGTTAAATCAATGACAATCGCTGATAGTGGTAATATTTATTGTTCTTATAGCAGAACCTTTGTTGTAGATAGCAACTTAACTAATAATGGTATTGTAGATTGGGCTTTGTTTACAGTTCAAATTGGAGGCGATTTAATTGTAAATGGACCAATGAATGGTAAGATACATTTTACAGGTAATAATAATCATAATTTAAATACAACTACAGATGTAGCTTTTAATCCAGGTATTTTAGTGGCGGATTCTTCAAAAATAACTGCTACTTCTGACATTCATATTAATGCAACAGCTTTTCCTGATTTTGTCGCAACGGAAATTGACTTGTCTGGAGGATATTCGATGTATTTACAAAATGTGAGATTAGGGAGCAGTTATTATACCGGATTATACGGATTCCGCACAAAAATTATAGGTGCCGGTAATATTATTTATTTTAATGACAATTCTCCAAACGATCAATATTTTTATACAAGTTGTGAAATTCATGATGTTATACTTGATGGAAATACTTACTTTGGAGGAGATGTATCTCTCTATGGAGAAGTAATTAATAATGATTCGTTATTTACTGCAGTTGGAACTGGAGGTTGGGTTATCGATGTACAAGGAAATTTCTCAAATAATGGTGTTGTGAATAGTGATTTAAAATTTAATTTTAGCAGTGATTTTACTAACGATGGTGAATTTCTTTCTAATGAAGTAATATTTACAGATTCTTCTGACCATATTTTAAAAACATTAAATGATAATTGGATTAATGTGTCTGGTAAATTTCATTCAATGAATAAAAATTTAATTGCAGGTAGCGATCTTTATATCGCAGGAACCGGTTATATAGAATTTTTTGTTTCCAACTTGGATCTTTCTAATGGATATGATTTGCATACAAAAAATATTCGTATAGGAGGTGCTTATTATAGTGGATTATACGGATTCCGTACAAAAATCACAGGTGCCGGCAATACAATTTATTTCAATGAAAATTTACCAGACAATGGTTATTATTATCAATATTGCGATTTACATGATGTGAATCTTATGGGAAAAGGAAATATTTCGTCCGGTGTTGCTTTTTATGGAGAAGTAATTAATGATGATTCGCTATTGACTGCGAGCGGAACTGGTGGATGGAATGTTGATGTGCAAGGAAATTTCACTAATAATGGAACTGTCGGTGGTGATATTATATTTGATTTTTCTCAACATTTTATCAATAACGGGATTTTTGATATTACGGAAGGAAATTTTGTTGGAACAGAAAATCAATATTGTGTTGTAAAACAAGATGTGAATAGTAATATAAAATTCGATGCAAACAAAGGAACATCAAGCTATCAATGGAAAAAAGATGATAGCGATATGTCGGGAGAAACTACTGCAATTTTATCGTTTACAAATATGACTTCAGCAGATTATGGAAAATATATTTGTGCTACCGATGCGGGCGATTCACGATTTATTAAAGTTCAAGCAATTGATTATCCATTTTTTAAAATTACGGATGTTGTGATAACAAACATTGATTCGTTCTCAACTCGAGTAACTTGGAATACAACAAAACCTGCTTCCGGATTTATATTTTATGCTGAAAGTGATACTTCAAGTGGTTTTCCTTTAGAAACAGAAGAACCTGATACAAATAAACTTTCTCACTCTTTAGTGCTCGATACTTTAACTTTTGGTTCAACATATTATTTTATTATTGACCAAAATGATTCACTGTTTAATAATATTAGGTCAGGCACTTATAGTTTCATTGCAGGAGATTCTATTAATGTTGGAATAGTAGAAAACACATTGCCACAAGATTTCTTGCTAAAACAAAACTATCCAAATCCATTCAACCCGCAGACAACAATAGAATACAGTTTGCCAAAGAATGAGTTTGTGAATTTGCAAATATTCAATTTAAAAGGACAACTTGTGAAGACACTAATATCCAAACAGCAAAAAGTAGGAAACTATTCAGTTGTTTTTGACGGAAGCAATTTTGCAAGCGGAATTTATGTTTATAAATTGCAAGCAGGAAATTTTGTTGATGTTAGAAAATTGATTTTGATAAAGTAAGAGATAAAATTGAAATAAATAAAAAAAGCACTTGTTCAAAAAACAGGTGCTTTTCTTTTTATAATAATTGTTTTTGGATATTAATAAAAATTCAAATTGGTTGGAATTTGAATTGGAATATCATCATTATAATTAACACTTCCGTCCACACTCTTAATTTTCTCATTATGAAGCAAATAATATTCAAATGATGCATCTCCAATATATTCAAGTCGATAATCCGGATATCTGTATTGAAAAACAACATCTCCAATATGTGTTATCATTTGATATCCATTTCCTGTATGATAATATTGAAATTTTAAATCACCAATACTTTCAATTCTATCGAGAGCAAAAGGCATGTAAACAATATTTTCTCCACCAATCAAATATAATCGTTCTTTGACTTCGTATTGAATTTCCGCTTCCGTAGTGTCTTCCGGGTCTGCTTTCACTACCACCTTTTCAAAACGATAATCCAGTTCATCATAATTCACTTTTTCTAATTTATCATCTTGCACACGATATTTATATTCAAGATTATTATTCGCTTCAGTAACAATTTTTTGCATTTGCCCTTTATTGCTTAAGAATATTTTATATGAATTAACCGAAATAATTACCTGTTCCAATTGACCTTTATTTGAGACATAAATTTTAGATAATTTTACCTCTCCAAAAAGTTGTGAAAAACTTATCGCAATAAGTATTAAAGTAATTGATATTGTTTGAAATCGTTTTCCTTTCATATTTCTCCTTTTAAATATTAGCATAATATATACAATTATTTTTATAATTTGTTCATTTTAATTAATGTTCTTTAAACTTTATGAATTTTTTAATTATTTTTTTACAAATATTTTCGTAATATTACGATAATAAAAAAATGAGAGTTATTATATGAAAATATTAAAAAAATTATTGAAAATTAGAGAAGAAAAAGGTGCTGGTTATTTTGTGTTAATCGATCCCGATTCATTTTCAATTAAAGATGCAGAAAAAAAAATATCCCAAATTTGTAAAAATGGTGTTGATGCGATTTTAATTGGTGGTAGTTTGATTATGACAGACGGATATTCTGAAAAAATAAAGTTAATTAAAAAGCATTCCACTGTGCCAATAATTTTATTCCCGGGCTCATCTTCTCAGATTAGAAAGGACTTTGATGCGGTTTTATTTTTATCAATGGTCAGCAGTAGAAATCCTGATATGTTAATTGGAACTCAAGTTATGAGTGCTCCGATTTTGAAAGAGATGAATGTGGAAACAATTTCAACTGCATATATGTTAATAGAATCCGGCAAAATGACAACAGCAGAATTTATGAGCAACTCAAAACCCATTCCGTCTGACAAACCCGATATCGCCGTTGCACATGCAATTGCATCTGAAATGCTCGGATTCAAAATGATTTACTTAGAAGCAGGAAGCGGTGCAAAAAATACTGTCCCAAATAAACTAATTTCTGCAGTGAAAAAAAGTGTAAACATTCCGGTAATTGTAGGAGGCGGAATTAGGAAACCTGAAGTAGCAAAAGAGAAAGTAAAAGCCGGAGCGGATTTTATTGTCACAGGAAACATTTTAGAAAAAAAAGGGAACTCTCATTTGATGAAAAAATTTGCAAAGGCAATACATTAATTGAATTTATTGAAAAGAGATAAAAAATAGAAAGTAGCTACAAAAGAGCGAAAAAAAACTTTTTTCGTTCATGCATTTTTCTTTGTGAATCTCTTGCATCAAACGAGATTAAATTGAGTGTAAAATCTTTTTTAAAAAAGGATAATATAAAATGATTGACAAAATAGAAATAGTAAAAAAACAT
>JAYEHX010000147.1:0-1165 GCA_034659735.1 Fidelibacterota bacterium | reverse complement strand
TCTATCAGAATGTTCCACGAGTTTATGATGAATGAAGGATATGTAAAAAAAGACATCACGGAAAATTTTTCATTGCCAAAGATTCCAAGCAGGTTGCCAAAAGTTTTAGAGATAAACGATATGGAAAAATTATTAAAAGCGATTGACTCAAAAACAGATTTAGGATTGCGAGACAAGGCGATGTTAGAATTGCTCTATGCTTGCGGTTTGAGAATTTCAGAATTGTTGAACATGCGACTGCCTTCGATATTTCTGGATGAAGGATTTGTTAGAATCTTCGGAAAGGGAAATAAAGAGCGAATAATCCCAATAGGCGAAACTGCAAAAAAATGGTTAATAAAATACATAAATTCGTCTCGCATAGAATTGCAAAAAAAGAACCCGTTGAAAGCAGAAAATTTCATATTTTTAAATACTCGTGGCACACCACTTTCAAGAATGGGAGTTTGGAAAATTATTCAAAAATATGTTGCACTTGCAGGAATTCAAAAAAAAGTCAGTCCACATACATTTCGGCACTCCTTCGCTACACATCTTTTAGAGGGCGGTGCAGACCTGAGAGCAGTTCAAGAGATGCTCGGACATTCGGATATTGCCACAACACAAATTTACACACATCTTGATAACGATTATTTAAAAGAAATTCACAAAACATTTCACCCAAGAGAAAAGGAGAATAATTGAATCTTACAAATATTTTAGCATTGGCAGTCCCAATTTTATTTGCACTGACAATTCACGAGTTAAGTCACGGAATGGTAGCATATTATTTCGGCGACCCAACTGCAAAAAATGCAGGACGACTAACATTAAATCCACTTGCACATCTCGATCCTATCGGAACACTCATGATATTTATCGTTCATTTCGGTTGGGCAAAACCCGTTCCGGTAAATCCTGCATATTTAAGAAATCCCAAAAAAGATATGATTTGGATTTCACTTGCCGGACCTGCTTCAAATATGGTTTTAGCATTCATTACGGGATTATTGATAAGAGTTGTTGGTTTGAATATTACAGATAATTTTACACTTGATTTTATTAAAATGATGTTATACTATAGTTTGACAATCAATCTCGCACTTGCAGTTTTTAACTTGATACCAATTCCGCCACTTGATGGAAGCAAAATTCTCGCAGGATTGTTGCCACCAAAGTATGATGA
>JAYEHX010000146.1:1406-2631 GCA_034659735.1 Fidelibacterota bacterium | reverse complement strand
ATTTTATCAGTTGGCAGACATTTTAGATTAGATGAAAAAAGTAAATTAATTGTAAGCAGAGATGAATCGGAATATTATAAATTATTAAAATACAAAAAAGATAATTATTATTTCGAGATTATAAATTATGCGGGTGCGGTTGGAATTGGAATCGGTGAATTTGATGATGAAAAGTTAGAACTTGCTTCACAGATTATAGCACGATACAGCAAAGGAAAAGATGAAGATTCTGTGGAATTAAAAATAGAAAAAAATGAAGAGAAATTAAAAGATATAAATGTAAATCCACTCTCAATCAATTCGTCAAAATTCAAATTACTTATGATATGAGTTTGATACTTGATGCTTGATACTTGATACTTGATACTTGAAAATAAAAAATAATAGGAGAAAAGATGGCAATAAGTGAACATGCGACTGAACAGCAAAATGTGAACAGTAAATTCATCGATAAAATGAATACAAAAGAAATTTTGAAAGTAATGAATTCTGAAGATAAAACAATTCCAATGGCAGTTGAAAAAGCGATTCCGCAAATCGAAGAATTTACAGAAAAAGTAATCGAATCTTTTAATAATGGAGGTTCACTATATTATGTCGGAGCAGGAACGAGTGGACGACTTGGAGTGCTTGATGCTTCGGAAATTCCTCCTACATTTTCGGCTTCTCCAAAATTGGTGCAGGGAATTATCGCCGGTGGACTGAAGGCATTGACGACCGCAGTTGAGGGAGCAGAAGATTATCCCGAAGATGGAAAACAAATAATTATCGACAAGAAAATTACAAAAAATGATTGCGTGCTCGGAATAACTACGAGTGGAATGGCGAGTTATGTAATGGGAGCTTTGGAGCAGGCGAAAGAAATCGGAGCTTCAACCGGACTTTTGGTTTGTAATGAATTCGCCAGCAGAGAATATATTGATACTATGATAAAAGTGGTTGTAGGACCTGAAATCGTCACCGGCTCGACAAGAATGAAAGCCGGAACGGCAACAAAATTAGTAATAAATATGATAACAACAACGGCAATGATTCGCATCAATAAAACTTATGGGAATTTGATGGTTGACTTGATGGCACTGAATAAAAAACTTTGGGATCGTGGTGCCAGAATTGTGAAACATTGCACGAATATTGAATATGACAGATCGTTAGAAATTCTTAAAAGGGCAGAAGGTAAGGTGAAAACAGCTTTGGTAATGGGTTCACTTGATGTCTCTTATGA
>JAYEHX010000146.1:0-1306 GCA_034659735.1 Fidelibacterota bacterium | reverse complement strand
ATCGTGGTGCCAGAATTGTGAAACATTGCACGAATATTGAATATGACAGATCGTTAGAAATTCTTAAAAGGGCAGAAGGTAAGGTGAAAACAGCTTTGGTAATGGGTTCACTTGATGTCTCTTATGAGGATGCTACGAATAGATTGGAAAAGGTGAATGGAAATCTTAGAGATGTTTTGGAAGCGGAGAATGTTACTCTGAATTTGTAGGAAATCTCTCGCCAAGACGCTAAGACGCAAAGAATTATATAGTAGAACTCTCGCCAAGTCGCAAAGACGCTAAGAAGAAATTTTATAGCAACGAACAAGAACTAACAAAATAATTAACCACCGAAAACACCGAAATGCACCGAAGTTGTTATTGAATTTAACTATTTTCAATTTTTAATATTAACCACAAAAGAACACAAAGAAACACAAAGAGAATTATCAGAAACTTCTGAAGTTTTGTAAATAATTAGATTTCTTTCGTTTCACCATCATTTAGTTCAACAACCGGAACATCGAAAATATTTTTATATTCATCGCCTTTGAATGTATGAATTGGAACTATGTTTTTTGGTTTTATTGCTTTTACGAATTTTTTCAAAGTTTTTACATCTGCATGTCCGCTTGTATGAATATCGTAAATTGTAAAATTTCGCGATTCTAAATAATCTAAAAATTTTTTTGTGTAATCTTTCTTTTTATAACCGAGCCACATTGAATAAATTAAATTTCCACCGTCGATATTTGTTATTAATTTCAAATCATCTTTCATAGATGGGCGAATTAACATTACGATATCATTTGATTGCTTGCTGATTTCCTCTTTTGTGATTTTAAAATTCTTGAATTCATACAATATTTTTACATTTCCTTCCTTGCTCAATCTACCACTTGCATAATATGGAAACATTACTTTCACATTTTCAAAAGAATTTGACGGATAGTGAATTCCAGCATATTTTGATAATGTTTTTAAAACCTTAGCTACATAAACATCAATAACCAATGTCTTATTTGTGCTGTTACAAGCTTTGTATATTGAGACCAATCTGTCAATATTTTGTCCAGAAGACCAGACCAGATTTATTTTATTTGGTTGTTTAAATACTTCGATTAGTTCTTTTTGAATTTCTTCTTCTGTTTTGAATGGTTTACCCTTTCTTCCAATAGTTGTGCCTTCGAGAAGTAGATAATCTACATTTTGTGGTGCATGATGTGTGAACCAATAAAACGCTTTTGCTTTTCTACCGTGAGAGCGAAAGTCACCCGAATAAAACAAACTTTTTCCGTCTGCTTCAACTAAAAACGAATAAGCATCA
>JAYEHX010000145.1:0-2641 GCA_034659735.1 Fidelibacterota bacterium | reverse complement strand
TCGCCAAGGCGACCATAAGCCATTAATGTTGATATTAAAACGGACATTGGTACAGCTTGAGCAACTACCCAAGCTAAATTTAAAAAAATAAATTCCATCATAACAAAAATGCCGATATTTTTTCCAACGAGTTTATCAAGTTGTTGAATAATATATTGAGCTAAAAATAGAAATGAAATAATAAACAATGAACCAAAAAACGGTGGAAGATGTTCTTTAAAAATGTAAAAATATAGTCGTGGTATTCTTTTCATAACACATAATATAATTAAATTATTTTGTTTTATTAAATGTTTTTTACTAAATTTATTTAATATAAAAAAGGAGAAAAAATTGAAACGGTTCATTACTATTTTATTACTAACAATTCTTTTTTTAACTGTTGCATATTCGGAAATATCAAAAATTAAAAAGATTCAACAAGCAATTGATGAAAAAGGTGCAAATTGGACAGCGGGCGAAAATTGGGTAACGAGATTATCTGAGCAAGAGAGAGAAAAATTGTTTAATTATAAAAAACCCACCATTAAACTAAACAAAAGTGATTTGCATAAAGTCAAACAGGTGCAAAATTTACCAAGTGATTTTGATTGGCGAGATAAAGATGGAAAAAATTGGGTGACAGCAGTAAGAAATCAAGGTAATGCAGGAACTTGTTGGGCATTTTCTACACTTGGGCAGGTGGAAGCATGGTGGAAAATAAAAAATTCAAAACCGGATTCTGCAATAGATCTTTCTGAACAATTTTTAGTTTCTTGTAATGAAAGTGTGACGGCTAATCAAGGTTATAATATGGGTGCGGCATTGAGTTTTATTATTAGTCAGGGCGGAGTTCCAACTGAAGCATGTTTTCCATATTCCGCTAATGATGCACCTTGTAGTAATAAATGTTCAAATTGGCAAGATGATGCAGTATCAATTCCCGATTGGGGATATATCACTTCAAATATTGCAGATGTGGAGACAATTAAAAATGCGGTTTATCAACATCCGGTTTCTGCTTCATATATTGTTTATGAAGATTTCAGCAGTTATTCAGGTGGAGTTTATGAACATACTTGGGGAGATGCAGAAGGTGGACATGGTGTATTAATTACCGGTTGGATTGATTCTCTTGAATGCTGGATTGTAAAAAATAGTTGGGGTAATTGGGGAGATGCAGGTTATTTTAAAATCAAATGGGGCGAATGTGATTTTGGTGAATATAGTGAATTTGTTTATGATAACTCTATTTCTGGAGATAAATTTAATGTTTACGATCATGTTTTAGAAATTTCTATTGAACCCGGAGATTCTACAACTCGCACAACAGCATATAGAAATAATGACAGTTCTACGATATTAGAATATGCTTCAACAATAAATTATAATTCAAATAAACTAACAGAATTTAATGAAAAACATTTTCATGTTGATGATTATAATGCTTATGACGGAAAAAGTTGGTGGTGTGGAGACGCAAGTATAAACGGATATGACAATCATTGGTTAGATTATTTAGAAACACCTATAATAGATATATCAAGCACAACATCACCAAATTTATCATTTAAAGGATATTGGGCAATTGAATCACCAAGTGAAGAACCTCCATATGACGGCTGGGATGGATGTAATGTTTGGATTTCTACTGACGGCGGAGAAAATTTTAGTGTTATTCAACCATTAGATAGTGTTTATGATTGCCAACATTTATGGAGTTTCGGCCATCCCGGACAAGGTTGGGGAATGGGAACTGATATTGCCGGTTGGACAGGGACAAGTGGTGGCTGGATTGATGTGAATTTCGATTTGACTTCTCATAAATCCGATAGTGCAATGATACGATTTGCTTTTGCATCTGATCTTGCATATTGTGTAACTGATGATGCTTCATTGAAAGGATATTTTATTGACGATGTTTTAGTTTCTGATGGAGCGACTACTATATATTCTGATTCCTGTGGTGATGGAACAAATATGGTTGCAAAAGGAATGTCATCATCTGATCATAGCTGGCTGACAATTCAGAATGGAGCGGGAACTATTTCGCAGAATGCTTCAAAAAATGTGACATATAAAATTAATGCAAAAGATTTAAAGGTTGGCAATTATTCAGCAGTTGTGAGAATTACGACAAATGCCGAAAATGGAGATACCGTTTTAATAAATCTTGAAGTGACCGATACTCCTTCAGAAATAGATGAAAATCAGATTGTCGAGAGTTATAAATTAGAACAGAATTATCCAAATCCATTTAATCCGATAACGAATATCAATTATTCAATCAATTCAAATAAATCTGAAAATGTAAAACTAATTATTTATGATTTATTGGGAAAAAAAGTTACTGTTTTAGTTGATGAAATGCAGGTAAATGGAGATTATAAAGTGCAATTTGATGGTAGTGATTATTCCAGTGGGATATATTTCTACAGAATATCAATTGGTAATGAATTCTCAGATACTAAGAAGATGGTTTTTTTGAAATAGGAAAGATTTCACGCAAAGACGCTAAGAATATTTCTCGCAAAGACGCAAAGACGCTAAGGTGCTAAGAATGTTTCTCGCAAAGACGCAAAGACGCAAAGATGCTAAGATGCTAAGGTGCAAAGAATGTTTCTCGCAAAGACGCTAAGGTGCTAAGGTGCTAAGTGTTTTT
>JAYEHX010000144.1:0-2644 GCA_034659735.1 Fidelibacterota bacterium | reverse complement strand
TTTCAAAAATGTATAATGAAGATTTTTTACTTACTTGGGAAAAAAATGATGATGAAATAAATTCAGTATTTTTAGTAGCAGATATTTTGCGTTTAATGCGTGAAAAAAATATCTCAACAAAAGTGTTTGATAGTGGATTAGGAATTTCTTTATTCCGAGATAATTCAACTCGAACAAGATTCTCTTTCAGCAGTGCTTGTAATTTATTAGGGTTAAAAGTTCAGGACTTAGATGAAGGTAAATCACAAGTAGCTCATGGAGAAACCGTTCGTGAAACTGCAAATATGATTTCCTTTATGGCTGATATTATTGGTATCCGTGATGATATGTATATTGGTAAAGGGAATGCTTATATGAGAGAAGTTTCTCAATCAGTAATTGAAGGTAACCAAAAAGGTGTGCTTGAACAACGCCCAACTTTAGTTAACTTACAATGCGATATCGATCATCCGACACAATCAATGTCAGATGCTTTACATTTAATTAATCATTTCGGTGGTGTTGAAAATCTTAAAGGTAAAAAAATTGCGATGACTTGGGCTTATTCACCATCGTATGGTAAACCATTATCAGTTCCTCAGGGAATTATTGGACTTATGACTCGCTTTGGAATGGATGTAGTATTAGCACATCCTAAAGGATATGAAGTTATGTCTGAAGTTGAAGAAGTTGCAAAGGCAAATGCAAAAGTTTCAGGCGGATCTTTCACAAAAACTAATTCAATGTCTAAAGCATTTGCTGATGCAGATATTGTTTATCCAAAATCCTGGGCACCATTTGTTGCAATGAAAAAACGAACTGAATTATATGGGAATGGTAATTTTAAAGGTATTGAAATTCTTGAAAAAGAGTTGTTAGAACAAAATGCAAATCATAAAGATTGGGAATGTACAGAGGATTTAATGGCTAATACAAAAGAGGGCAATGCTTTATACATGCATTGTTTGCCTGCCGATATCACAGATGTAAGTTGTAAAGAAGGTGAAGTTGCTAAATCAGTATTCGATCGTTATAGAATTGATACTTATAAGGAAGCAAGTTTTAAACCATACATTATAGCATCTATGATATTTTTAAGTAAAATGAAACAACCGGTTGAAACATTAAAAAAAATAATGGATGATAAATCCAAAAGAATATTATAAAATAAGTTGTTTAAAAGGATGAACTAATGCAGTTTTATTATAAATGTAGTGAATGCGAAAGAGAATATGAAATTACACCTGATATTATGGTTTGCCCTGAATGTTCTAAAAGTCAAAAAAAAGATGAACCGTTGAGAGGAATTCTTGAAGTTGTTTGTGATGGAAAGTTAGATGACAATTTTTCTAATTTTGATTTGCTACCTGTTGAAGAAAAATATTTCCCAAAAATTCCTGTTGGAAATACTCCACTTTGGGAAGTTAAAAATTTGAGAAAAAAATTCGGATTTGAGAATTTATTCATAAAAGACGATACTTGTAATCCAACGAGTTCATTAAAAGATAGAGCTTCATTTCTCGTTTCGGCTTTCGCACAAAAAAATAAAATAAAGGAAATTGTAGTTGCATCAACAGGAAATGCCGGCTCGTCGATGGCGGGAATTGGAGCATCGGCAAATCTTGACATCACAATTTTTATGCCAAAATCTGCACCGAAAGCAAAGATGATTCAGGGTTTGCAATATGGGGCGAATGTGATTTTAGTTGACGGAAGTTATGACAAGGCATTTGATCTTTCTCTTGAATATTCTAACAAAAACAAATTTCTCAGTAGAAACACGGCATACAATCCACTAACAATCGAAGGTAAGAAAACAGTGTCACTTGAAATATTTCGCGACTTGAAAAAAGTGCCGGATTTCGTTTTTGTTCCTGTTGGCGACGGTGCGATTATCGGAGGAGTTTATAAGGGATTTAAAGATTTGAAAAAAAATGGATTGATTGAAAAAATGCCGACAATAATTGCAGTTCAATCCGAAGGAAGTAATGCAATTTGTCAGGCGATGAAAAGTGGGAAATTCGAACCAATTGATGCAAAAACTATTGCCGATTCAATCTCTGTCGGAATTCCAAGAAACGGATATTATGCGATTAAGCAATTAAAAAAATATAATGGAAAATGTATGACTGTTTCAGATGAAGAAATTTTAATTGCACAAAAAGAGTTGTCATCAAGCGAAGGATTATTTACAGAACCAGCTGGAGCAACTGCATTTGCCGGATTTAAGAAAATGAGAAATGAATTATCAAAAGATGCGAAAATAGTTTTACTCGCGACAGGAAATGGTTTGAAAGATATTGACTCGGCAATGGATAAAATAAAATTCCCGGAGAATGCAATAAAATCAATTGAGGAATTATAAACCACGAAGAACACAATGGAACCACAAAGAACACAATGGAACCACGAATAACACAATGGAACCACGAAGAACACAATGGAACCACGAAGAACACAATGAAACCACGAAGGACACAATGAAACCACGAAGGACACAATGAAATCACAAGGTGCACAAAGAATACAGATAATTCTAAAGTGAAAGTTGGAAATATAAAATAATGAACAAAATAAAACATAAACAAATGAAAAAAGTAGAAGGAATAATATTAGCAGGCGGACTATCCAGCAGGATGCCAAATTTCAAAATGGAGTTAAAACT
>JAYEHX010000143.1:0-2646 GCA_034659735.1 Fidelibacterota bacterium | reverse complement strand
TTCAATAATTCTGTCTAAATGCAAAAGTGCTTCACTGCTAAACTGATTCGGGTAGCCATTAATGACTAAAACTTTTAAAGGCAATAAAGCATTTTTACTATCTCTATTATAATCTTTCCAATTTTTATAACCTGATAACTGTTTTTGTAAAATATTTTCAAGATATGATGAAAGTAACTTGATTGCCTCATCTATTTCATCTGTTACAGTTAATATCTTTTGATTATATATAAAATTATTATTTAAAATGGGTCGCAAAAAGTTAAAAGATTTACCAATGGTTTTAGGATCAATTAAAATAAAATCCAATTTATTGAGAGGAGAAATTTGTAACACTCGCAAAATATATTGATATATAAATGCTAAATTTGTTTCATTATAACTATATTGTGCAGTTGATAATGGAAATTTTATTACTCTTGGAATATTTTTTTCTTTCAATAAATCATGAGATATATTTATACGACCAAATATAAAATACTCTGGAAAAATTTCTCTTTTTTGCAATTGTAAATTTTCATTAAAATGGGGTTGTTTTAATCTAAGTTTTTTTATTTCACCATCTAAAGTAGCAAAGAATTTGGTTACTTTTGCTTCTAAATCTCTTCTTGTCTTTTGAAGGCGTTGTTTTCTTTCCCCATATTGATCTGTAGGCAATTGATTTTCAGGATAATCATCCTCAATTATTTGCAAGGCATTATCATAATTGAAAAACTCTTTATCTATTTGAGTAATTATTTCAAAGTATTTCATCTATGCCCCTAAATCTGGCAGTAGAGATCTTGCTTCTAATAAAATTCTTTGAATATTTAATGTTTCTATCTCTATTTTATTTTCCTGCATAGACAATAGTTCTAGATTTTGGGCTATCGGCTCTAATCCATCAATCCTTATTGATGATCCAAACTTATCTTTGATATTCTCAGAAAACTCATCCTGAAATTTCCTGTATTGGTTTTTTGCTTCATTAAAATTATTCATCAATTAATGTTTCCACTATTTCCGCACCACCTTCTTTTGACAATAATGCTTTTAATGTTTTAATAGTTGAAGTATCTAATGCTTGTTCATCATATAACTTAAGTCTCTTCTCGGTAACTCCTTTTAAATCTATTTCGCTGATAAATGATAAGAATGCTTTTAATTGTGCAAAGTTAAACTTGCTAAGTTTAACTCTTTGAGTTTCCTTATTGCTAATTAATTTGATAATCTCAATACCTTCAATATCATCCTGCTCTTTGATATAAATAGCTTTTAACATTGTTCTTGGAGCAAGTTTTATTTCAAATCCATTTTCGTCTTCGTGTACAACTTGAAAAAAACGCCCTGCTTCAAACTCGTGCCAATAAAGCATATTTGGTTTATGATTTCTTATTATATCTTCTTCAGGTGTAGTATTTAAGTTTCCTAATCCCATTTAAATATCCAATTTTATTGTTATTTCTCCACTCATCAATTTTGGCAATAAGGTATCACGTATTTTTTCAAGAGTGCGGATTTGACCAAGATT
This sequence comes from Fidelibacterota bacterium, assembly GCA_034659735.1. Taxonomy (GTDB): domain Bacteria; phylum Fidelibacterota; class Fidelibacteria; order Fidelibacterales; family Fidelibacteraceae; genus TCS52. The sequence goes on along the minus strand of JAYEHX010000143.1, from coordinate 1,136 downwards.
GAATATTACTTTACTAAATAATAAATCAAGTTGTTCTGAATATTCTTTCAATTGATGCTCATTAAATTTAGGAAATTCACAATTTTCAATACCAGTTCCACTAATATTAGGCTGTGCACTGCCAGTAGCGGTATTTTCAATGTAATCTATTCCGAAATCTGATTTTAAATGCAGATAGGCTAAAAAACGTGCACCTATAAATTTCTCTTTGAATAAACCAACTCGTTGATTTAGCCATAGGGATTTTTTGGTTTGTGGAATTATGCCCATTTTCCCAATTTTCGCACCAGTCATTGCAAAAAGAATATCCCCTGTGTTAATAACAAATCGTTTGTCAACACTTGAAGCTATATTGTCAGAAACAAAATCTGCTACTTGAATATCAACTATACATCCAGAAATATTTTTGATTTTAAGGACTCTGTGATTACCATTATCTTGGAAATCCTTACTTTTAAAAGCATAACCATTTTGAATATCAATTAAATCTTTAACCGTTGAATTAAATTCAGATTCAATGACCCAGCCATCATAAAGCGTTTCTGCCATTTGTTCCAGTGTTTTGTTTTGGCGGTGGAGCAGGTCTATTTTGTCGTCTAAACTGGAAAGGACTTCGGCTATGGCTTTTTGTTCGGGGAGTGGGGGGAGTTTTATGTCAATTCCATTTATAACAGGAATCGTTAAACTTGGCACAGCGGAACCAACATTTAGAACAGTATAATCAATTAAGGTTAATTGATAAAAAAGAAATTTAGGAAAAACTAAATCTTCATTAATTTTTGACCAGAACATTGTATCAACAGTCCAAAATGGCTTATCTTGGAACATTATATTGTTTAACGAACCTTTTCTCGGTATCAATATTGAAGGTTTTCTATACAGATATTTTTCAACATTACGCATCAATCCACCACTTCCAAAACAAGGAATATTACCGTTTTCAAGTTTTTTGTGGGCTTTCCCGTATTTAACTTCAAGCACGCTACCTAAAACATCTTCCTTCCACTCACTCATCACCACCTCCATTTTTAAGCTTAGCAATCATTGTCATTGCTTCCATTTCCATTTTAGAAAAAGCGAACCATTTTTTAGCCAAATCTTTCAGGCTTGCTCCAAAGTGATAAACGGTGTTTTCG
>JAYEHX010000142.1:9114-11294 GCA_034659735.1 Fidelibacterota bacterium | reverse complement strand
GGAAGATTCAACAGTGGATACTATAAATGAAATTTCTCAAGATGATGTTATTCAAACTGATGAAACTATTCAAGCTGATGAAACTGAAAAAATTTCGAACGAACAAGAAGATGATGTTTGGGAAGATGTTCCCTCTATTCCACAAAATGAAAAGAAACATTCGATTCCTTCCCAGAAATATACTATTCAATTTTCGAGTTCACACAATAAAGAATTTTCAGAAATTGCAGTTACCGACTTGAGAAAATTAGGTTATGATGCATATATAAAAAAATCATATTTACCAAATGATTCAAGACCTTGGTATAGAGTTAGAGTTGGTAATTATTCTTATAGCGAAGCAAAATCAGTTCTAAGATCATTAGAGAGACGAACAAACCAAAAAGGAATTTGGATTGATAAAAAATAATGGAAAAAATATGAGCTCAGATATTGAAGGTAATATAGCTAATTAACATTAAGAAATAGAAAATAAAAGTTGGGCAATAATATTACGATATCGTAAATAAAGGACATAAAATTAAACTGGAGCAGAATTAATTTGCTCCAGTTTTTTGAAATATGAAAAATCGAATTAAAAAGTTATGGATAAGAGAAGCCGGATATAAAGAATTGCTAATTATTGCATTTCCTTTAATTATTGCCACCGGAATTCATTCTATACAACATTTTATTGACAGATTATTTCTCTCTTGGTATTCAGCAGAAGCAATTGCTGCTGCTATGCCTGCGAGTATGTTGAATTTCACTTTACTTTGTTTTTTCTTGGGAATTGCCGGCTACACAAACACATTTGTATCACAATATAATGGTGCAAAAAAATATAAAAATATAGGTAAAGTTATTTGGAATGGATTATTAGTTTCTCTAATCGGTGGAATTGTTGTTATATTATTTATTCCATTTGCAGATGAAATTTTTTCATTTATTGGGCATAGTGATGCTGTAATTAAATATGAAGTTCAATACTTCAGAATAGTGAATATTGGAGCATTTCCTGCAATTGCCGGTACTGCAATATCAGGTTTTTTTTCAGGAACAAATCGTACTAAAAATATAATGTGGATCAGTTTATTTGCTATGATTGTTAATATAGTTTTAGATTATATAATGATTTTTGGTAACTTTGGATTTCCAGAATTGGGTATGAGAGGTGCAGCAATTGCAACGGTTATTTCTCACACACTTGGTTTTCTTTTATATTTTATACTAATTAATAAGAAAGAATATAAAAAACAGTATAACATATATTTTAAAACAAGAATAGATTATCATCTATTTAAGCGATTTATAAAATACGGATTACCAAATGGTGTTCATTTCTTTATTGAACTCTTAGGATTTACTATGTTTGTTCTGATTATTGGAAGAATAGATTTAAATTCATTGGCCGCCACTAATATTGCTTTTAACTTAAATAATTTGATTTTTTTACCTATGATTGGAATGGGAATAACAGTTACTGTTCAATCCGGAAAATACATCGGTGCAAAAAAAATATATTTAGCCGAAAGAGCTACATATTCAGGATTGGTTATTATATTACTTTATGTTATTCCTGTAATAGGAGCTTTTTTATTGTTTCCGGAGATACTAATAAATATGTTTTCACAAAAGAACACTACTAATTTCGATGAGATTAGAAAAATACTATTTCAATTAATAAAATTTATGGCGATTTATTCTATATTTGATGTTTTCAATATTACATTTTCTGCCACACTAAAAGGTGCAGGTGATACGAAATTCATCATGTATGTGATTGCAATTTTTTCTGTATTTCTTTTAATTATTCCAACTTTTATCGCAGTTGAATATTTTGATTTCAACATCTATTATGCTTGGACAATTTTGACTTTTTTTGTTTCCGTATTAGGTTTAGCATTTCTTTTTAGATTCAAACAAGGCAAATGGAAATCTATGAATGTTATCGAAGAAACAAAACATAAATTAATTAATATTCCAATGGAAGAATCCTTCGAGAATATGTAGAACAATTTAATCATATTATAAAAAAATGCCATATCTTGATGATATGGCAATTTTTTTGAAAATTCTCTTATTTCAGTTGTTTCCTAAATTTTAGAAAGCCAATTAATCTCCATATTGACATTAAAAGTACTCCATAGAGAGCAAACAATCCAACTGCATACCAATATCCATAGAGTTCATTGTTCCAA
>JAYEHX010000142.1:0-9014 GCA_034659735.1 Fidelibacterota bacterium | reverse complement strand
ATTCTCTTATTTCAGTTGTTTCCTAAATTTTAGAAAGCCAATTAATCTCCATATTGACATTAAAAGTACTCCATAGAGAGCAAACAATCCAACTGCATACCAATATCCATAGAGTTCATTGTTCCAAAACATCATTGGAAAATTCATCATAATCAAGAGCGGTAATCCAATAAAAATGGATATTCCACCACCGTAAATATTATCTTCGGCAACTGTTGTTGAAAATTCAGGATCTAATATTCTCACTAAAACCAATCCTGAATTTACAGTTCCTGTTTTTTCTCCGAAAATGGCAATAAATCGTTCAAATGGATAATCATCAAATGCTCGATATGCTGCCCAATAGACGAAGAAAATTGTTCCCAATCCACCCAAAACTGACATAATTAGTAGTGACATCCAATATTGCATAACGATTGTGATTGAAATTGCGGCAATCGCAGCGACGACAAGATAATCAATCATTACTCCTGTTGCTCTATTCATCAGACCGGTATCAATTATATAACTTCTTTTTGTCATATCTAAAATTTTTCTTGTTAGCAGAGATAACAATATCGCAAAAATAAAGTGAAACGACCATAATGTTGAAGCTAATTCATCTAATCCTCCGGAAACCAGTAAATTAGAAAGAAAATATACGGTTCCATAAGTTGCTAAATATACAGCTCCAATCAAGGCAAATTGAAATGCCATTGATTCAATAGCTTCGGTTGCCAATGGAAGTTTCCCTGCACTTGGCCTCTCTGCATTTTTCCATACACCCATTTTTACATCAGAGGTAATTTGGTCCATTCCTGTAATTAATTTTGTTTTTCTTTTTCGAATTCCCCAATTAATAAGACCAACACCGCCAAAAAATGCGAATAAATATCCAATCGCCGCGAAAGTAAGTCCAACTAATCCACCACCTTCAAAACCAAATTTTTCCCAGTTGTGGCCGATTGCATATGCAAGTCCCGGTCCCATTCCAAAGCCCATAGGAACTAATAATCCTATTCCGGGGAATAAATCCGGTTTGATAGTATAAATTAGTAAAAAAGCAACCAACATTCCAATAATTCCTTGAACTAAAAAACTTGAAATTCCGGTCATTGCTTGACTTAAAGGTCCCTTTCCCCAATGAGTTTTTTCCTTTCGTAATCCCATTGCAATAAAAGTTAAAGCCAATAAATGATAGACATAAACTCCAAGTCGTTCAGAATTCAATGGAATATATGCTCTTTGTGTATATCCTAATACTCTGATTAATGCACCAAGAATTTGTGGTCCAAATATTAAGGCAAAAAAACCACCAAGAATATTATTCGGAATCAGATATTTTCTAAAAACCGGAACATACCTTCTCAAAGCAGTTCCTACGATAAGAAACAAACTCAAAAATGCAAAATCAAGAACTGCATCTTTTAAATTAACGGTTAAATCCCATGGACTCATATTCCCTCCTATTTTATATTTTTGTTATTCTTATTTTAACACTTTACGAAACTTTAAGAAACCAATTAATCTCCAGATTCCTAATAACAGAATTGAATAAACCGCAAAAATTCCTAATGTGTACCAATATCCATAAAGTTGATTATTCCAAAACATCATAGGAAAATTCATCATTATCAAAAGTGGTAAACCGATAAAAATTGAAATTCCACTTCCATAAACGGCATCTTCAGCAATATTTGTCTTGAATTGCGGATCCATAACCCTATAAAGTACTAAAGCCGAATTTATGGTTCCTGTCATTTCACCAAAAATACCGACAAATCTTTCAAATGGATAGTTATCAAATGCTCTATATGCGGCCCAATAGATAAATAAAACCGTTGCAATTCCACCAAATACCGACATAAACAATAGCGACATCCAATATTTAACCACTATTGTGATGGAGATTGCAGCGATTGATGCTACTACAAGATAATCAATTGCAACTCCTGTAATTCTGTTCATCAATCCTGTATCAATAACATAACTTCTTTTTGTCATATCTAAAATTTTTCTTGTACTCAATGTTATAATTATTGCAATAATAAAATGAAAAGACCACAAAGTAGAAGCGAAATCTGTCAATCCTGCATTAACAAGTAATCCAGTTAGAAAAAAAGTCACTCCATAAGTTGCAAGATAGATTGTTCCAACTAATCCAAGTTGAAAAGCAAGTGATTCTATCGCTTCACTGGCAAGCGGAAGTTTGCCGGCAATAGGTTTTTCCGTATTTTTCAATACACCCATTCTGATATCTGGAGTTATTTGTTCCATTCCTGTAATCAATTTTGTTTTTCTCTTTCGAATTCCATAATTTATTAATCCTATTCCAAAAAAGAAAGCAATCAAATAGCCAATAGCAGCAAAAGTAAGACCGACTAATCCGCCACCTTCAAATCCAAATTTTTCCCAATTATGTCCAATTGAATATGCAAGTCCCGGTCCCATTCCAAATCCCATTGGAACCAACAATCCAATTCCAGGAAATAAATCCGGCTTAATTGTATAAATTAAAGCAAAAGCAACCAACAATCCGACGCTTGCCTGAACTAAATATGTAAGAATTGAAGTAAAACTTTTACTTAATGGACCCTTCCCCCACTCTGTTTTTTCTTTTCGAAGTCCCATTGATATAAATGTAATTGCCAATAAATGATAGACATAAATTCCAAGTCGATCGCCATTCAGAGGAATATATGCATGTTGGCTATATCCCCATGCTCTAACTAATGCACCTAATATCTGCGGACCAAAAATCAATGCAAAAAAACCACCAAGAATATTATTTGGAATAAGATATTTCCTAAAAAAAGGTGTATATCTTCTTAAAACTGTACCAATAACCAAAAACATACTTAAAAAAGTAAAATCTAAAACTGCATCTTTTAAATTTACACTCAATTCCCATGGACTCATATTCCCTCCTATTTAATTAAAAATAAATACTAAAACGAAAAACTAAATTTCATTATTGAATATATTTTTTTTGTTATAATTTCCAATTCCCTCCAACTGTCTAAGATTACGATAATATTTTAAATATAACAAGATTATTTTTTTAATATTTGGAACACCCCGAAAATTCAAGATAAATAAAATATTCTAATTATGTTTTTATTAATTTAACGATTTATGGAATACATCAACCCCCGATACGCTTCGCTACGGGGCAGGCGTGTTGATGTGTAGAAATGTCGGAGACATTTCTTTATTTATAAAAATCTTCGATTTTTTTGCATTAACATGGTTAATGCAATCCAAAAAAACACTCCAAAAAAACAAAGCAATCTATTAAAAAAATAAATTAATATGTGTATTTGTTTTTTATTTCTTTATTATAATCATTTCATCGTCTCATGATTTTTTTCTATAATTATTAACAAGGGAGCAAGCTCCCTTGTTTTATATTCCATTATTATTTTAATTTTCTGAAGTTTTGAAATACTTTGCGACTTTGCGTCTCTGTGGTAAAGTTCACCTCTTTTACCAAATTTTAAATAATACTTTTAATTTATTAAAAATAATATTATATTTACTGATATGAATTACAAAACAAAAAGATTATGGTCTCCTTGGAGAATGGAATATGTAAAACGGGAAAAAGAAAAAGGTTGCATATTCTGTAATAAAATTAAGGCAAATAATGATGAAGAAAATTTAATTCTATTTCGTGGAAAATATAGTTTCATAATTATGAATTTATATCCGTACAATAACGGCCATATTATGATTGTTCCAAACAGACACATTGCGGATTATGAATTGCTAACTTCCGACGAAAGAAAGGAAATTTCAGATTTGACGAATTCATCAATAAAAATTATGAAAAAAAACCTAAAACCGGGTGGATTCAATATTGGTATGAATATCGGAAGTATCGGTGGAGCCGGTATTGAACATCATATTCATCAGCATATCGTTCCAAGATGGAATGGCGATACGAATTTTATGCCTGTTGTTGGACATACAAAAGTCATGCCTGATGCATTGCAAGGAACTTATAATGACTTAAAAAATGAATTTATTAATTTAAAAAAATAAGTTGTAAAAAAAAATGGAGGAATTATGAAATACTGCCCAATTTGTAAAAGTTCATTTGAAGATGGAATTGAAGTTTGTCCTGATCATCATGTGAAATTAGTTGATAGTTTGAAACATATTAAACACGAAGATAATGTTCACTGGATTTTATTATATCAATTTGTTGATGAAACATATTTTGAAATGGTTTCAGAAGTGTTAAAAGAAAATGATATTCCATATTTCAAGAAAAATGATTTTTTTGAAGGAGCATTATTAGTTAAAGGAAGTTCTCCAATAGGCACACTGATTAAGCTGTATATTCCTACAAAATTCATAGAAAAAGCAAAAGAGGCAACTGAAGGAATGATTGATTTTGACAAAGAATAAGATACAATCCATAAAAGGGACTTACGATTTATTGCCACAAGAAATTAGTAAATGGCAATATGTAGAAAATAAATTGAGAGAAATTTTTACTCTATACAATTTTTTTGAAATTAGAACTCCCATATTTGAAAAATCAACTTTATTTAGTAGAAGTGTCGGCGAATTGACTGATATTGTAAATAAGGAGATGTACACATTTCAAGATAAGGGTAAAAATTTTTTGACACTACGACCGGAATTAACCGCCTCGATTGTTCGAGCATTTATTCAACATAATTTTCAACAAATATCATCAATTCATAAGCTTTGGTACTACGGTCCGCTATTTCGTCAGGAGAAACCACAAGCGGGAAGATATCGTCAATTTTCGCAATTTGGTTCTGAAATTTTCGGCTCGGCTTATCCTGAATCTGATGTTGAATTGATTGATATGGCCTACACAATTTATCAAAAGCTCGGATTGAAAAATTTCAAACTCTATATCAATTCATTAGGTGGAAACGAAAGTAGAAACGAATATATAAAAACTTTAAAATCAAAATTATTGCCACATAAAGAGAACTTGTGCAAAACTTGTCAAACTCGATTTGATAATAATACATTACGACTTTTTGATTGTAAAAACAGAGATTGTAAAAAAGTGATGAAAGAGCATGCACCGTTAATTATTGAACATCTATCTGAACCGGAAAGAGAATATTTTGAAGAGGTAAAATCATTGCTTGATGAACTAAAAATAGAGTATGAAGTCGATCCTAGAATGGTTCGTGGTTTGGACTATTACACAAATACAATTTTTGAAATTCGAAGTGAAAATCTCGGTTCACAAGATGCACTCTGTGGCGGTGGCAGATACAATAATTTGATAGAAGAGCTTGGTGGAAAATCGACTCCTGCAATTGGTTTCGCCGGAGGAATGGAACGATTAATTATTTCTATGGAAAGCGAAAACCTTTTTTCTGACAAATCTAAAAAATTAGATATTTTTATTGCTCCGATGAATGATAATGTTAGAATAGAAGCGATTAAAATTGCGAAAACAATCCGAGAAAATGGACACTCAGTTGATATGGATTTTCAACGAAGAAGTGTAAAAGCAATGATGCGAGAAGCAAATAGAAAAAATGCAAAATATTCTGTTGTGATTGGCGAAAATGAATTACAATCGAAACAATTGAATGTTAAAAATATGGATACCGGCGAGACAAAAAGTATTTCGATAGAAAAAATAAATGAATTTTTGTCTGCCTAATTGACAATTTTATACTTTAAATGAAAAGATGTAACTAACTATGAATAAGTATATTATAGCAAAACAATTAATGTAGTTAACGAGTGAGTATATGAAAATATCATATTGGATAGAATTTATAATTATTAAAATATTAGGAGTGTTTTTTTCTCTTTTTCCATCACGAATTGTGGAATGGCTTGGTTATAAATTTGGCACTTTTATTTGGATATTTTTTCCTTATCGCCTGAATGTTGCTTATAATAATCTGACAATAGCATTTCCAAATAAAACAAGAGAAGAAAAATTAACAATCTTGCATAATACCTATAGACACTTCGGATATACGATTGCAACATACTTCATTGCTAATAGAAAATATATGAGAAAAAAAATATTAAACACTGATACAAATGCTGAAGAATTATTTAATAAAGAATTATTAAACAAAAAAGGAATAATATTATCAGGTTTGCATTTCGGCCTTTGGGAAACATATATAAATTATTTAAATATCAAACAGTTCAAATTTAGTGGACTTTATAAACCGATGAAAAATAAACTAACCGATAAATATTTTATAAATCATAGATTAAAATTTGGTGATAATTTAAGACATATTAATATCAAAGATAATAATAATTACGAAAAAGAATTAAAAGAAAATAGAATATTAGCGATTGCAGTTGATCAAAATGCACATAAAAAAGGGACGAAGGTATTTTTTTTAGGAAAAGAAGCATCCATTCCCAAAGGTGTTGCTGTTTTTTATATAAGAACGAATTCTCCAATATATCTTTGCGCATATATAATGAAAAATCTGAAATATCACTTGATCATAAAGAAAATAAATGTTCCGGAATACAGCGAAATAAATGAAAAATCCATAAATTCCATTATGAGTAAAGTATTAAAAGAATACGAAGAGATTGTAAAAACATATCCTGAACAATATTTATGGTTTCATAAGTTATGGGGAAAACCAAAATCAAAAATTAAACGAACAATGAGAGAAATATTTAAATATTAGGAAAATTAATATGAATGAAAATCAAAATGCTCAGTTAGATGAAGAACTGAAAAGATTTAAAGAAGAAAAAGAAAAAATTAGATCACTTGTTGGTCAGATTGGTGGAAAAAATACACAAAAAAGAGATAAAATTATTTCAATAGTTTTTATTAGTGCTATTACTATATTATTTACTGTTGATGTTTTAAGACATATTTTGCATATTAATATTCCATTACCACCGCTATTTTCAATTGAAATTGGTGTTTTATTTGTTTCAGTAAAGATAATATGGATGATGCATCAGCAGGCAAAAGTTAATCATTTTGAATTTTGGATATTAAATTCTATAGAATTTCGTTTGAATGATATTTCTAACAGAATAACAAAAATTTTAAGTAAAAAATGAAAATTCATGATTCAAGAATTGGCATTGAAAAAACAATTTCAATGACAATTAATGTTTTAGAAAATGATGGAATAATTGCATATCCGACCGATACAATTTATGGATTTGGTGCAGATGTTTTTTCTGAAATTGCTATAAATAAAATCATAAATTTAAAAAATCGTAACAAAAAAACTCCATTCAGCATAATCGTTCCATCAAAAAAATATTTATTTGATAAAGTTATTCTTACTGATAAAATTAAGGCAATTATCAATAAATTTCTGCCTGGAGCAATAACTATAATTTTACCAACAAAGAAAAATATTTTTCCTGATATTTTTTATAGTGAAAATTTATTTGTGGGTTATAGAATTCCTAACAATGACTTTTGCTTACAATTGACTTCTAAATACGACAAACCTATTATCACAACAAGCATAAATTTAAGCGGTGAATTACCATTGAATAAAATTGACAATATAATAAACAATTATCATGATAAAATTGAAGTTTATATCAAAGATGACGAATTGGAAAAAAAATCAAATCCAATCGGAAGTACGATAATCAAAGTTTCGGAAGATGATAATGTTATTTTAATACGAAGTGGAGCAATTTTATTTTCTGATATTATTAAATGTGTCGAATAAATAAGTTGACTAAATTTTATCTTTTCTAATTCTATCTGTTAATAAGATTAAATTTTTCAATTCCTCAATATCCTTTGCTTTTTTCCAATTATTTATGAAATTTTTATTTTGAATGATTTGAGCAATTGACATTAGTGCTTGCAAATGAAAACTTCTTTCATCTATAGAGCCAACCAGAGCAAATAATATATGGACAGGAGGAATATCATTACCAAAATCAATTCCTTTTTGTGAGCGAATTACAATAATATCAAATATTTTTTCACCTTCAATTATTATATGTGGAATTGCAAGTCCTTTGTATATGACCGTACTACTTACATTTTCTCGTTCTTCTAATAAATTATAAATTGTTTTTGAATGTATATTCAGTTTTTTTGAAAATGTATTTGAAATAATTTCAAATATTTGGTTTTTATTCATTTTTTTGTCAATATCAATGAATTCCGCTTGTTTAATAAGACGATCAAATTTATCTTCTATAATATCGTCTCTTTTAATTAAAATATCTTTAAGTTCATCTGTTAAAGTAGAAGTTTTTAATTTTTTCGAACTAATTCGTTCTACAATATGAATTAGAGCAGATTGTTTTGAATTTCTTTTTTTTGAATATAAAAAATACCATAAAATGGAAAGAATTAAAAATCCAAGTGTGATTAATAATGGAATATTTCCCATTTCAATGATTAGAATTAAATAAACAATTATTCCAATAATTTGCAAATATGGATAAAAAGGAGATTTAAAAGATGGTCTATAAGTTATTATTTTACTTTCTCTCATTAAAATCACAGAAAAATTTACAAATAGAAAAAGTATCAACATCATCGTAGAGGCGACTTTTACTAAATTTTCAAGTTCAAGAAAAAGTATAACAGAAACCATAAAAACTGAAGTCATCAAAATTGATATTATTGGCGTTTGTAGTTTTAGATTTACCTTAGATAGTACTGATGGTAAAAGATTGTCTTTCGACATTGCCAATGGAATTCTTGATGATGATAATAGGCCGGCATTTCCTGTTGTTATAAATGCTAACATCGCAGCTACGGAAAGTATTAAATAACCAAAATTTCCATAATGTCTTGAAGCTCCTAAAGAAATTGGGTTAAATGTTTGTTGAAAATCAATTTTATCTAATAATCCTACAGTGATAAGAATTGTTGAAATATAAATTAGTGTGACAACAATAAACGCAACAAACATACCCTTTGGTATATTTTTTTTAGGATTTTTTATTTCTTCAGAAAGTGATACAATTTTTGTGAGTCCTCCAAATGAGATAAAAATCATGCCCGTTGCAGTGAAAATAGATTTCCACCCATAAGGGTTAAATGGGAT
>JAYEHX010000141.1:0-2724 GCA_034659735.1 Fidelibacterota bacterium | reverse complement strand
TCATCACTTTTTATATGGAATAAAATATTGTAACATTTCATCTGTTGTCGCTCGCCAAAGTCCCCAGCTGTGCCCTTCCGGATAAACTTTATAATCTATTTTTGAATTGTTCTTTTTACAAATCTTGATAAATCTATCCATCACTTTTTTTATTGACGGTTCGTAAATTCCCCAAACTGCATAAAAATTAATTTCAATATCTTTATTACTTTTATATAATTTAATCACTTCAAAATCATTCGGTTGAAAAGCGGGAGAATGTAATCCACAATTGCCAAAAATTTTCGGATAATAATAACCGATTAATGCACTAATATTTGCTCCGTAAGAATCACCAATCACAATTCTTTCATCTGCGTTTTGAATGGTTCGAAATTCATTGTCAATAAATGAAACGAGTTCTGTTGCAAAAAATTTTATATATTTATCTCTATCGCCAAAGGCGTACTCTTCGTTGCGATTAGTCGGAGTAACAAAAATTGCGATTGCCGGTTGTATCAATTTTTTATAAATTAAATTGTCTAAAATATTTATCGCACTACCCAATTCCATATATTCCGCACCATCCTGAAAGTAAATTGTCGGATATTTTCCACACTCATTTTTATCATAATTCGGTGGTAAATAAATTGAAATATTATATTTTTTTTTAGTGTTTTTGCTTTCAAAAATTTTCTCAATAATTTTTCCGTGCTGAATATTCTTGTTATAAATTATCTCTTTGGATTGAATATATTCCGACATTGCTAATTCGGAGTTACTACCAAAACCACCTCTTATAGTGTTTGGATTTAGCGGATCAAGAATCCACTTTTTGTTATTAACAATTAATTTATAATCTATTCTCGCAAATGGATTTAATTCCATTGTATAATAAAATAAATTAGTTCCGTCAACTTGTAAAAAATTTATTGATGAATCATTCCACCCATTTATATCGCCCGCTAATTTTACATTTTCGGCTTTTCCATAATAGATAAAATGTGCTTCTCTATCTTCTATTATTGGAATTTCATTATTACTCAGAAATTTATTTATTATTTTCTCTTTTTTATTTTTATCAGATTCAGATTCTAAATTATTGATAAATTTATTGAAATCTGTTTTGCCACAAGCAAAAGTGAACAACAATATTATTAGTAAAATTTTGTTTAATATTTTATTTAGTTTCAAACCAATTCTCGATTTGAGATTCGGAATTATGAATATCGTTTATATTTGTAAATTCATTTGTTGAAGAATCATATTTATAATCTTCACTCCATTCATCACTTTTGGAAATCATTGTTTCTAAAGAATTCAAAATATAGTCAATCGTTTTGTTTGACATTGTGGGATGAAGTGAAATTCTTATCCAACCGGGTTTATCCGAAAAATTATCTTTTAATATATGTTTTCTTAATGCTTGTGATCTCTGTGGTGATAGTCGCAATAAATAGTGCCCATAAGTTCCGGCACAAGAACATCCACCACGAGTTTGAATTCCGAAATGATCGTTTAATAATTTAACAGCGAGATTGTAATGCAAATCTTCAATTATGAATGAGAAAACCGGAAGTCGATCGGAGATATTATCCGCTAATATATGAACTCTTTGCATATTTTTTAATTTATTAAACACATATTCTACAATCTGTTTTTCTCGTTTTTGAATATTTTCAATCCCCATCTTCTCTTTTAATTTTATTGATAATGCAGTGCGAATAGTTTGCAAAAATGCCGGAGTTCCACCATCTTCTCTAACTTCAATATCCATCAAATATAAATGTGTTCCCCAAGGATCTGTCCAGCGAACTGTTCCACCACCGGGTAAATCAGGTGTTTTACATTCATATAAAGCCGAGTCAAAAATTAAGATTCCCGTGCTTCCCGGTCCGCCGAGAAATTTGTGTGGAGAAAAATATATTGCATCGAGTTTCTGTAATGGATTTTTTGGGTGCATATCTATCTTTACATAGGGTGCGGAACAGGCATAATCAACAAAACATAATCCGTCATTTTTATGCATAATTTCTGCAATTTCATGAACCGGTGTTTGAATTCCTGTCACATTAGAACAGGCGGTAATTGCTGAAATTTTTATTTTCCTGTCAGAATATTTTTTCAATAATTTTCTTAAATGCTCCGTATCAACTAATCCATCTTCATTAGCATTTATTATTTCCACATCAGCGATTGTTTCCAGCCAAGTTGTGTGATTCGAATGGTGTTCCATGTGTGTGATAAAGACAATTGGTTTCTCTTCCTTCGGAATATTAATATATTTACTTAATTTTTCATTTACTTTCAATCCGAGAATTCTTTGGAATTTATTGACAACTCGTGTCATTCCGGATCCTGTTGAAATGAGAACATCGTCTTTTGAAGCGTTTACATGGTTTTTTATTATATGCTGTGCCTTATGATATGCGAGTGTCATTGAAGTACCGGTGACTGTCGTGGTTGTGTGAGTATTACCAACAAAAGGTCCAAATTCATTCGTCATTTTTTCTTCTATTGGTTTATAAAGTCGTCCACTTGCCGTCCAATCAGCATAAACCATTTTCATTGAACCATAATTTGTTTTAAAAACCTTATCGTTTCCAATAATGTTTTTTCGGATATCTGTGAAGTATTCTTCTAAATTTTTCATGTTTAAAAATAATCATTATAAAAGAAAAAAACAAAAGCTTTTTTAGAATACTTCTGTTTTTTTTGAAAGTTAATTTTGCGGGATTGACGAGA
>JAYEHX010000140.1:3434-11741 GCA_034659735.1 Fidelibacterota bacterium | reverse complement strand
AACAATTCCAATTATTTAAAATCAAACTAGGATATTATAAAAAATAAATTACTATTGTTGATATTTTTCTTTAAATTTAAACCATCATAAAATGTGAGAAATAATTATGAAAAAAAATAATCGAATGGGGCAAAACTAATTATATTATGACAACAATTTTATAATCCAATAGGTATAAATTATGACAAAACAACAAGTGACTAATAATATTAAAATTCCAAATAAAGATTTTAACCCGGCAACAGTTACCGTATTTGGATATAATTTTAAAAGTAAAAATTTACGGGAAATCGCAGAAAATGTAAAACATTATGAGAATAAAAAAAATATAGATATTGATTTTATAACAGGGTATTAAATATGACTCAAAATAGTGAAATAATCATTTTTAAAACAGCAGACGAAAAAGTTTCTGTAAATGTGGTAATGGAAAATGAAACTGTTTGGCTTACGCAAGCACAAATGGTTGAACTTTTTGGATCTAGTAAAGCTAATGTTAGCGAGCATATTAAAAATATTTACAAAGAAAAAGAACTAATCCCAGAAGGAACTGTTCGGAATTTCCGAACAGTTCAAAAAGAAGGTAATAGAGAGGTTGTTAGAAATATTGCTCATTATAATCTTGATATGATTATCTCTTTAGGCTATAGAGTTAAATCCGATATTGCTACTAAATTTCGTATTTGGGCAACGGAAAAAATCAAAGAATATATCATTAAGGGCTTTACTATTAATTCTGACCGCTTGAAAGATCTTGGCGGTGGAAATTACTGGAAAGAATTATTAGACGAAATTAGAGATATTCGAAGTAGTGAAAAAGTTCTTTATCGTCAAGTGCTTGACTTATATACAACAGCGATTGATTATGACTCCCAATCTGATGAAGCCTTAAGGTTTTTTAAAATTGTTCAAAACAAACTTCATTTTGCCGCTCATGGAAATACGGCAGCAGAAGTGGTTTATTTACGAGTAGATTCTGATAAACCATTTGCAGGATTGACAAATTTTAAAAGCAAACAACCAAATCAGGCCGAAGTTATGGTCGCAAAAAATTATTTGGAATTAAGCGAACTTAAAATTTTAAATAATTTAGTTTCTGCTTATTTTGATATAGCAGAAATTAATGCTATAGAAAAAAAGTCAATGAAGATGGCAGATTATATTTGGGAATTAGATAATATTTTACAGTCAACAGGAAGAAAATCATTAAAAGGTTCAGGCAAAGTAAGTCATAAAAAAGCAATAAAAAAAGCTATTATTGAATACCGTAAATATAAAGCTAAGACCTTAAGTGAAGTAGAAAAAAAATATTTAGAGAGTGTAAAAAACCTTGAAAACGATATTGCAAAAAAAACTAAGAAATAAAATGCCAAAATTTAATTTTGAAAAAACTTAGAAAAACCAATATGAAAAAAGAATTACAATCAATAAAACAAGATTTCCTTTTATATACTTCATCAAATGGAGAAATAAAAGTGAGCGTTTTATTACAAAATGAAACAATATGGTTATCTCAAAAAAGCATGGCTTATCTTTTATCTGAAAAACGAACTTCCGAGGATTGCTCGGTAATTGCCTCAGATAGAAAATTCTTATTCGTGAATTCGTGGCAAAAAAAAAGAAGCAAAAAATGAAAACAAAACTTTTACTAATCTCAATCATACTTTTATCAATTTTCAGTTGTGATAAAATGCAAAATAATCATTCATAATTAATAATTAAACAACGGATATTAATATGACCAAAAAAGAAATAAAACCAATCATAAAGAAAACATACTTAGAAAAATTTAATAATTTTGTGGTTTTTGAAACAGAAACAGGTAAAGTTAATATTGATGTCTTTTTTAAAGATGACACTTTGTGGCTTACTCAAAAAATGATGGCGGAGCTTTTTGAGGTTAATGTACCAGCAATATCAAAACATTTAAAAAATATTTTTCATAGTGCTGAATTAGATGAAAAAGCAGTTGTTTCCATTTTGGAAATAACTGCTAATGATGGTAAAAAATATAAAACAAAATATTTTGATTTAAAAGCAATTTTATCTGTGGGTTATCGTGTAAATTCTCATAAAGCAATAGAGTTTCGTAAATGGGCTAACCTTATATTGGAAGAATATATTGTAAAGGGTTTTGCAATGAATGACGAAAAACTCAAGCAAATAAAACATTTTGGTAAAGATTATTTTGATGAAATGCTTGAAAGGATTCGTGAAATTCGTTTAAGTGAAAGAAGAGTTTATCAAAAAATAACAGATATTTATGCACTTTCTGCTGATTATGACTCCAAAGATAAAATAACAAAACATTTTTTTGCTACTGTTCAAAATAAATTACACTGGGCTATTACAGGTAAAACCGCAGCAGAAATTATTTACACAAAAGCAGATGCAGAAAAAATATATATGGGACTTAAAACATGGAAAAATGTTCCAAAAGGTAAAATTTTAAAATCAGATGTAGTAATTGCAAAAAATTACTTAAACGAACAACATATTGATAAACTCAATAGAATCGTTGTTTCATATCTTGATATTGCAGAAAACAGAGCCGAAAATGAACAGGTTATGAATATGAAAGATTGGGATGGATATTTGCAACAATTTTTGAAACTATCTAATTTCCCAATATTAAGAGACAAGGGAAAAATTTCTATGTTAGAAGCAAGGTTAAAAGCAGAAAGTGAATATGATAAATTCAGAGTAATTCAAGATAAAAATTATGTTTCTGATTTTGATAAGTCAACTAAAAAACTTCTACAATCTAAAAAAGAAAAATAATCATGAAAAAAAAATTACAATCAATAAAACAAGATTTCCTTTTATATACTTCACCAAATGGAGAAATAAAAGTGAGCGTTTTATTACAAAATGAAACAATATGGTTAAATGCACACCAAATGGCTACACTTTTTGATATAGACAGAACAGGAGTTGTAAGACATCTTAAAAATATTTATGAAACAGGAGAGTTGGATATAAATTCAACCTGTGCAAAAATTGCACAGGTTGCTAAAGACGGCAAAAATAGAGTTATGGATTTTTATAATCTTGATGCGATTATTTCAGTGGGATATCGTGTAAATTCATTTCGTGGAACACAGTTTAGAATTTGGGCTACAAAACAGTTAAAAGAATTGATTATAAAAGGTTTTGTACTTGATGAAGAAAAACTAAAAAATCCGGAAAATCCATTTGGAACAGATTATTTTGAACAATTAGAAGAAAAAATTGCAGACATTAGAACAAGCGAAAGAAGATTTTATCAAAAAATTACTGATATTTATGCTTTGAGTGTGGATTATGATAAAAGTTCAAACTTAACAAAAAACTTTTTTGCAACAGTCCAAAATAAATTACATTTTGGAATACATGGAAAAACAGCAGCAGAATTGATAAATGATAGAGCTGATATTTCAAAACGAAATATGGGAATTACTTGTATTTCTCAAAATGAATTAAAAAAATCTGATGTTTTTGTAGCAAAAAATTATCTTACAGAAAAAGAAATATCGCAGTTAAATTTAATCGTAGAGCAGTATTTAGCTTTTGCAAAATTTCAAGCACAGCAAAAAAAAGCTATGACTATGAACGATTGGATTCTGAAACTTGATGATTTTTTGAGATTAAATGAAAGAGAGATTTTACAACATAAAGGTAAAATTACCAAGCAATTAGCAGACGCAAAAGCCGAGAGAATTTATGATGATTTTAAAGTAGAAAAAATGAAAAATTATGAGTCCGATTTTGATAAGTCAACTAAAAAACTTCTACAATCTAAAAAAGAAAAATAATATGAAAAAAAAATTACAATCAATAAAACAAGATTTCCTTTTATACACTTTACCAAATGGAGAAATAAAAGTGAGCGTTTTATTGAAAAACGAAACAATATGGCTATCTCAAAAAAGCATGGCTTATCTTTTTAATTGCTCTGTTGATAATATTGGTTTGCATTTAAAAGACATATTTAAAACTGGTGAATTAGAACGAAGTTCAGTATCCGAGGATTTCTCGATAACTGCTTCAGATAGAAAAAAATTATTCGTATATTAGTGGCAAATAAAAAAAAGGAGCAAAAAATGAAAACAAAACTTTTACTAATCGCAATCATGCTTTTCTCAATTTTCAGTTGTGATAAAACGCAAAATTATCAACCACCGAAGACAAAAATTCAAACCGTCACAGACACAATTTTCGGACATGTTATCTCCGATGATTATCGTTGGTTGGAAGATGATAATTCTGAAATGGTGAAATCATGGACGAAAAAACAGAACAGATTCACAAGAGAAATGCTTGATGCAATTCCATTTCGTGAGAAATTAAAAACCAAAATCGCTGAGATAATTGAGACAGAAAGCATGTCAACTCCAAAACTTAGAGACAATAAATTATTCTACCAAAAATCAATTCCGGGTAAAGATCAACCTGTGATTTATATGAAAGAAAAAGAGGAAACTGTTCTATTCGACCCGAATAATTTAAGCGATGACGGAACGATTTCCATTGATTGGTGGAATGTGTCTCCGACAGGAAAATATTTTGTTTACGGAATTTCTGAAGGTGGAAGTGAACGAAGCACTTTGTATATATTGAATACTGAAACGAAGGAAAAATTGGATGAAGAGATTCCACAAACGAGAGCATGTTCGATTGCTTGGTTACCTGATGAAAAGAGTTTTTATTACACACGATATCCACTTGAAGGTACGATGGAAAAAGAGGATTTGAATTATTATCGCCATGTCTATTTGCATACAATAAATGCAGACCATAAAAATGATGAAGAAATTTTTGGTGTTGGCCGAGATAAGGAAGAGTGGCCGAATGTTACAATTTCACCTGACGGAAAATATCTATTTGTAATTGCTGAAAAGGGCTGGGAATTTTGCAATATATTTATGAAAAATTTGGAAACAAATAGTGAATGGAAAAATCTCACAAAAGATATTTCCGGACTTTTTTCTGTAATCACAGCTGAAAATAATTTCTATATTAAGACAAATTTCAAAGCACCAAAATATAGAATATTCAAAATTTCTTATGAAAATCCCGAATATAAAAATTGGAATGAGATAATTCCCGAATCTGATTTCACGCTAAAATCGGCAACTGTCGTTAATGAAAAATTGATTGTCTCTACAATGGAAAATGCATATTCAAGATTATATATTTATAACAATAATGGCGAAATGGAAAAAGAGATCAAGTTACCGTCACTTGGAACAGCCGGTGGAATTAGCTCTGAAATCGATAAAAAGTATTTCTACTTTTCATTTTCATCATTCAATTTTCCAAAGACAATTTTCAAATATAAATTAGAAGATGACGGCCAAACTGAAATCTACAAAACTCCGACAAAGATGAAATATGATAGTATTGTAGTGAAACAAGTTTGGTATAAATCAAAAGATGAAACACCAATTTCAATGTTTCTCGTTCACAAAAAAAATATAAAATTAAATGGCAAAAATCCGACATTGGTCTATGGTTATGGTGGTTTCAATGTGAATATGAATCCTTACTTTTCACAGACACTTTTATTGTGGTTAAATAATGGTGGAGTTTATGCTTATACAAATTTACGAGGTGGCGGAGAATATGGCGAGGAGTGGCACAAATCCGGAATGCTAATGAATAAGCAAAATACATTCGATGATTTTATTTCTGCCGGAGAATGGTTGATTGAGAATAACTATACAAATAGCGAACATCTGTCAGCAATGGGCGGAAGCAATGGCGGATTATTGACGGGAGCCGTCTTAACTCAGCGACCGGATTTGTATAAAGCAGTTGTCATTGGAGTTCCGCTTTTGGATATGATCCGTTATCATAAATTCTTGATTGCACGATTGTGGATTCCTGAATACGGCTCATCAGAAAATAAAATTCAAATGGAATATATTCTAAAATATTCGCCATATCAGAATGTGAAAAAGAAAAAATATCCGGCTACTTTGATAACAACTGCGACTTCGGATTCACGAGTTGCTCCACTTCATGCAAGAAAAATGACAGCACTATTGCAGAAAAATAATCAAGCAAATACACCAATTCTCGTTCGCATCGAACACAAAGCCGGACACAGCAAGGGAAAACCAAAATGGAAAATTGTTGATGGATTAACCGACAGATATAGTTTCCTCATGTGGCAAACTGGTATGGAATATAAATAACTATTACTGAACTGCAAAATCGCCAGCCACAAAGATTTTGATATTGCTTCTCTTTTTTATTCTATCAATTAAAGTGGATTAAATTGAATTATTTATCTAATTTGTCCTGCAATACCAATCGGAATCGGTGCAATATTAATTCCAAAAGTAAAATTATCCATCTCTCCTACACCGAGAAAAAATCCGGGTTTTATTCCTTTTATATTTATCAAATTCGGATAGACATTTATTCTCAAATTATATGCTTTCGGTCCTGTGACTAAAACTGACGACAAAAGCGAATTGTTTTTGTCATAATAAATTCCAACCGCATAATCGATATAACCACTTACAAAACGATTCTCCGAATATTCTTCATTCACTAAATTATTCATGTATCCGCCAATTCCAAATGAGATATTTTTTTTATTTTCCAATTTATAACTCATCCCAAAAACCGCACTCAATCCCCAATTGAAAAACAGCGAAATATTTTCATTTTTTGTTATCTGCAATCTTGATGCATATTGCTGTCCGCCATTTTCTATAAATAGATTTTGGGGATTTATCATAGGTTGCAATGGCCAACTATATATTGGAAGTTTCTCCGAAAAAAAATTCTGAATTGGTTCAAATGAAAATAGTATTATTCCAACAGGATTAAAAAAAAGCATGTCTGCAATCGGATCCACATTCGTTCCTTGATACGATCCGTTTTCTATAACTTCATTTAAATATTGATAACTCGTCGTTGTAATTATTGAGAATAATTTTGGATATGGAACATTATGATAGTCGTACCATTCTGACAATTTTGCATATTCCATTCCATTTCCCAGAATATGCAAACCAATATTTGGCATATATCCTGCAGTTTCAAAATCTAACGAAAAATTAAAAAATTCCTGCTTAAAAAATTTATCATATCCAAAATGCTCTATGTGATAAAATGGATGAAGCAGATTGTCATTCACATTTTGCATTCCCAATTTGTAAGATTGTTTCGTTATGCTTCTATCAAATCTATTCACTCTCATCATATCATAAGAACCATTTATTAACAAACCAAATGGATTAAAAAGCAAATCAGAACCATAATCAATCTTTGGATTATAATAGTAATATCTATCTTTTTCTTGTGAAAAAATAAACGACGAAGTTATTACCAAAATAAAAAATATTGATAATATCGTATGTTTTTTATTCACTAAATTCATATTGTTCGAATGGTAATAGAATCAAATTACCTCCATCAGAATATAATCTATACGAATAATATTTTTCGCCAACTTCTGAAATTAATGGATATTTACTAAATACTTTATGAGACACAAAATTCATAAAAGGCATCTCTATTCCGAAACCTGCTGATGGATATGGTTGAATAGAAACATTTTTTACATTGCCAATTTTTGCAAGTTTCCCTGCTTTTTTTATCGCTTTATCGAGACCGCCAATTCCGTCAACAAGTCCAATTTCTTTCGCATCTTTTGCAATCCATATTCTTCCTTGACCGATAGAATCCACTTCGCTTAATTTCATTTTTCTGCCTTTTGCAACTTTTGTGATAAATGATTTATATCCGGTAGTAATTGTTTTATGAAAAAATTCTTTCGCTTCATCGCTTGGATTATTAAATGCAAATTGATAAATAGCATTTGGATCTGTAGTCAATGAATCTGTATCTATATGAATTTTTTTTAACATTTTTTCGATTGAAATAGTCGCTCCAAAAATTCCAATCGAACCGGTTAATGTATTCTCTTCTGCATAAATATAATCAGCATTACAAGAGATATAATATCCGCCTGATGCCGCAAGATTTCCCATTGATACAACAACAGGTTTTGCTTTACTTTTCTTTTTTGGATGTACAATATTTTCTATTTCGTGCCAAATCATATCGCTTGCAAATGCACTTCCACCCGGAGAATCTACTCGTAAAACAATTGCCTTTACTCGTGGATCTTTTCCAGCTACTTTTAATCTCGCAACAATTGTCTCTGCTCCCATTGAAATTTTTCCACCAAATGGTGAAATTTTACTTTTGCCTTCTACTATCTGTCCCGATGCATAAATTACAGCTATTTTATTATTTACTTTTGGATTTTTCCAATCGTATAAAAAACTTTTCTCATAATTAAATTCA
>JAYEHX010000140.1:0-3334 GCA_034659735.1 Fidelibacterota bacterium | reverse complement strand
TCCACCAAATGGTGAAATTTTACTTTTGCCTTCTACTATCTGTCCCGATGCATAAATTACAGCTATTTTATTATTTACTTTTGGATTTTTCCAATCGTATAAAAAACTTTTCTCATAATTAAATTCAGCAAGATTCCTATATTTTAACTTCTTTATTTTCTCTCTCTTTTTGATATATTTCGTCACTTCATCTGGATACACAAAACCATTTACTAAAGATTTTTTCTTTGCATCTCGCATTGTGTATGGTCCATTATGGATAATTTCTTTCACTTTTTCTTTGGGAATTCTTCGCCCTTTACTCACCGCATTCACGAATAATTTTTTCATATTCTCAAGATAAATAGAAAGTTGTTCTCTCGCTTCATCGGACATATCATTTCGAATAAATTGTTCAACGGCACTTTTATATTTTCCAACTCGTTCTACATTCATATTAATTCCAAGTGAATCAAGAAGGTCTTTTGTATAAATTGTTACTGTTCCAAATCCTTTTATATTATAAATTCCATCTTCGTAAGTGATATGTTTTGTCACTGCCGAACCAAGTAAAAATGTAGCATTATTTCCGTTTATACTGTATAAATAAATTTTCTTCCCTGACTTACGAATATCTAAAAGTGCCTCATATAGTTCTAACAATTCAGAAAATCCCATAGAAAATTTCTGAGCATCAATCACTAATCCATTAGCCCTTTTACTTTTTTTGAATTTTTCTAATGATAAAATAAGTTCATTGAAATTATTTCCCGAAACCAAAAAACCATAATTTTCTTTATGATATTCTCCCTTAAGCATTAGGCGATGATAGGTTGTCGGGAACGATATTTTATTGAGTAACTTTGTATAAATACTCATTGATGCCGTTTCACTATTTTCATTTTTGTTATACATTATATTCATATTAGAAAAATTTACTCCAGCCGAAAAAGTTAACTCTTCCGTCTCATCATTATAATTTCCGCCCAGTAATAATCCGTCAACTAACTCTGTTTCGACATAATAACAGGAGTTGGATTCGGTCATTTTAAAATCACTATCCAAAGGAGAATTCACAGAATATCCCAAAGTTACACGATGTGTAAATGGACGAATTCCAATTCCTAAATTAACAAAATCAGGATTTTCTATATTATTTAATTTCGCTCCAAATGATAAATATCTGCTTGGAGCAAAAATCATTCCTGCTGAATATATTTTTGTATTATAATTATAATCCGCTCCCACAAATAAATCATGAAAAATTGGAATCCCACTCGAAATAATAAAATTATCAACACTATCTTTTACATATCTCAAGGTAGCAAGATTGTCAATATCCAATAACACATCATAATTAAAATTTGAACCAACAGATTGAATTGAGCCATGAATTCCGCCGGTATTTTCTAAAGCATACCGTGCCGGATTATTTCCTATTTGAAAAAACGAATTTGAGAAAGCCGGATTTGTCGCATCACTCCCTGCTTGTAAAATCACGACTGAACTCAATAAAATTATTATTTTTTTAAACATATTTACTCCTTTTTTAATCTTTTTCAATAGTAATAATATAAAGATATTTTATTTAGATTAATAATGATAATTATTTTAATTTTGTTTATTTAGGATAATATAACAATCAAAAATGCTAATATTGGGATATTTTAACAATCATAATTGCTAATATTGGGATATTATTTTGTTGACTATTGTATTTTGTATTCAGAAGATTTTATGATTTATATTCAATTGACGATATTCGTTTCTGGAGAACACAAAAAAAGCAAGAAGTTGACTTTATTATTGAGGAAAAAAGAGCTTATGAAGTAAAATATTCTAAAGATAATTATAACCCAAAAAAATATAGTTACTTCAGAAAAAAATATCCGAAAATTCCTTTTCATTTAATTGATGTTGATAATGTCTTGGAAATTAAATTGTGATAAAAAATGAAAAAAAATATTAGAATAATCACAACTCTTTCTTCAATTCATCCAACTTTTTCAATGCTTCCAAAGGTGTCATCTCTTCAATTTTTAAGTCGCCAACTTCTTTTCGCAACTTCTCCTCTTTGGGTGCAAAAACATTTAGTTGAATAGATTTTTCTGCTTTAATTTGTGGTTGTAAAACTGTCTCGCCACTCGGTAATTTATGATCTGTGCTTGATAAACTATTTAAAATTTGATTTGCTCGTTTCACAATTTCTGCAGGAACTCCAGCCATTTTTGCTACATGAATTCCATAACTTTTATCTGCTCTGCCGGGAATTATCTTTCTCAAAAAAATAACTTTATCACCATACTCTTTCACATTTACATTATAATTTTTCACTCTGTCAAGAATAATTTCCAACTCCGTGAGTTCATGATAATGTGTCGCAAATAGTGTCCTCGCAGAAACTTGCGGATTATTATGCAAATATTCCACAACTGCCCAAGCGATAGAAAGTCCGTCATAAGTGCTGGTTCCACGACCGATTTCATCGAGTAAAATCAAACTATTTGCCGAAGCCGTATTTAGAATATTTGCCGTCTCAATCATCTCTGTCAAAAAAGTACTCTCACCAAAAGCAAGATTATCACTCGCTCCCACTCTCGTGAATATCTTATCCACCAATCCGATTTTTGCAGAAACAGCCGGAACAAAACAACCAATTTGAGACATTAAAACAATCAATCCAATCTGTCTTAAATATGTAGATTTTCCTGACATGTTCGGTCCAGTGATTAATAATATCTGTTCGGTTTTAGTATCAACAAAAGTATCATTTGGAATAAATGATTCCGTTGACGAAAATAATTTTTCAACTACAGGATGTCTTCCACACTTTATTTCCAATAAATTATCCTCATATATTTCCGGCAAAATCCATTGATTTCTGATTGACAATTCTGCAAATGAACTCAATATATCAATCTCGGCAATTATCTTTGCATTGGCTTGAACCATCGAAATAAATTCAAATAGTTTTATGATAAATTCTTGAAACAATCTCGTTTCCAATTCTGACAATTTCGCTTCCGCACCTATTATTTTTTCCTCATACTCTTTTAATTCCTGAGTGATGTATCTTTCAGAATTTACGAGCGTCTGTTTTTTTATATACTCTTCCGGAACCTTATCTTGATGAGTTCGCGTGACATCTATGTAATAGCCGAAAATCTTATTATAACTTATTTTCAAGCTCGGAATTCCAAGTCGTTTTCGTTCGCTATTTTGTAACTTTAAAAGAAAATCTTTTCCGTGATATGCGATTTTTCTAAGCTCCGGCAAATCAGAATGATAACTCTCTTTGAATACACCACCGTCGGAAATTTGCATTGGCGGTTCGGTTTCAAACGAATTATCAATT
>JAYEHX010000139.1:0-2766 GCA_034659735.1 Fidelibacterota bacterium | reverse complement strand
ATCAAAATTTATAAGTAATTCCCAAACCAAAAACTTCTTTAAATTGTGTCGCTGGTCCAGTTTTATCAATTGTTCCATCATTATTCGTGTCCTGTGGAATATCAATATCATCATCATAAATTAAATTTGTAGTAATATTAGCGGAAAAGAATTTATTAATTTTCATTGATAATAGTGTTTCCCAATTTACATCGATATTTTGCGGATTGTTCAAATAATTTGTAAAGAGATCCAACTTAGTTTGAAAAGTAATGTTTTTCATAATGTTGAGTTTTAATACAAGTTTTGTATATCCGCCAAATTCATTTCTGATTGATTTACTTGAATCGACACCAAAAGCTCCTAAATTTGACAATCTTTTATCTGTCACAATTGTTGTTTTTGCTGTGAGTGGTGATGCGTAGAAACTAAACTTATCACTTGGTTTATAATCAATTCCAACGGCACCAAGAATATATGCAGGAGCGAAAGGAGCTGAAATTTTTACAGAATCGTTAGGCATTTTATATCCTGCGGTCATTTGAGTTTTTAAATTTAATAATCCTGCATAATACCAGTTTTTTGATGCCTTTTTCCCATATTTTGATGAAAAGTCAATTTTATCATCGGATTTGATAAAATTTTCATCACTACCTTTTTTTGTTAATCCATATCCAATATCAATTGTGTTGTCCCAACTTGAATTTCCGCTCTTGTAATTTGCAAATAAACTAATTAAGCCATTCCAAGATAAAGAATTTTCTCCACCTGATGTCCAGTTTTTTAATGATATTTGCGATAAATTAAATGATACGACTCCACCGGTTTTCCAACTTTTTTGTGCAGTTGTATCAATGTTCTGTTTTTTCAAATCCTTTTCTAATGAAGTCGTTTGAGAAAATGCGACAGATAACAATAGCAATACTGTCGCAACCAAAATAATATTTTTTTTCATTTGCTCTCCTTTTTTAATAAATCTCTCCGAATAAAAATTTCCTCGTATTGATATTTCCTATTTGATGTATAATTTCATCGCCCATTGCGGATAGAAAATTAGCTTTTAAACCTCTGTAATGACCTTCAACAACAACCATATAATAATCCATTCCGAATAGAACTCGCTCTTTGATAATTTTTGATTTTTCAATTCTTCTGCTTAAAATGTCGAACAATTTTGTTTCTGAGTTTGTATATGAAATGTCAGAATAGACATTTTCAAATCTCATAAAATAATCAATTATTCTCGTTGGCCAAGTGTTGTTTTTACCGTCTAATAATTCTAACCACTCTTTATTGCTACCAAAGTGAGCTAAATTTAATCGTAATTTTGGGAACGCATTTAAAACCGGTTCCCAATTTTTAGGATGATTGAAGTAGGTCGCATATTTTTTCCCACCGAAGAACCAGCGATTTTCAGTTTTATTCGTTAATTGACCATCTTTCCCAATTTTCCATCCCTGAATATTTTTGATATAATTTTCATGTGTGTGGACAATTCCGCTACTACAATGTGCAGTTATTGGAATATTTTTTTCTTCACAAATCTTGAAAATTTCCATCAATTTAGGATGACTTGGTAAGTATCCCAAAGATGGATAAATTTTTATTCCTAATGGTGTAATTCCATATCCACCTGTGAATGCCTTTATAAAAATATCAAGCACATCTTTTTCGTTGCTATTTGTATTATTCGCAGATGTCGGATCAATTGGAAAAAACGGAAGCAAATTATATTTATCATCAATCAATTTCTTGATATCCTTCGCTTGCTCTTTTATATAATATTCAGTGGGCTTTCTTTTGTCACTTCCGGATCGATTATGCATATCCATCATCAGCGGTGTAAATATTGTATTTTTTGGATAATATGATATTAACTTGTCAGTAATTTCCTTTGTTGTTTTTATGAACATCTCAATAAAATATGCATTCCTGCTTCCCCAATCGTCATTTGATTTGCCATTAATTTTATGCAAGGATTTCGCAAATTTTATCATAAGTCGTTTGCTATATGGCATTTTCATATTAAATAAAGTTTTTGGTAATGACTTATCATTGAATATATGGCAATGAGCATTTATTAAATTTCGTGTATCTTTTATTAAAGGTAAAATATGACTTGGAACTCTTGAAAAAGGATCGCTGGAAATTTTTTTTGAATTCTTTTGAAATTGATTTATATTCATAATTTAACAACTCCTTTTTATTACGAAATAATATAATAAATTTTTTGATAAAAACCTTTGATTAATATGATAAATCCACTTTTATTTTATAATTTATTGCCACGAAAATAATCTCGCAAAGTCGCTAAGACGCAAAGGTGGTTGAGATGGCTCGCAAAGTCGCTAAGACGCAAAGGGGGGATTTAGGTTAAGGTTGAGGTTGAGAACAATCCATTCATTTAGCGGAGCCGAAATTGACGAATTAATTCACCACAAGAGAACATAGGGAACACAAAGAAAATAGTTGCTCCCTTGTCGTCAATAATGAAAATATCGAATATTGATTAACGAATGATGATTTATGAAATAGAAAGTTGACTAATTCTGGCATTTATGCCGGAGAGAACAATATCTCACAAAACCCGGGCTTTAGCCCAATAAAACACACATTTTCAAATATTTTTCGGTGTTTTTCGGTGTTTTCGGTGGTTAATATTGAGGTTGAGAATATTTATCTACTTCATCGACATTTACCAATTGAAACCTTTGATTATTATGACAAATCCATTTTTATTTTATAATTTATTGTTAATAAAAATCATTTTTATCAGAACGATAAAAA
>JAYEHX010000138.1:0-2792 GCA_034659735.1 Fidelibacterota bacterium | reverse complement strand
CATCAATAGGTTTATAGAAGTAATTTTTAAATCTAAATTTATCAACCTGTTCTGTTAATGTTTCAAATCCCATCTGAACCAACATGTTAATTAAAGGATCGGGTTTAAAATTTTGAGTTAAAACAAAACCATGACCTTCTCCAATGTTTTGTGCTTTTTTCATAATCATTTCGAATGGATCTGTTGACATGCCAATTACATTTAAATCCGGAAAGAGATCAAGTTGTTCTTTCCAATCAATTTTTGGATCTATTAGTTGTAGCGATTTCTGAAACAGTATAGTCAGATGAAATTCAGAATCATTTATTTTCTCACTAAAATATTTTACTTTTTTATCTTCTAACATATTTATTAATGGAGCAGGTTCAAAACTATTAATAACTATTAGTGCTTTTCCTTCTTTCAATTTGCTCAATTTTTCAAAAATCTTTGGTAAAAAATATCCATCAATTTCTCTGACATCGTATTCAATAAATTGTTTTACATTTTTATACCAATCGGGTTCTTTGAGTTGCACTGTTCTCTTTATTTCCTTAATACAATCTGGAAAACTTTTGTTTAACTCACTCGTTTCACCAATTTCTTCATTTAAGGTGTGCAATAAATCGCAAATTGATATGTTCCCGATTTTTGATACATCATTAAAAGTTGCCCATTTTGCAACGGTATTGAAAATAAATTTATTATCTAATTTTTTAAATTTGGATGAATAACTAATCAACACTTCTTTTAATTGAGGGTATTGTTCTAAAGCATCTTTAATTTTTGTTTTTCCTAATATTACCATTTTTTTCCTTTTTTTTTATAAAATTTAATTTTTAATTTATAATTTTCGCAATTTTATTTGTGTAAGATTAACAAAAAATCGCCTCTATCTTTATCTTTTTGTGAATAAGTTAATTCAGTATCTTCTTCTATTGCTACTGGTGAAATCACGGCAATTTTTAAATTCTCATCTAATAATTGAAGTTTATTTGCTGTTCCAAGATGAAATTCGCTGTGAAAATTTCCATTATAATGAATTATCAATGTTCCCGGATGTTGTTGCAAATATCTAAATATACTCTCTGCCATTGTGTCGTCTTTTAAACATTGTGCAGAATAAATATTGTCAAATCCTTTCATCATTTGAAACGGCATTTCTCTTCCATTTTGATTTTCCATTTTCGGCATTCTTGCTTTCATATTTGCTTTCATTGTTGCAATAAAATTCTTTTTATATTCATTATCCAATACGGTTAATTTTTTTGCAACATATTTTTGTTCATTTTCTGGTATTGATTTAAATGATTCAACACCCTGTTTTGCGATTAAAGACGCATATCGTCTTGGGACATTTGATGCAATTATATCCAAATTATTTGTTTTTGCGAATTCAACAATTTCCTTATAATCTGTAGAATAATTTGGCCAAGCTCTTGAATCTTCTATGAATTTTTCTTCGTCAACTTTATTTGCAAGAAAATCATTTAATACTTTTTGTACATCTCTTTCAAACATTTCCATTGAAATTGTTAGATTTTTTTTCTTGTTGTAAAGTAGTGGTAAAATTTGACTTTCAACTGAATGAATTAAAGAATCATCATGAAATTCTCCAAAAAATATTACATCATAATTTAATAATTTGTCAGCCATTTTTTCTAATGAAAGTTCTTTGCCTGTTTCAGATTCATAAAGTTTATAATCTGAGTTTTTATTCATATTAGAACAAGCGGAAAATAGTATGAATATAATTGCTGTGATTGATAGCAATGTGGATTTAGTTAATTTTGACATTTTTTCTCCTTACTAATAAATTGTGATAGTTTAATTTTTTTATAATAGTTGTAAATTTCATTTGAGATTTTGTTGAGATTGTCATCTAAATCGCAATTATCAAGTGGGCAATATTTTTTCCCCAGTGGGCAAGTTTTGAGATCTACTTTGCCTTCGATTGTTTCGTAAATTGATAAAAATGATATTTGATGAGCGGGTTTTTTTAAAATAAATCCGCCATTAGGACCGCGAGTAGATGTGACAAATTTTGCTTTTACAAGTTGTTGGAATATCTTCGCCAGATGTGCTTCAGACGCTTTTAAATGTTTTGCAAGAAATTTGATATTTAATCTATTGGGTTTATATTTTACAATTAGTGCCAATCCGTGAAATGCAAGTGAAGTTCCTTCTGATATATTTATTAGCATTGACATTATTTTAATTATTTCCTTATTTTTATTTCGGTATTAAAATACTTAAATAAGAATATAATGTCAAGAAAAAAAATAAGAAAATGAAAAGGGGATAGGTGAATGTTTAAAAATGTGAATCTGAATATCTAAAATTTATTATAGTTGAATTATATATATAAGAATATTTATTTTTTTCGGAAATTGAAAAATTATTTCATATATTCAAGCGGAGAAAAAAGAGGGTTTTTGTATGAGAAATAATGAAGTATTACTTTTAGTAAGAACATTGCGGAAATTGTTAGGGCGAGGTGTAAATTCAAGT
This sequence comes from Fidelibacterota bacterium, assembly GCA_034659735.1. Classification (GTDB taxonomy): domain Bacteria; phylum Fidelibacterota; class Fidelibacteria; order Fidelibacterales; family Fidelibacteraceae; genus TCS52. Next base: position 302 of record JAYEHX010000138.1, on the reverse strand, counting down.
GTAATCAATATCTTGAAAAAAACTCACCCTGCGGATATTGCATTACTTTTTAGGTCATTTACATTTGTTGAACAGAAAAAAATATTCTCATTAATTTCTGAAATTGAAAAAAAGGCAGATGTTTTATCGGAATTAGATGATTTATTGGCACTTGATTTATTTTTATCATTGAATAAGAGCGAGATTGTAAAAATATTTGGTAAGATGGATTCAGATGATAAATCAAAATTAATTCGTCTATTACCTGAAGAAAAACGAGATGAATATTTTGCAATAATGAAAGAGAGCGAATCTTTAGAAAT
>JAYEHX010000137.1:0-11854 GCA_034659735.1 Fidelibacterota bacterium | reverse complement strand
ACTACCTGAATTCGTTAAATATCTTTTCCAGTTCTTCTTTCAACTCTTCGGGACATTCTGAACTCCATATTGGGATATTTCTATTAATTACGGAATTAAAACTGGTTTCAATGAAGCATTTATTATTTCAGGTGCAAAAAAAGATGAATTGATTGCAAAAGATCCAAAATCTGCGGAAATTATAAAACCGATTTTGAGAGGGAGAGATATTAAAAAGTATCAGGTGAATTTTGCGGATTTGTGGTTGATTGCTACTCATAATGGATTTAAAGATAAAAATGGAAAAAAAATAGAAATAATTTATATTGAAGATTATCCTGCAATTAAAAAACATCTTGACAAATATTGGGATAAAATTTCAAAAAGATGTGATAAAGGAATAACCCCATATAACCTGCGAAATTGTGCTTATTATGAAGAATTTGAGAAGGAGAAGATTGTATATCCTTGCATAATGGGAGACGGACCTCGTTTTTATTTCGATAAAAATCTTACATTTCCACCTGCTCCAGCAAATATTATTACAGGAAATTCAATAAAATATCTTATAAGTTTTTTGAATTCTAAATTAATGTTTTATTCGTTACAAACATTTTATATGGGTGGTGGAATAAAGAATGAATTTAAAACTAATAATATTGAAAAGATTCCAATCCCAAAGATTTCTCCAGAAAAACAAAAGTCATTTGAAAAAATTGGTGAACAAATTCTTTTACTCAAAAAAGCCGGCAAAGACACACAGCAATTAGAAGATAAAATAGATTTAATGGTTTATAAACTTTACGAACTCACTTATGCAGAAGTGAAGATTGTGGATCCCGATTTTTTGATGAGTGAAGAAGAATATGAGAGTTATGAGTTTTGATTTGCCACAAAAAACACGAAAATAGCACGAAAATTTCCCACAATTTTTTGGCAATGGATAATTGACAATCGATAACCGCGAAAGCGGTTAAATATTATTAACTGCAGGTGAAACCTGTAGATATGAAATGACTGACAAAGCACAGAACTCTGAAAGAGTTCAATAAAAAAATATAAAATGTTAAACTGCTTCGCAGTTTTTTGTATAGTTAGATTTCTTTCCTATGGATTTCATCCATAGTTAATAACATTTATCTGCTTTGCAGATATTTATATTAACAATATTTTTTTCTATTAAGGTTTTAACAAATAAACATCGAAAACTTCCGAAGTTTTTTTATAATAGAATCTAATAATATCTATTTTTACACAAAATAAACCAACACAATCTTCGGAAGTTTATTTTGAAAAAATATTGAATAAATATAATTAAATAAGGTAATAAGGTTGGTAGTTTGGAATATGTTTTTGCTACTAAGGTTTGAACAAATAAATAAGGTTGAACCATAAAAAATTTTTTAGATAATTATTTAACAATGAATAATTGATAATCGATAACCGCGAAAGCGGTTAAATATTATTAACTGCAGGTGAAACCTGTAGATATAAAATGGCTGACAAAACACAGAACTCTGAAAGAGTTCAACAAAAAAAATAAAATGTTAAACTGCTTCGCAGTTTTTTGTATAGTTAGATTTCTTTTCTATGGATTGTATCCATAGTTAATAACATTTATCTGCTTTGCATATATTTATATTAACAATATTTATCTTTACTAAGGTTTGAACAAATAAACATCGAAATCTTCGGAAGTTTAGTTTGAAAAAAAGTTTTTTGATGAGATTATTGAGAGCATTTTAGCACTTCTAACAATTTATATTTTTTTACACTATACATTAGGTAAATGAATAATGAATTTTGAACCCTTTCCAATTTTACTCTCAACTTTTATATTACCATTGTGTAATAATACTATATGTTTTACTATAGAAAGTCCTAAGCCAGTTCCACCACTTTTTCTTGATCTGGATTTGTCTGTAACATAAAAACGCTCAAATAGTCTGGAATAATGTTTTTTTTCTATTCCAATTCCAGTGTCTTGAACAATAATTTGCGTGAAATTATTTTTATTTTTTATTTTAATGTCAATTGTTCCATGGTCTGTATATTTTATAGCATTTTCTATTAGATTTATAAACATTTGTTCAAGTCGAAATCTATCTCCATAAAACTTTGGCATATCTTTATCATTTACGATATTAAATTTTAATGACTTTTCATTTATTTGTTTTTTGAATATTGTTTCTTGGTCTATTGCAAGATTTGTTAGATTAATTTTCTCTCTCTGAATGCTTTCATTCTCTTCGAGGTTGGAAAGAATTAACAAATCTTTTATAATATTAGTTAATCGATTTATATGTTTGTCTATTATTTGGAAATAATGCAATTTTTCCTTTTTCGTTTCTTCATCTTGAAGTATTTCAACAAAACCTTTGATTGCTGTTAGTGGAGTTCTCAGTTCATGGGAAACATTGGACACAAAATCTTTTTTGATTTTAACCATCTCGTTTTTTTTAGTAATATCATGAAATATTATCACAATTTCATTTTTATAATATACCCAGCCAAAAGAACATAAGAAATATTTACCATTCCAACTCCATTCTTCAGAAAAACTTATCTTTTCGTTTTTTATTTTTTTTATAAATTTATCGAAATTATTATCTTGAATAATTTCTGACAATTGCTTGTTTTGTATTTTTTTATTGGTAATATTTTTTATTTTACGATTAGAAAGTATAACTTTTCCGTCTAAATCAATTACTAATAATGCTTCGTCAATAGAAGAGATTATACAATTCAAACTATTTTTTTCGTTTTTTATTTTTTGAAATAAATTTTGAATTTCTTCGGTCATATTGTTAAAACTTTCTGCAAGAATATTAATGTCTTTATTTTTACCGAAGGAAACTTTTGTGCTAAAATCACCTTTGGATACTTGTTTTGCTGCTAATATAATATTTTCAATTGGTTTTGATAAATTTTTACTTATTAAAAATGCAAAAATGATGGAAAAGAGCAATACAAAAAAACTAATCATTAATATTTTTTTTCTTAATGTATTCATCAAGTTATTAACATCATTCATAAATAGGCTTGTTCTGATAATGTATTTATTATTTAACATAGGCATCGCAACATAAAGCATTTTGGTTTTCAATGTATTGCTATATCTAATTGATATTCCTTTGTTACTATTAAGGCATTTTTGAATTTCTGGTCTATTTCTATGGTTTTCCATTAAATTAGGATCTTTTTCAGAATCTGCGATAACAAGGCCATCTAATGAAATTATGGTTATTCTTGTATTTATTTTTTTCCCAAAATCTTTTATGAAATAATCAAGATTATCAAAGTTTTTATTTATTATATATTTTTCAGTTTGAATCATTAGTGATTTATTAATATTTGTCAAATTTTTTGTTAATATTTTTTTATTATTTTCACTTATTGCAAATAAAGAGAATAAATAAATAAGTACCATTAATGAAAAAATAATTATTACAAAACTACTAATTATTTTTATGAAAAATGAAGATTGTTTTCTAACTTTTATCATTTCTGATTTTTTTTCAATCAATTTTATATCCAACACCGCGGATGTTTTTTATTAAATTTCCGGCAGAACCAAACTTTTTTCTCAAATTGCGAATATGAACATCAATAGTTCTATCTATAACGATTCTTCCATCTCCCCAAAGTTTATCCAAAATATCAGCTCTTGATAATACAAATCCTTTATTTAATGATAATATTTTTAATATGTTGAATTCTGTTAATGTTAGGTTTAAAAGTTGTTTCCCAACAAATACTTGATGTCGTTTCGGATCAAGTGTAACCAAATTGTTAATAATTATTTTTTTACTTTCAATTTTTGATGAATTTCTGCGTAGAACTGCTTTTACTCGTGCAATAAGTTCTCTAGTGGAAAACGGTTTTGTTATATAATCATCTGCACCAAGTTCGAGCCCCAACACTTTATCAAATTCTTCGTCTTTGGCAGTAACCATAATGATTGGAATATTCTGATATTCTGAATTATTTTTTAAATTTTTACATATTTCCATTCCATCACTTCCGGGTAACATAAGATCAAGTAGAATTAAATCAGGTAGTTTTTTGGTTAAAAAATCAAAAAGATCTTTTGGGTTGGTAAATTCATAAGAAAAATATCCCGCTTTTTTTAAATGAAGAGATATAAGTTTTAAAATATCTTCTTCATCATCTAATATGGCAATTATCTTTTTCATTTTTTAATATTACTAATTATTTTTTAAATTTGCAATCATTTTTATAATTTATGAAACTAAAATATTTATATCATAATGTTTTAAATTTAATTAATTCTTAAGAACTATGAAATAACAAAAGAGTATATGTTGACATATACTCTTTTATTTTATGGACAATATTTCTTATTTCAAAAGTGTAATTGATTTTGCTATTATATTATTTGATGTTTCAAGTTTAACAAAGTAAATGCCTGAACTAAAATTTGAACCGTCAAAAGTAATTGCATGATCTCCCATTTCCATTTCTTGATTTAAAAGTGTTAACATTTTTTCACCTTTTAAATTATAAATCATAATTTTCACATTCTGTGTTTTAGGTACGAAAAAATTTATATTTGTTGTTGGATTAAATGGATTTGGATATGAAGATAGCTCAAAAGATGTAGCAAGTGAAATATTATTATTTTCAATAGCAGTAGCTGTTCCTAATCTACCTTGTTCATCTAAAATAGACCAGCTTTCTAACCATTGTTCATTACCAAAAGCACCAATAAAATCAACTTGTGTAAAAAATCCGTCGTTTTCTAAAGCAACAGCACTATCAAGTAAGGAACTTCCTATAGCAGGTCTTGGATCAATCATTCCTGAATTCTGACGACCTTCAAGATGTCTAAATTCAGGATTGATATTTTTTGCAGTGAAATCACTGATAATATCCGAATGAAATTGAGCTGTTGCACAATCATAAATAACACTATTCGATGTGAATGAAATAGAATCAGGTATTAATGCTTGAGTTGCACCATCTTTAACTCTTAATCCAACACCATTTCCATAAGCTAATAACATATTACGAAAGTCGCCTCCTGTACCTTCACGAAGTCGAATCAATTCATCTGAACCATCGTTAGTAGGTGTTCCACCGTTAGGTCCGATAATTGTTGCATTACTAAATTGTGGATATGATCTTGGTTGTAAATCCATGTTTGATCCGGAATTATCCATTTCAAATCCGCGTCCACACATATCTGTTCCCTGTATTGTAAACAGAAATTGTCCCTTACCTTGGTATCCTTCATCTGTATCAAAGGCATCATCACCAACAAAAAGAGCCGATAAATATTTTACATTAACAGTTCCACCAAAAAATTCGAACCCATCATCTAAATTATACGCTACTTCACAGTATTCTACAACAGTTTTATTTCCTACACCAGCAAAAGTAATACCATTAATTTCATTATCTTGACCAATCGATCGACCGCCATACCAAACTCTTACATATCGTAATATTCCACTACTATCAGCAGGATTATCGCCTCCATACGGAATTCCGGCAAGTCCTTCAACAAAGCTAGTTCCTTTGTTTGTTGGAGCAGCTCCCAGAATAATTAATCCACCCCAAGTTCCTCGTGCAGGTAGTGATGAATCAGGAAGACTTGATGTAAATGTAATAGGAGCATTTTTGGTCCCGTTTGCTATTAGTATGCCACCTCTTTTAATTACAAGTGCAGGTGCAAGTCCTGTTCCATCATCTTGGTTTGCTTTAATTACTGTTCCGGGTTCAATAGTTAATGTAACTCCTGCTTCTACAAAAGTTTGTCCTGTAAGTAGATAATCTTGATCTGCATACCATGTTTGATTTGATGTAATATCTCCGGTTATTTCATTTTGTCCGAAAGTATTGGTTATCATCACTACAATAAATAACATTGTTAAAAAAACGCGTTTCATTTTGTTCTCCTTTTGTTAAATTAATTAAGTTCTTTTTTTACTAAATAACATTGATTTTATGTCATAAGTGCCTCCTTTTTTTTGTTACAATTTTATAAACCATAAGAAATCCCAAAACTAAATGAAAGGCCTGGAGAAAATAATCTCGTATAAATAATTTGATTATTTCCTTTGTCCTCTATTCCGAATTTTATTTTAGAATTTAGCATGTTTTTCATTTTTAATGAGAATTTAATATTGTTCCATTTCTGACTTGCGGTTAAGTTCATTAAGTGATTAGGGAATTCATATTCATTGGGGATTCCATTAACTCCAATAGCTGCGATTCTTTTACTAAAAAAATTGTAGGATAATGATATATTAAATCCCTTTAAGTTATTGTAATAAAGCCCTGCATTAATAACAAAATCAGATTGCCCTTGGAGTGATCTTTTCTTTGATGTTGATTCATTCTTAAGATTAATTCCGGTAAACATAGAGATGCTATCCTTTACATTGACCTCTGTTTGTGACCAGCTCAAATTAAATGAAGAAGTTATTACTCCGTAAGTAAGAGGAATAAAATCTAAATTAACTCGTGAATCAAATTCAACACCCTGACTATTAGCACTTTTTGCATTTTGATAGGTCTTATAAATTTTTCCTGAAGTTTCTATCAAAGATATTTCAATGGGATTTGTAAAATTTTTCTTAAAGAGATTAATAGCCAGAATTTCACCGGCTTTTCTATAATATTCAAATCTTAAATCATAGTTGTAAATATCTGTAGTTTGCAAATGAGGGTACCCTATCAGTATATCACCACCATAAAATGCCTGATATTCAAAAGGAGCAATTTCTCTAAATTCTGCTCTTGCAACAGTTCTTGAATAAGAAGCTTTAATATTAAAATCGTTTTTAAATTTACCAATTAAATTTACCGAAGGTAAATATTTTATCTCATCTATCTCTGAAAATAGAGTGTCATGTGTGATATTACTTACGAATTTTTCACCTGTTACAGGATCATATGGCTGTAATTCAAGATTATAATCTTCTCTTCTTATGCCGGCTATCAAATTAATTTTTCTCATTTGTCTTAATATTCCCATACTTAACGGCATATTTATAGTGAAATATTGGGCATTTATGCTTTCATTGGCTTTATAGGCATCGCTTCCTTTTGTATCTTCAACCAATATTAGTCCCGGATTAACATTATTATTTTCATCAATTGAAAAATAATTGCTATCTACAAATGTAGAACCGATCATCATTTCATTTTGGAATACTGTTATTTCTTGAGGAAGTGGTAGTGATGTCCATTGATTAGCATATTTGTGATAAAAACTCCTGCTGGAAAATGCACGATTTTTTGATTGAACTCTTGACCCAAAATTTATTTTGTATTTATCCCCAAATCTATCTTTAAAAAAGGTGGAATATTTTATATCAAAATTAACATTATTGTCATTACCTTCTGTATATTTTCTTGTGGCAGCACTCCAGGAGTAAATATCCATTTGTAGATATTGGCCTAATGTTTCGTTGTTTTTCTTGCGTAGATTTATACCTCTTTCATCCGGCTGAAAAAGATTAGATTTTCCTAAAGCATATAACCATTCAATCTTGCTGTTAAGGAAATTTTTAAAATCATGTTTCCCATTAAATGTAATATTATTGATAGTTTCTTCCGAATAGAAGCTCTTAAGAAATACTCCATTATCAAACTGGTTTGCAAAACCATGACTAATTTGAGCTTTTTGTTCTGATCTGTGAGTATAGATATATTTTAAGCTTATTTTGTGACTATCATATAATTTTATTCCTGTACTTACCAATGAAGCCAAATTTGTGTTGTAAGATGATTTTTGGTTGTTAAAACCTGATTCCTGTTCAAAACCATTATTAGTGATGCTATATTTATTATACTCTTCATCAATGAACGAACAACTATTTGAAAAGGTTGAATTGGTAAAAAATCCCCATTCAAGATTATTACTAATATTATATTTATTACCCAAAGTTATGTCGGTAGATATAGATGGCGTTGGGTTTTTATAAGATTGTGTAAACCCAGTATTAAATGATTTGCCTGCATTACCTAATATTTCTTTCCTTTTTATAGGATCGGTTTCTAATTCACTATTCCACTCGGAAAGTTTTATATCACTTGGGATAATGTCAGGTAATTGCCTTTTGTGATCGAAACCAAAAAAATTATTACTACTTTCCATCATCATGTAGTTATTTGCAGATACAATGCTTGATTTTTGACTTGTAGAAAAATTGAGTTTAAAAGCTCTATTATCAGGATATGCTTTTGTCTTAATATTAATATTTCCTCCTGCAAAAGTTCCCGGCATATCCGGTGTAAATGTTTTTCTAACAGTAATACTTTCAATTATCTGTAATGGAAAAAGATTTAATGGTACACTACTTTTATCGGCATTAGGGCTTGGCATTGGTAGATTGTTAATTTCTGTCTGGGTATATCGTCCACTAAGTCCGCGGATTACAATAGTTTGATCATCAATTACAGAAAGACCAACTATTCTTTTTGCAGCATCACTAGCATTAGAATCCCCATTTCGCGAGGCCTGATCCGAACTTATACCATCTTGGATATTACTTGCATCCTTTTGACTGCTTAATAAATATGTTGAGCTTGTTCTATTGGCTTCTACTTCAAATACAATAGATTTCATCTTCAAGACAGTAGAATTTAAAGTAATATCAAGTTTAGTAATTTCATTTTCTGTAACAACAACATCTGATATTTTTTTTGTTTGATATCCGATGTAAGAAATTATTAAGTTATGTTTTCCCTCTGGAATGTTGTAAATTCTAAATGCTCCGTCAGAATCTGTTGTACCTCCGATTTCATATCCTTCAAGTAATATGTTTGCACCCATTAATACTTCACTTGTTTTGCTATTTAATATATGTCCCGCAATATTGCCACTCTTTCCGACTCCTAAAAGTGTAGAAATAACTATTGTTAGCAAAAGTTGTATTTTCATAAACGATTTCATTTTTTTCTCCTATAAAAGAATTCATCTTTTCAATTCAAGCGCATAATAATGAATGAAAGTTAAGAGAAAATAAAAAATGTGTTAAGATTGTGTTAATTCTATTATTATTAGAAATTGGTGTAAATTATCTTCAGATTGTAGAAATAATGATTATATTTTTTTATGATTATAAGAATTCCCAAAATACAAACTTCGGAAGTTTAGTTTAAATAAATATTGAATAAACACAATTAAATAAGGTAATAAGGTTGGTAGTTTGGAATATGTTTTTGCTACTAAGGTTTTAACAAATAAATAAGGTTGAACCATATTAAAAATTTCAGATAATATTTTAGCAATGAATAATTGACAATCGATAACCGCGAAAGCGGTTGAATATTATTAACTGCAGGTGAAACCTGTAGATATGAAATGGCTGACAAAACACAGAACTCTGAAAGAGTTCAAAAAAAAATACAAAATATTAAATTGCTTCGCAGTTTTTTATATAGTTAGATTTCTTTCCTATGGATTACATCCATAGTTAATAACATTTATCTGCTTTGCAGATATTTATATTAACGATATTTATCTTTACTAAGGTTTGAACAAATAAACATCGAAAACTTCCGAAGTTTTTTGATAATAGAACTTAATAATATTTACTTTTTTACAAAATAAACCAATACAAACTTCGGAAGTTTAATGTTAAAATAAAAATACTGTGGAAATTGTTAATTTAAAATAAAAACTTTTAAAGTTTAATAATTTGTTTATTATGAAAATAAATATTAAATTAGTGTGTAAAGAGATGAAAATTGAAAAGTTTAAAAATAAGACAGAAAGAATTCTTAAAATAATTATTTAAAAATAGTATTTGAAATAGGAATATAATGAAATTTGAAGATTTTACTAAATTGTTAAAATACTATCTATGGACACTAAACAGCAATAAGTGTCCAAAGATAGGTTGTGGAAATGAATAATAATAAGATATTTGCCGAAATAAAAAAACATTTTTCAAATTACAGGAAATTTGAAAGAAAGGAATTGTTTGAGTTTCTTGAACAAAGAAAACCTAAACTTACTGAAACTGCATTTAAATGGAATATTAGAGAGCTCAAAAAAAATAATATTATCTCTTCGGTTAAAAGGGGAGTATTTAAAATTACATCTAAAAAGAATTATTATATTCCTGATATTGATGATCAAATAAAGTCAATTAATAAAGTTATAAAACAAGAATTTGATGATACTCGTTTTTGTATATGGAGTTCTCGTTGGTTAAATGAATTTTCAAGACATCAAGCATCTAAAAATCTAACTTTTGTAGAGGTAGAAAAAGATTTGGTGCAATCAATTTTTTACCTTTTATCAGATAAAAATTTTAAAAATGTTTATATTGAACCGGATAGCAAAACAGCAGGAACATATATTTTCGAAAATTATAATTCTATTATTGTAAAATCTCTTACCACAAAATCACCTTTACAAAGTGTCCAAAAGATTAGTATTCCAAAGATAGAAAAACTTTTAGTTGATTTATTTTGTGATAAAAACCTTTTAATTGCTTATCAGGGAAATGAGATGATTTCCATTTTTAAAGTTGCTTTATCTGAATATGAAATAAATTATTCAACCTTATTGCATTATAGCAAAAGAAGAAAAAAAGAACCGGAATTAAAAGAATTTCTTCTTAAAAATATTAAAGTTTCTAAGAATTACTTATTATGATAAAATCAAATTCGTATTCTAAAGAATGGATCGATTCTTTAGGAAATATAAAACAGAAGATTGATCCTGGAATTTGCGAAAAGATGATTCGAGCTCTTGGGCTTCTCGAACAATTGGTTATTAATAAACTTGATTTTGTTTTTAAGGGCGGGACTTCTTTAATTTTGCTAATTGATGATCCTCAGAGATTTTCAATTGATATTGATATAAATACGAAAGTCAGCAAAGAAGATTTATTAAGGGTTCTTGAATCTGTTCATCAAACAGGGTTGTTTACAAAATATAATGAAAACAAAAGAAAAGAAACCGGAGTTCCAAAAGCTCATTTTAAATTTTATTACCAGTCCGTGGTTAATAAAAGAGAAAATTTTATTATTCTTGATGTGCTTTTCCATAAATATTCTTATCCCAAAATTGTACGAACTCCAATAAAATCTTTTTGGATTGATACAGATGGGAATGACATAATGGTAACAACTCCAACAATTGATTCAATTTTTGGTGATAAACTTACTGCCTTTGCTCCGAACACAATCGGAATTCCTTATAATACAGGTAAATCAATGGAGATTATAAAACAACTTTTTGATGTGGGGCGTTTATTTGATTTATCAGAAAACTTTAACATTGTAATCAAATCTTTTTATTCAATTTTATCAGAAGAAATTAAATTTCGAAAGAATACTATATCTGCTGAAGATGTTTTAAAAGACATTATCAATACAAGTTTATTAATATCCCAATTTCCAATGATTTCTAAAGAAAAACCGGAGAAAGCAAGAGAGTTATTAGACGGATTAAAAAGATTTTCTGTTTATCCAATCGGTATTAAATATCGTGTTGATGATTCAATTGTTTCATCTGCTAAAGCTTCTTATATTGCTAGTAAAATATTGAATAAAGACAAAACACCTATTCTTAAATATTTCAAAGGAATAGAAATAGAAACATATAATTTTCATTCTAAATATAATTTTTTAGGGAAATTAAAAAAACGCAAACTTGAGGCATATTTTTATTGGATTCAAGTTTTTAAAAGTTTTAAAACGACATAGTAAGATTTTTAAAATTAATAGTTATATTAAAATTTTCAGACCGCATCGAAAACTTCCGAAGTTTTTTGATAATAGAACTTAGTAATATTTACTTTTACACAAAATAAACCAACACAAACTTCGGAAGTTTAATAATAACTTCATTACACCAACTCAAAATCCACATTCAATCTCTCTTCAT
>JAYEHX010000136.1:0-11914 GCA_034659735.1 Fidelibacterota bacterium | reverse complement strand
TTCTATTGGAAATATTTGCCAGAATTTCATAGGGAATTTTTGACCAATCTGCCGTCATTCCATCTGTGCTGGTAACTGCTCGTAATGCAAGAACATTTTCGTATGATCTTTCATCGCCCATTACTCCGACGGTTTTCACAGGAAGCAGAACTGCAAATGCTTGCCATATTTTTTCATACTGATTTGTATTTTTTAATTCTTGCATAAAAATATTATCTGCTTCTCGCAAAATATCACAGCGACTTTTTGTAATTTCGCCAATAATTCTAATAGCTAAACCCGGCCCCGGAAATGGATGTCTATACAAAATTTCATCAATTAAATTTAACTCTTTCCCAATTGCACGAACTTCATCTTTGAATAATTCACGAAGCGGTTCGATGAGTTTCAGATTCATCTTTTCCGGTAATCCACCGACATTATGATGAGATTTTATTGTTGCAGATGGACCTTTGAAAGAGACAGATTCTATCACATCGGGATACAAAGTTCCCTGTGCGAGAAAGTCAATATCACCAATCTTATTTCCCTCTTCCTCGAATATATCAATAAACAAATTCCCAATAATTTTCCTCTTTCGTTCGGGATCTGTCACACCTTTCAATTCGTCTAAAAATCGTTTTTCCGCATCAACATAAATCAAATTTATTTTATAATTTTCTCTAAATATTTGTTGCACCTCTTCCGCTTCATTCATCCGTAATAGACCGTTATTCACGAATATACAAGTTAAATTATCGCCAATTGCCTTATCCAATAGCAGTGCCACAACCGATGAATCCACTCCACCGGACAGACCACAAATGACTTTTTTATCGCTAACAAATTTTCTTACTTTCGCAATCTCATATTTGATAAAATTATCCGCTGTCCAGTTTGCTTTTGCATCACAAATGTCTAAAACGAAATTTCCTAAAATCTTATTATTATCGTTTGTATGCTCAACTTCAGGATGAAATTGTAGAGCAAAAATCGGTTTTATTTTATGCTTAATAACTGCAATTGGAGAATTGTTTGTCTTTGCGATAATTTCAAAATCATCTGGTAATTTCTCAACCTTATCGCCGTGACTCATCCAAACATTTAGAGAATTTTTCTCAACAAATACATCTTCGAATAATTCATTTTCTCTATCCAAAAATAACTCTGCATTTCCATACTCTTTCTTTTTAGAATATTCAACCTTCCCGCCAAAATATTTCGTTATCAATTGCAATCCATAACAAATTCCCAAAATTGGAACATTCAAATCGAATATTTTTTCCGTCATGATAGGAGCTTTCTCATTCAATACACTTGCCGGACTTCCGGATAAAATTATTCCTTTTGGCGAAAATTCTTTTATCTCATCAATTCCAAATTCAAAAGAATGAATCTCACAATAGACATTCATCTCACGAATTCTACGAGCAATCAATTGTGTATATTGTGAACCAAAATCCAATATCAATATTTTATCTAAATTGTTTTTCATAAATTAATCTCTTATACTTTATATTTTTTCTGTTCCTCTATATTTCTACAATAAAATCATTATTACTATAAAACCCAATCACCATAATTCTCTTTATTAATAATACTAAATTTCGATTCAGGATATGCTTTTTTCCAAGCCGTTGGAATCTTTACATTCACCTTTTTCCATTTCATTTCGTAAGCAAAAAGTTTGCCATCTCTATCTTCAATCCAATCAATTTCTTGCTGATCGTAAGTTTGCCAAAAATAATTTCCTACTAACATTCTATTATATTGTTGAAATTTTATCCTTTCACTAATAATATAATTTTCCCATAATGCACCAACATCATTTCGCAATTCTAACTGATTTAAATTATTGATTAATACATTTCTGATTCCATTATCATAAAAATACCACTTTGAACTTTTGGAAATTTCTTTTCGTAAATTCCTGCTAAATCCATCAACTCTATATAAAATGAAAACTTTTGAAAGTAAATCCAAATATCGTTCCACCGTATTTTTACTCATTGATAACTGTTTCCCTAATTCATGATAGGATACTTTTTTGCCAATCTGTCGTGCAACTAATCTCAATAAATTTTGTATTTTTGAAGAATTTCGTAAGTTCTCAAATGTTAAAATATCTTTCAATAAATATGAATTGATTATCTCTTGTAAATATTGTTTTTTCCTCTCCCTATTTGGAATATGCATCAATTCAGGATAATTTCCAAATATTAATCTCTCTCTCAAATTATCTATTTTTTCTATACGATTTTCAATTTGATTGTATTCAGATTCAAAGATTGGATAAAGATGATATGTCCATTTTCTACCAACTAATGGCTCGCCAATTTTATTTGAAATATCAAAGATAGATGAGCCGGTAATAATTATTTTCAATCCGGAAATTTCATCAATCATTAATTTTAAAATCTGTCCAATATTCTCAATTTTCTGTGCTTCGTCTATTATTAAAACCCTCTTGTCACCTAAAATATTTTTATAATTTTTTACAGTTCTTATCGATAAAATATCTGCACTATTTTGGTCTTCTCCATTCAATAGCAAATACGGTTCATCAAGTTTTTCTATAATCTGTTTTAATAAAATTGTTTTTCCTGTTCTTCTTGCACCAAGTATTACAACCACTTTATTTGATTGTAAATTGTTTAATATTGATTTTTCTATTGCTCTTTTTAGTATTTTCATAACTCTCTTCCTTTTTCTAAATATATGGTATATTTAATAGAAAAGCAATGTTTTTGTTAATTTTGTCATTATACTGACTATATTTACATTAATTTGGTCAGTATGTTGACTATATTTTCATATTTGGAGTTTGATTTTTTATGCCACGAATACACTAATAAGATTTTTTTAATTTTTTTTGCCACGAATACACGAATAAGATTTTTTTAAATTTTTCATTCCAATTATTTTGTATGAGTAACTTTTAATATTTTTCCGTCTTCTTTTCTTCTTGAATGTTTACCCACTCACCACAAAATATCAAACTATTCTGCCAAAAGATTCTCATCACTTTCGAATTCAGTCGGAATACTTTTTTTTGTTTTTATGCCTAATTGTTTTATTTTATTCACTCTGCCAATTAAATTACCACTTCCGGTTTTCAATTTATTTTTAGCACCGTCTAATGATTTTTTTGTATTATTTAGATGTTTTTCAATAGCTACTAAATCTTCTAAAAATCCAACAAATTTATCATAGAGATTTCCACTCTGTTTTGCAATTTCTTTTGCATTTTTTGTCTGATTATCTTGTCGCCAAATATATGTAATTGTCTGCAAAGTTGCCATCAAAGTAGTCGGACTAACAATCACAATTCGCTTCTTATATGCGTAATTAAAAAGTGAACTATCTGATTGCATTGCGAGTGCAAAACTTCCCTCAATCGGCATAAATAGAAAAACGAAATCCGGTGAATTCAATTTTGTGGCGTCATCATAATGTTTGCTGTTCAAATTATCAATATGTCTTTTTGTGGATATTTTAAAATCTGATAAAAATTGCTTTTTACTATTTTCATCTTCGGAATTAACATAGTTAGTGTATGAAACTAACGATACTTTCGAATCAACAATCAAATGTTTTTTATCCGGCAAATTTATTATTATATCCGGTGCGATTCTGTCGCCGTCGTCATTTTTCAAGCCCATTCCTTTTGCCTGTGAAGTATATTCTTTTCCCTTTCGCAATCCACTATTTTCTAAAATTTGCTCCAGAATTACCTCGCCCCAATTTCCCTGTGTTTTCTGATCGCCTTTTAATGCTTTTGTCAAGTTGGAAGTTGCCTCTCTCATATCAACATTCTCTTTCTGTAAATTTCTTATCTGCTGAATCAATGCAGAGTTCCTATCAATATTATTTTCATTCGTATCCTCAATTCTCTTTTTGAATTTATCTATATTTTCTTTAAAAGGATTGAGAATATTATCCAAATTCGTCTTATTTACTTTTGTGAATTTTTCACTCTTTTCATCAAAAATTTTATTTGCAAGATTTTCAAATTCTGTAATGAATTTTTCCTGCAATTTATCAATATCTTTTTTCTGTTCGCTTAACTTTTCTTCTAAATTTTGATTCTCATTTTGTATTGCAGAAGTTTGATTATTTAAATTTATATATTTTTCTCTCTCTTCCTTAAGTTCACTTTTTAACTCTTTATTATCCGATTGTAAAATCTTATTTTCTGTTGATACTTTTCCACTGCCAAGTTTTCCAAAAGTCCAACCGGTTAATATCCCAATCAACAATCCGACAATTATGTAAATAATATATTCCATTTTTTTCTCCTTATATAATAGCACTGATAAGATACAAAAATATTTTTAGATTTAAAATTTATTTTCTTTTTATTATTATATTTTTCTATTAAATTATTGTGTAATGAAACGAAAGAAATAAACAAGGAGTAAAGCCATGAATTTTAAAAAGTTGTTTGTATTTATTATAATTATCCAATTCTTCATTTTTGGATGTATGTCTTCAGAAACGACAGTAAAAGAAAGTCCAAAAACTTTGGATTCACAATTAGAAATTTTAGTAGCTCAAATTGTTAATAGTTTGTCAGAAAACAATAAAGTAAAAATTGGTGTTATGCAATTTACCGATTTACAAGGAAATGCGAGCAATCTTGGAAAATACATTGCAGAAGAGTTGACTACTCGTTTATATTTAACAAAACGATTTGATGTGGTGGAAAGACAGATGATGGATAAAATATTAGAGGAACAAAACTTATCTTTACATGGATATATTGATATAGATTCTAAAGTTGGAGTTGGGAAAGTTTTGGGTGTCGATGCAATTGTTTCTGGATCAATTACAGATTTAGGTGAATATATAAAAATCAATGCACGGTTAATTTCTCCTGAAGATGGAAAGGTTTTTTCTGTTGCCTCGGTGAAAATTCTCAAAGATGGGGTTATTAATAAATTAATGGGGCAATCTATAGAAACCAAAAAAACTGGAAAACCAATCACAAAAGATCAACCGCCAATTCATGTGGAAAAAGAACCAATCGTTAAAGAACCAATCGTTATTGTTGGGAAAAATGGATTAAAATATGAAATCATTGGTGCAAATATGATTAATCGCATCGTAACTGTAAAAATCAAAATAATGAATACTACAGAAGATGATATAGAATTTGGTATGTATGTTGGTTGGCCTGCAGCATATACAACAATGATGTATGATAATTCTGGGAATGAATATGTAGTTTCAGGTGTAAAACTTGGAAATAAATTTTCGAGTTTAAAAAATGCCGTTTCTCAATATGCAGGTGCTGGAAAGAAAATAATTGCAGGAATATCAGTGGATATGGAAATTCAATTTGAAAAAGTTTCTTCAGAAATAACAAAAATAACTTTACTACAAATAAATGCCGGTCGCGGTAATATGTTAGAATTTAGGAATATTCCAGTAGAGAAATAAATATAGAAGAATAGATTATACTATTAGAATGCTTTGCATAACTAAAACAAATAATCAAAATGTTTAGAAGTTTAGTGGTTTAGTAAAAAAAATTCTCCCAAAAACACAAACCTTATTACATTATTTGGCACGAAGAACTTCCGAAGTTTTGACCCGACAAAATGTAAAATAATTAATTTATCGGGAAAAATAAATTGAAATCTTCGGAAGTTTGTTAACACATTGTTGAACTCTTTCAGAGTTCTGTATTTTGTCAGCTATTTCACTTCTACAGGTTCCACCTGTAGTTAATAACATTCAACCGCTTTCGCGGTTTTTTTTGTCTTTTTTGGAGTGCATTAACCGTGTTAATGCGAAAAAAATGAAGTTTTTTATAAAGAAAGAAATGTCTGCGACATTTCTACACATCAACACGGTTGATGTATTCCAAAATTCGTGTTCATATTTAAATTAATAAAAAAATATTCTTTGCGTTCTTTGTGTTCTTTGTGGTGAATTATTCTTTGTTATTTTTTTGTTTGTCATTGTGGTTTTGGGCTAAAGCCCTGTCGTTGATTAGCCCTTTCTCATCTCTACCATAAATGGCAAAGTTAGTCATTTTGTTTTGTGCTTTGATTTAGGCACAATTTTATGCACGGTACCTAACCCTCTAAACTCCTAACCTTCTAACCATCTTATCACCGCTTTCGCGGTTTTTGAAAGTTATGAAATTGATAGATATCTACGAAGTAGATAAATGTTATTAACTATGGATGAAATCCATAGTTAACCGTTAATTCTCAACCTCAACATTAAAAAACTCTTTGCGTTCTTTCTTTGTGTTCTTTGTGTTCTTTGTGGTGAATTATTCTTTCTTTCTTTGTGTTCTTTGTGGTGAATTGTTCTTCCTTTCTTTGCGAACTTTGCGTGAAATTGTTATTATCCTTAATATCTCTAATCTTGATATGCGATTCGAGATAGAAAATGATTCCGAGAATCGTAACAGGAATTAGTCCAACCAGATGTAGCATAACCGATATCGGCGAAGATACGGATTTTTCGATGCCAAACATTGCAAGTGTAAAAATTACTGCATAATGATAAGTGCCAATATTTCCAGGAGCTGCCGGAATGGTAATTGCAAAAGTCGTAGTCACTAATAAAAATGAGGCAACAGTCATTGCAGATTCCACAGAAAAAGCCATTAATCCAAAATAAAATAATAAACCATAACAGAGCCAAATTAATAAACTTAGAATAAAAATTGTAAGCGGATTATCTATTTTAAATAGTGAACTAAATCCAACATTTAATTTTGATAAAAATTTATGTACAATACTATCTTTAGAATCAAAATGACTTTGAATTTTTTCTTTATATTTATAATACAATAAACCAGCAATAAACAAGAATAGAATAAAAATCGGAATAATAATTCTAAGGAAATTCAATTGCTCCCCAAATGGAATAAATATTGAAACAAGTAAAATAAAAACAAAAAATGCAATCATATCGATAAATCTTTCCGCCACAATCGTCGGAAATAATTTTGTTCCGCTATAGTTTGTGAACTTCCCCGTTATGTAAGGTCGCAACACTTCACCCATTCTCACAGGCAAAATATAATTCCCGAAAAATCCAACAACTGTTCCTTTAAAAAGATGTATAACTTTAAAATTGCCGAGCGGTTTAAGTAAATATTTCCATCTAATTGCTCTAATATAAATTGCAAATATTGCCAGAAAACATCCTACAGAATAATAGTATAAATTTATCTCTTTTATTTCCGTCGCAAAAACTTTCCACTCAATTCCGGAAAAAGTATAATAAAGAGCAACTCCTGAAATCAAAAGCCCTATACCAATTTGAATAATTTTATTATTTTTCATATTCGATTAATAATTCTTTAATAATTCTATCGCCTCTTCCATCTTAGAACCACCCTGTTTCAGTAAACTATTAATCCCTTTTTTTTCGGCCGGTGTCAAATCTTTATAAACTGATTGGATATATTGAATATCTTGAAATGTTAATTTATCAACATTATTTAGTAATTTATTTAAGTCCTGCAAATCAAAGTTTTTGTCATTGTTGTATTTATCTATTTTATTTGAAAAACTGTCAAAATGTAAATTAATATCTACGCCATTCATAAATGGTTTGATTATAATATTGTATGTTGTCGGTGCCACATTTTCAAAAATAGAAAAGGATTTCGAACTATATTTTATCGTATCGGTAAGGCGATTAATTGGCAAAATCATTAATCCCCAAAAAATCAAACTTATCAAAATAGATGCTTTTACAAATCCCAAAATCGCCCCCGCAATTTTGTCCAACCAACCAAGTAAAATAACATTAAGTGTAGATTTCAATAAATTTCCAATTAGTTGAACAACAATTAAAACAACAATAAATATAATTACATATCCAACTATTTGTCCGACCTGCTCTGGAAAGGAGAATTTATTAATCAAGAATTCTACAAGATAATATCCATATTTTGCCGATAAAATTATTCCTAAAATTAATCCCACAAAACGAAACAAACTGAGAATTAATCCCGATGAATAATCTTTATAAACAAACCATATTATGATAATTAAAGCGACAACATCCATCCAATACATAATCTAACTCCCGAGTTCTTTCTTTACTATTGTTTGAACAATTTTCCCATCTGCCTTGCCTGCTATTTTTGGCATTATATTTTTCATTAAAATTCCCATATCTTTCATTGATTCGGCTCCGGTTTCTTTTATCGAATTTTTAACAATATCAACTATTTCAGATTCGCCTAATTGTTTCGGTAAATATGTTTCAATAATATCCATTTCTGCTTTCTCTTTCTCAGCCAAATCATCACGACCTGCTTCAGAATATGTTGCAAAAGATTCTTTCCGATTTTTGAATTCTTTATTAATTACAGCAATTTCTTCTTTTTCATTTAACTCATCTTTTAAATCAATTTGCTTTAATTTTAGCATTGAAATCATGCTCCGTAAGGTAATCATTTTAACTTTATCTTTAGATTTCATTGCGATTTTTAAGTCATTTTGTATTTTTTCTAAGTATTTCATCTTAAATATTCTCCTTTTCTATAATATAATAAAAAATTATGATGATTATTACAAAAATATATATTAACTTTGAGTTATGTGATTATGTGAAAAGTGAATATGTGAGAAACGAGAAGTGAAAGAAAAACTTAAAATAAAATATCCGTGCAAGTGGGACTATAAAATCATTGGGAATAATTATGATACAGTCGTTAAAGCAATAGAAAATATTTTAGATAATGAAAAGAATTATAAAATTAATTTATCAAAAAAAAGTAAAACAGCAAAATATGTTAGCATTAATCTAAACATTAAAGTTGATAATGAAAATGTTCGTCAACATTATTTTAAATCATTTTCGGAACATAGAGATATAAAAATAGTAATTTAAAAAAAGGAATTATTTATGAAAAATCAAATCGCTAAACAAAATATAATTATAATCTTATTGATTGCTTTTCTCTTAATTTCCTGTGCTACAATCGGCCACGACTTCAGAGGGAAATATGTGACTAAAATTAAAATTGGAGAAACAAAAAAATCCGATGTTCAAAAAATGTTCGGTAATCCTTGGAGAGTTGGAATTGATAGCGGAGATAAATCTTGGACCTACGGATATTATCATTTTAAACTATTCAAAGGAATTGAAACAAAAGATTTATATGTTACTTTTGATTCAACCGGTGTTGTAAATTCATACACATATAACAAAAGTGATTTTAAGAAAAAAAATAAGAGATAAAATATCATGAAATTTTTAATAAAAATATTTGCTCTAATTATTTTGGGTCTCGGTATAATGTCTGCACAAAATTTTGGAGTTCCTACAAAATTAATCAATACTCCAACAGCCGGAACATTAGGAAAAGCCAAATTGTCCACTGAAATGAGATTCCAACCAAGAGGCGGAGTGATGAGCACAATAAAAGTTGGAATTGCAGATAGATTTGACATTGGGATTTCTTATGGCGGTAGCAGAATTATTGGTAATGAAAAAATATTATGGAATGAACTTCCGGGAGCACATGCAAAATTTAGATTATTAGATGAGGGTTTTTATTATCCCGGCGTGGCTTTAGGATTTGATTCACAAGGTTATGGAGAATATATTGATTCATTGGGATTGTATGAAATCCGTTCACTTGGAATTTATTCGGTGGCAAGTAAAAACTTTAATACAATTTTGAATAGTCAAGTCGGCTTACATTTCGGTATAAATTATTCATTAGAGCAACCGGATAGTGTCAGATTACCTTCCATTTTTATGGGAATAAGTTTGGATTTTAACAATGCTTTTGGAATGTTTGTAGAATACGATTCTGCAATTGATTATAAAAAATTTAGTGATATAGGAGATTATAAGATTACGAGTGGATCGGGATTTTTAAATGCCGGAATTAAAATTGGAATATCCGATGACTTCTTTGTAAAAATAAATTTTAGCAATCTAATTTTTGGAGATAATGTTGAGTCATTCAACAGAGAGATAGAGTTACAATATGTAACAAGTTTTTAATTAAATGGCGAAAGCCAAGGAGGGAATGAATGAAGAAATTAATTTTGATTTTAGTCGTCTTGTTTTTGATTACGAATGTATTCGCAGAGTTGCCACTGGGTGCAAAACCTAAGGTTCTTAATATGTCTGGTAAAGTTGGTGGAAGAACTGATGGAACTGCTTGGAGCAGTAATGAATTGGTTGGCAAGGTTTGGGTTGTATTTTATGCAGATCCAGATGAATCTGACTTAAACGATCCTGCTGCTGATGAAATCAAAGCAAAAGATTATCCGAAAGACAAACAAGGATCGGTTGCAATTGTAAATATGGCTGCAACTTGGAAACCTAATTTTGCAATTTCGATGATACTAAAGAAAAAACAAGAAAAATTTCCAAGCACAATTTATGTAAAAGATTTTAAGAAATTAGTTGTGAAAAAATGGAATTTGAAAGATGATTCAAATGACATCGTTGTTTTTGATAAAGATGGAAAGGTTGTATTCAGTAAAGATGGAAAATTATCAAAAAAAGATATTACATTATTGTTGAAAACAATTGATGAAAATTTGTAAGATTAAAACATAATCTTTGATAAAGAACTTCTGGGATTTCTCAATTCTGGAAGTTCTTTTTAATACATTTGAGGAAATATTATGAATTTTAAAAAAATATTATTAGGATTATTGATTTTATTTGCGATATATGATTTGGGAATCGCTTGCACTTCAGCGGTGATTTCTGGCAAAGCAACTGCAGATGGAAGACCAATTTTGTGGAAACATCGCGACACCGGATTTTTAGAAAACAAGTTGGTTTTTATCGAAGGTGAAAAATACGATTTGGTTGGAATTGCAAATTCTGTTGACACATTAAATGAAGCCATTTGGATTGGCAGTAATAATGTAGGTTTTAGCATAATGAACACCGCATCGTATAATGTAAATACTGATACAACTTGTGATATTGAAGATGATCAAGAGGGATTTTTCATGAGAAAAGCATTGGAAACTTGTGCCGATCTATCTGACTTTGAAAAACTTCTTGACGACACAAAAGGCAAAAGAGGAGTCGCGGCAAATTTCGGTGTGATAGATGCAAAAGGCGGATCGGCATTTTATGAAACAGGATATTATTCTTATAAAAAATATGATGCGAATTCTACCAAAAACGGTTATCTAATTAGAACGAATTTTTCTGTCAGTGGCGATAATAAAAACGGATTGGGAATAATTAGATATGAATCTACAGCTAATTTATTCAAAAATGAATATGCAAAAAACAAACTATCAATTAATTTTATTTTAGAAAAAGCAACACGAAATTTAAAACATTCATTGACAGAACAAGATATATATAAAATGCCACTTCCGGAAAATAAAAAAGACGAAACCTTTGTTTGTCTTTCGGATTTTATTGTCAGAAGTTCATCGGCATCTTCTATGGCAATCCAAGGTGTGAGAAAAAATGAAGATCCAAAATTAACAACTATGTGGACACTTTTAGGTTGGCAACTTTTAACAATCGTAACTCCGGTTTGGGTATCAGACGGTAATAATCTGCCACAAACTTTAACATCAATAGATAATAAGAATTCGTATATAAATCAAATGGTTTTGGATTTAAAATCAAAATGTTTCCCGATTAAATTGGGAAGCGGATATAAATATTTGAATCTTGCAATGTTAAGAAATAAAGAAAAAACCGGCTACATGCAAACAATAATTCCTAAAGAAAAAACTATATATATAAAAGCAAATAAATTATTGAAACAATGGCGAAAAAAAGGAATTGATAAAAAGGAAATGAAATTGTTTTATAATTGGTTAGATGATTATATTGAAAAAATTTATTAACTATAAAGTCCACAAAATATTCACAAATAACAGTAATTTTTAATTATGTTTAAACCAATAACGAAAAACCACGAAATGGTTTAATATGAATAACTATAGGTAAAACC
>JAYEHX010000135.1:0-2814 GCA_034659735.1 Fidelibacterota bacterium | reverse complement strand
TAAGAAATTAATTTAATGGAGGAAAAAATGATTTTAAAAAGAAGTATTTTTGTTTTGATTTTTGTTTTGATTTCTATCGGTTTTTCACAAGAAAGTTTTGAAGATTGGGCAAAAAAAGACACAAAACAGTTTAAAAATTTTATGGAAAAAGACGACAAGGTATTCACTGATTTTCTGAAAAAAGATTGGAAAGAATTTCAAGCATTAGAGGGCATAAAAGCAGACACAAAACCAAAACCAAAAGCAATGCCAAAAGCAAAACCAAAGAAAAAAATTGATGATGAAACCAATGATATTAAACTTTCTCCCGTAGTGAAAAAAACACCACCAAAAATAATTCCAAAACCAAAACCACAAATAAAAACTACCGATTACAAAAATTATAAATTCCAACTTTATGGAATTAATTTGGATATACCTGTTGACAAAAAAATAAACTTGAGTACAAACGGCAAACTTGACAACAAACAAATTAGTAAAATCTGGGAAAAAATTGCGACTACAAAATACAAAAAAACACTCGAATATCTTGAAGATAATAAGAAAAATTTATTACTCAATGATTGGGGATATGTGATGATGACATATAATTTATCAAAATCAATATTCGTAAATCAAGTTAATAAACAAAAAATATTCGTTTGGTTCTATCTTGTGAAATCCGGTTATGATGTAAAAATCGGATATATCGATAATCAAATCGTTCTATTAATGCCAAGCAAAACAACTATCTATAGCACAAGTTATACAAAATTAAATGAGCAAAGATATTATGTTATCAATTTGGAAAAAGATGCGAAAAAAGTAAAAAGTTTTTATACATATTCTGATAGTCATAGTGCTTCAAAAAACATTATAGATTTAAAATTATTGACGATTCCTAATTTTACTGATAAAAATATTGAGAAAATATTACGATTCACACATAAAGGAAAGAAACATAATCTTAAAATTGCATTTGATATGGATGCTATAAATTTAATGGAAAGTTATCCACAAACAGAGATTTCAATTTACTTTAATATCCCACTTGCACAGGATACAAAAAATTCCATTGTCGATACATTTGAGCCATATTTAAGTGGAAAAACAGAATTAGAGGCAGTGAATTTTTTATTGAAATTAGTGCAGACAAGTTTTCAATATAAAACCGATGACGACCAATTTGGAAGAGAAAAATATTTTGCACCGGAAGAAACTTTCTTCTATCCATATTCAGATTGTGAAGACAGATCAATTCTATTTTCATATTTAATAAGTAATTTAACTAATTTAACAGTCGTTGGATTGGACTATCCCGGACACATTTCTACCGCTGTACAATTTAACAAAAATGTCGATGGAGATAAAATTAAATATAAAGATGCGACTTATCTGATTTGCGATCCAACTTATATAAATGCAACAGTCGGAATGTGTATGCCACAATTTAAAACTATAAATCCTAAAATAATTGCATTATAAAAAATACTTTACCGCAGAGACGCAAAGACGCAGAGAATGTTTTGTTTCATTTGTAAATATTTAAATTATTAATTCTATTGACTTTACTTATGGCAATATTATTCTGAAGGTAGTACCAATATTCTTTTTTGATTTATAAACAAATATTTTTCCATTGTGATATTCTTCAATTATTCTTTTCACGAGTGAAAGTCCGAGCCCCCAACCTCGCACCTTTGTGCTAAATCCCGCATCAAAAATTTTACTCCATTTGCTCGATTCGATTCCCTTTCCGCTATCTGCAATATCTATCACAATTTGATTTTTACTATTCAATTTAGAAATTATTTTAATTTCTCCAGATTTTCCCTCTAATGAATCCACCGCATTTTTAATAATATTTTCCATCGCCCATTCGAGAAGTTCGATATTTCCCAGAATTTTAGAATCCGATTTATCAATAAATTCTAAATTGATATGGTTGTTTTTTTGAGGAATTCTACGAATAATATATTTTTCTACATTATCAAGCAACTCTTTAAATACAATGATTTTCTTGGGAACATTTGAACCAATTTGAGAAAATCTGTGAGAAATTTTTTCAAGCCGAGTGATATCAATCGACATCTCATTAAAGATATCTGTGTCACTTCCATACTTTGCTTTCGCGAGTTCTATCCAGCCAAGTAGTGAACTGATTGGAGTCCCAAGTTGATGAGCAGTTTCCTTAGCAAGTCCAACCCAAATAAATTTTTTCTCGCTTGTTCGAATATATTGCAATCCAAAAAAACCAATCAAAATAATAACCAACACGCCAAAAATTTCAATATACGGCATCCATTTTAAACGAGTAATTGCAACACTATCTCCGTAGTGAATATAACCAATAATCATTTTTCCTGAATCTATTGGATTATTAAAATATAATGGAATTGGTGTTGAATATTTATCCATTTCTTTCAAATATTTTAGAAGTATTTTTTTATTTTTTTTGGATAAACTAAAGGAAGTTGAATCATTTTTATCCAATTTAGGAATATTTCTATAAGCATTAATTCCCAAATTTGTCATGTCGGTCACAATAATTGGGAATGAGATTTTCGCTATCATCTTATCAAAAAAAAACTCCCCCAACTCTTCATTACTCGCCACTTCCGCATATAATTCCGTATAAAATGTTAAAATCCCTTTCGAATCATTTCGTAAATCATTTACAATCTTATGTGAATATAATAAAATTCCCAAAATAAATATTAACGATATGGAAATAAACACTATCTTCATTTTTGATGTTTGCATCTTATCTCCTTCTGAAAAATTCCACTAACCTCTTCTAACCCTCTAACCACTAACCTTCTAACCTTCTTCTTT
>JAYEHX010000134.1:0-2828 GCA_034659735.1 Fidelibacterota bacterium | reverse complement strand
TTCAAAACAGAGAAAGAGATGACAGATTATGTCACAAGAAACTTGACTGAAGATACTACAAAAACTGACACATCTGTTATCGCTATAGACACTACCAATTTAGAATCTCCTATTGTTGAGAATGATGAACTCATACCATCGAATAAGCGAGAAGAGAGATATCTAAGAAGATTAAGAAGAAAAAGAGAAAATCGCCAAAGATTAATAACTTTAGATAAATCCGATATTACCTTTAGTCGTCAAAACAGAACACCTGAAGCAACACTTCAAAATCCTGCAAATTTAGGTATTAAAGCAGAAGCACTTGGAAATTTTTCTCTTATTTTTTCACCTTGGCCTAATATAGGTTTAGATGTATATAATTCTTCTTTTTCAATAAATACAGTCAATACTTATTTCAACGATGGACGAACATTAACACAAAGTGAATTAGATGAATTCGTATCACTCTTCAAAACAAGTGGTCTTGGTGTATATTCTAATGTTGAAATTCCTACAATTTTTTCACTCAAACTACCGATGATTTTTACAACATTCCATCTAAATACCGGTTTTTTTGTTAATGCTAAAGGTGTATTGCCCGGTGAAGTTTTGGCAATACCATTTCAAGGTAACAGAACTCCCGGATTAAGTTTCGACAATCCACTCACTGATGCAAAAAGTGATTTTGAAGCAAATGTTTATTTAAAAAATACAATAGGAGTTGGCTCATTCGCTCCAATACCAGATATAAAAATATCAAAAAAAAATACGAGTATTGGAGTTCCTGATATCCGTTTTGGTTTGAATATAAATTTATATTCTGGTTTATTTGCTAATATTCAAGGCAGAAATATTACAATAAGTGTAGATGAAGAAACCGGTGATAGTTTTGGTATGGATTTAATTATTACTGCTCCATTAGATTCTTTATCAATAATGGCTGGTGACACATTAAGTGATTTAACTATTGCACCACCGGAATTTAATAACCCTTCTGATGTTTTAGATTTTATACATTTTTCACCTGGTATTGATTTTGGAGTTGGAATGAGATTTGCTCTAAATGATTATATCCCTTTAGATATTCCTAAATTTTTCAAAAATGAGTTAGATGTCCAACTATCATTTAGAGATATTGGTGCAAAAATAAAAGTAAATAATATGATGCAGAAAAAAATATCAGTTGAAGGGAATTATTTGGATCCACTAAATATAGATATGGATTCTATGTTAGTTGTGAGTGAAACCACAATTGATTCTAATGCCACAATTACAAAGAATATTGCTTCTAAAATGGATATGATATTCACTTATCAACCTATTGACCAAATTTATCTACAATCGGGATTTACAGCTTTTATTGGCGAAGGAATCGGACACGAGGTGAAATCGAGATTATTTTTCGATGTCAAACTTTTTCCTGCAAAATGGTTTTTCTTAAATTATAGAGTTGAGAGAATTGAATATAATAAACACTTTAAAACAGGTTTTGGATTCTGTTCTCGCTCTTGGGATATGGCTTTTTATCTTCATGGCGTTAATCAAATATTCTTAGTTGGATATGATAATTGGTCATTTGAAGATATAAAACCATCTGATTTTTCTGCTGGAGAAAATATGAGAGGACTTGGAATATCATTCAAATCCAATTGGTATTTCTAATCTTAAAAAATTAGTTATAAACAAAAAACCGATAATGAATAATTATCGGTTTTTTTATACAATTGATAATGAAATTCTAAAAAAACAGAAATTCAAATATCAAATATTAAATTACATCTTAGCCATTTTCTCTAATAAGTCAACAACTCTAACACTATATCCCCATTCATTATCATACCAGCTTAGAATTTTTACTAAATTTCCATTTACCATTGTCATTAATGAATCAAACATTGAAGAGTGTGGGTTTCCGACTATATCAATAGAAACAACAGGATCAACCAAGTATTCTAAAATACCTTTCATCTTTCCTTCTGATGCTTTTTTCATTGCAGAATTTACCTTTTCAACAGTCACTTCTTTTTCAACTTCCACAACTAAATCTACAACTGAACCATCTGGAGTTGGAACTCGCATTGCCATTCCATCTAATTTTCCATTTAATTCAGGAATTACTTTTCCTGTTGCAACTGCTGCACCTGTTGTTGTTGGAATAATCGAAACCGCAGCTGTTCTTGCACGACGAAGATCTTTATGTGGTCCGTCAAGTGTATTTTGATCGTTTGTATATGCATGAGTTGTTGTCATCAATCCACTCTTAATACCAAATTCATCATTCAAAACTTTTGCTACCGGAGCAAGACAATTTGTTGTGCAAGATGCATTTGAAACAATCTTATCACTTGCTTTCAAATTTTCATCATTTACACCAAGAACAATCGTGTTATCAATTTCATCTTTTGCCGGAACTGTCAATACGACCTTCTTTGCTCCTGCCTGTAGATGTTTTTCAATCAATGCTCTCTTTCTGAATAATCCTGTCGCTTCAACTACGAATTCTACACCAAGTTCTTTCCAAGGTAAGTCAGCAGGATCTCTCTCTGCCAATACCTTAATTTCTTTTCCATCAACAATAATTGCATTATCAGTATGTGAAACTTCTGCCGGATATTTTCCATGTACAGAATCATATTTCAATAAATGTGATAATGTTTTTGCATCTGTCAAATCATTTAATGCTATAACTTCAAACTCCTCTCTGCTTGCCATCTCACGGAATACCAATCTTC
Source organism: Fidelibacterota bacterium (assembly GCA_034659735.1). GTDB lineage: Bacteria > Fidelibacterota > Fidelibacteria > Fidelibacterales > Fidelibacteraceae > TCS52. The sequence continues at coordinate 114 of JAYEHX010000134.1, read as the reverse complement.
CGATTCTTCCAAATCCGTTAATACCTACTTTAATTTTCACTCTATTTCTCCTTTTTTATTTTTTTCAATCTCTTAATTATAATGAATATTTTATTGATATTCAATACTTTTTAC
>JAYEHX010000133.1:0-2838 GCA_034659735.1 Fidelibacterota bacterium | reverse complement strand
CTCCATTCATCCAACAATTTATCAATCCGCATAGATACAATTTCTTTGTCATTCATAACGATATTCAATAAATTATTGTCAGTAACTTTCCCAATCAATTTGCAGTCATTCCCAAATATTTTTTCGAATTTATTTTTATTTTTTGGTTGAATTGAAACCACAAATCGTGAATGCGATTCTGAAAACAACTCTGCATTAATTCCAATTTCGCTATTTTTAAAATTAATTTCCGCACCGAGATTTCCATCAAAAGATGATTCAATAACCGCGACTGCCAAACCACCATTTGAAATATCGTGTGAAGATTCTATAAACGATTCGCCATTTGCTTTCATCATTTTTTTATAAATTCGCATCGCATCTTCTTTCCTGACTTTTGGAACATTTGCTCCCAATTCATCGAACATTTGATAGAAAACCGATCCGCCCAATTCGTTATAAGTTTTACCGATAAGATAAATCAAATCGCCGTCTTTTTTGTAATCGGAAGTTATTGTTTTTCTTACATCTTGAATTTTTGCAACTATAGAATATAAAATTGTTGGTGGAATAGAAATCTTCACATTATCCCGCTTGAAATCATTTTTCATACTATCTTTTCCGGAAGTCATTGGAATATTAAAAAATGTCGCCATATCAAAAAGTGCCTCATTCATCTGAACTAATTGAGCTAATTTATATTTTCCATCGGGATTTTTTTCTGAATCATAAGCAGAATCCGGTACACAAAAATTATCATTAACTGTCCATAAAATATTTTCAGATGAATCTAAATCAGGCAATTTTCCACCGATAGAAATAATTTGTCTTATCGCTTCATCAAATGCTCCGGCTGACATTTCGTAAGAATCTATATCTCCATATTGCGGACAAATCCCATTTGAAATTGCTAATCCGCTAAAGTCATCAAATGTCAATCTCATTACTCCGGCATCTTGTGGGACTGTGGTATCTTCGCCCATCAATTGTTTTATGATAGTTTTTCCTTTCACTTCGTGGTCGTATTTTCTAATTACCGATTCACGAGAACATATATTCAAATCACCCACTAAATTCAATAATATGCCTTTATAGTCGATGTTTGATGGGATTGTCGGTTCTCTTAATCTTGGCTTTTTCCATTCCGCTTCCATTATTTTTTGCGGAAGTCCATTGTGTAGAAAATCTAAATTTAGATACGAAACAATTTCATCATGAAATAATATCTTCAAAAAACCATCTGCATTAAAATTTCCAATATCCGTTAATTCAACTTCATAATCTCTTGCCAATTGTAAAATATTATCAACATCTTTCGGTTCAATTACCAATGTCATTCTCTCCTGAGATTCTGAAATGAAAATTTCCCAAGGTTGTAATCCCGGATATTTTAACGGAACTTTTTCTAAATTAATTTCTGCTCCGTTTGTAAATTCTGCCAACTCACCAATCGACGACGACAATCCACCTGCACCATTATCCGTTGAACATTTTATCAATCCGGTTTCGCTCGCAACCTGCATAAAATCAGATAATTTTTTTTGTGTTATCGGACTTCCGATCTGAACTGCCGACCTTGGTGATTTGTCATCAAGTTCCAAAGAAGAAAAAGTTGCACCGTGAATTCCATCTTTTCCAACTCGTCCACCAAGCATCATAATTCTATCGCCAACATCAATATTCTTTTCCCAAGAATTTCTCCCATCAAATTTTATTGGCATCAAGGCGCCTGTTCCGGCAAACACGAGCGGCTTTCCACGATATCTGTCATCAAAAAAAATCGATCCATTTATAGTTGGAATTCCTGATTTGTTTCCGCCATCTTCTATTCCTTTCACAACTCCTTCCATAATTCTTCGTGGATGAAGTTGATCGGTGAGTAATTTTCCATCATAAAATGGTGAGCCAAAACATAAAACATTTGTGTTAAATAATAATTTTCCACCACCAATTCCAGTTCCCATCGGATCACGATTTACTCCAACAATTCCGGTCAAAGCACCACCATAAGGATCAAGTGCAGAAGGGCTATTATGTGTTTCAACTTTCCAAATAAAAACTTTTTCATCATCAACTTTCACGACTCCGGCATTATCATTGAATACTTTTATCAACCAATCTTGACCTGATTTTTCTAATCGCTTTTTAATTTCATTTGTGGAATTATAGATATATGTTTTGAACAATGAATCGATTTTTTTGGTCTCACCTGTATCCAAATCTTTATAATTAATTATCGCATTAAATTCTTTATGTTTACAATGTTCCGACCAAGTTTGTCCGATAATTTCCAAGTCGCAATCTGTAGGATTTTTTGGAAGCCCTTTTTCTGTTCTGCTCTTTTGAACTTTTACATCTGCAAAATAATTTTGAATCGATTTCATCTCTTTTAAATCCAATGACAATAACATTCGTTCAGAAAGTTTCTTTAATTCACTATCAGAAATAAAAATGTCAATTTCATCGGTTTTAATTTGATTTTCAATTTCTACTTCAGGAAAATATTGAATTCGTCCATCAAATTTCCCAAATTCAAAATGATTGATTAGCGGATTGCCAAGTAGTTCATTTGCGATTTTTTTTAATTCATTATTTGACAATTCCTTTTCAAAATAGATGAGTTCACCTGAAAAAATATATTGATTCCCCTTTATTTCATTAATATCAAAATAATCGCCGAAAGATTCTTGAGCCGAAAGTCCTTCGTCGTCAGTCACTCCGGGCAATTTGGAAACAAAAATATAGGTTCTAAACAATGAATCTGTAAATAATTGGTTAATGTAAATATCCTGAATAACCGGATCTTTTAAAGCATCATTCGCAAAATTTTCAATCTCCCTTTTTGAAAAATCATATTTG
>JAYEHX010000132.1:0-12066 GCA_034659735.1 Fidelibacterota bacterium | reverse complement strand
AAAAAAAATCTCTCGCAAAGTCGCCCGCCTGTAATAAGTCGGGCAGGCAAGACGCAAAGGTTGAGGCAAAAATAATGTAGAATGTAGAATGTAGAATGTAGAATGACAACAAATGACTATGAATGACAATAAATGACAATAAATTCCTCTGCGTCTTCGCGTCTCTGCGGTAAAGTAAAATGACAACCAATGACAACAAACTCCTCTGCGTCTTCGCGTCTCTGCGGTAAAGTAAAATGACAGCCAATGACAACAAACTCCTCTGCGTCTTTGTGTCTCTGCGGTAATGAGCAAATTATAACCACGAAAATCTCTCTACTCTCTAAATTTATTTTCTGAATTTTAATATTTGTTAAATTAATTATTTTTGGTAAATTATTATAAGTGAGAAAAAGAGTATTTTAAAAAGGAGAACAAGATGAAATTAGTTAGTTTTTTAATGATTCTGATGATGACAGTTGGTGCTTTTGCCGAAAATAGTGGAGCGTTGACAATGGAAAACTTGGAACGATTCGAGAAAGTAATCACAAATCAAGGCGAACAAAAAGCGATAATGAATGCTTTGGCAACTCATCGAATTAAAGATTTGGCAGTTGACAGAGAAACATATATTGAGCAAGATGAGTTATTTACAAAAAAATTAGATGTAAAGGGAATTACAAATCAAGAATCAACGGGCAGATGTTGGCTATTCGCCGGATTAAATATTTTCCGTCCGAGAATGATTAACAAATATGATTTGGAAGGTTTTGAATTTTCACATAATTATTTATCATTTTACGACAAACTCGAGAAAGCAAATTTATTCATAAACCAAATTATTCTATGGAAAGATAAAGATCAGGAAAGCAGGGAAATCGATTGGCTTTTGAGTCATGCAGTTGGCGATGGCGGTCAGTGGAATATGGTTGTGGATTTGATAGAAAAATATGGAATGGTTCCAAAATATGCAATGCCGGAAACTTACACGAGTTCACACACCGGCGATGTGACATATTTAATGAAAGCAAAATTATATCAAACAGCTTCAAAAATTTTCAATGCTTATAAAACAGGCGATGCAACTGCGGAAGATTATGAAGAAATTCGCCTGAATGCGATGCAGGATATTTATAAATTATTAGCAATGACATTCGGAAATCCACCAAAAAGTTTCGTGTGGAAATACAAAAATAAAGATGGCGATGTGAAAATTGGGAAAAATTATACTCCACAAGAATTCGCACAAAAAATCGTAAAAGTTAAGTTAGATAATTTCGTTTATATTTTGAGTAATCCGCTTGAAGAATATTATCAGACATATAGAGTAGAATATGATAGAAACATGTTCGATAAAGAAAATATGTTTGTCTTAAATCTTCCAACAAGCGATATGAAAAAATTGGCAAAAAACCAAATTATGGACGATGTCCCTGTTTGGTTTGGCTGTGATGTTGGTAAGGAATATGACAGCGATGGATTTATGATCAGGGGAATTAAGGATTACGAAAGTTTATTCGGAATAAATTTTGATTTGAATAGGAAAGAGCAAGTTTTGTATAATCAATCTGTCCCTACTCATGCAATGGTATTCGTCGGAGTGGATATTAAAGACGGACAACCGCAAAAATGGTTAGTAGAAAATTCGTGGGGAACAGACCGTGGTCACAATGGATATTGGACTTTAGGAAATGATTGGTTTGATAAATATATGTATGGTGTAATTATTGAGAAGAAACATCTATCAAAGAAAATGTTGGAAGCATTGAAAACAGAACCGATTATTTTGCCACCTTGGGATGCTATGTGGAAGAATGGTTTTTAAATACTCTACCGCAGAGACGCGGAGACGCGAAGGATTTTTTGTTATTCATTGTTATTTATAGTCATTTGTTGTCATCTTTACCGCAGAGACGCAAAGACGCAGAGAAATTTATTGTCATTTATTGTCATTTGTTGTCATTCATAGTCATTTGTTGTCATCGAATTAACCGAATTTATCTAATTGATTCTCATTGATGGTCATTTGTTGTTATTCATTGTCATTTGTTGTCATCAATTGTCATTGGTTGTCATTTATTGTCATTGGTTGTCATTTATTGTCATTGGTTGTCATTTGTAGCACACGGATTTTCGCGGATTTAGCGGATTGGCACGGATATTTTGTCATTTGTTGTTATTCGAGTTATTCGTTGCATTTTTTTCCAACTTTATAATTGACTATAAGAAAAACAATAATTATATTTGGTGGATATTTGCAGCTGTGGTGGAACTGGCAGACACGTATGATTTAGGATCATATGCCGTAAGGTGTGGGAGTTCAAATCTCCCCAGCTGTACTAATTTTTAGTTAGAACTGAAATCGAGAAATAAAATTAAGGAAATTATGAAAATTTTAAAATTATTTTTAGCAGTATTAGTATTAACAGCAGTCGTATTGGGACAATTTCAATACGAAGAGAAATTATTTGTTCCTTGGGGAACGGATGTTGAAAATGTGAAATACAGAGTAGCACCCGGCGGACAATATGGACCGACTTCATTTGATATTTCGAATGGAAAAGTAATTGTTCTCGATGCTCAAAATCACCAGGTGAAAGTATTCAAAGATAATCAATTAGAAAAAACAGTAAAAGTTCCATTCTATAATGCCGATGATATTCTGTGGAATAATGAAAATAATTTCTATATTCTAAGCGAAAATAAAGTTTGTGAAATGAATCAAAGCACTGTGAAAAATCACTATCAAACTTCATCTGCAAGAATTCTATTTTCTAAAATTACACGAGATGAAAACGGTCAAATCGCACTGACAACAATCAAACAGACAACTCTAAAAATCAACACACTTCAAAAAGGAAACTCACTTTTAAAAATAGATGGAATTCCAGATGGAAAAACGGGGCAGATAAAAACTGTACGAAAAAATTCTCAAATCGGAGAAGTGCAACTTGCGGATAATTCTTCTTACCAAATCGCAGTTGATAATCTCGGTGTAATCCAATATCTCGGTGCAACTCCCGAAGGATTTAAATATCTGCTAATAGAACAAATTACTCAAGAAGTTCCGCTTAAGGTTGCAAGATTTATATATTTGATGGATGATGATGGAAAATTGAAAGCAAAATTCAACTTGCCAAATATCGCATTTACTTATATTTTTAAAGAATTCAATGTTGATGAAAATGGAAATTTATACCAAATGATTTCTGACAAAGACGGAATTCATATTATAAAATGGAATTACGAAAATAACTTTTCCGACAATGTCTCGATTATTGAATATCCAAAAGAATTAAGAGAAAAATCTTTTCATTACAATGAATTTGAATATCCGTTTGAATATGAATTACCAAATTCACTAAAAAAAAAGTCCGAAATATCAGGAAGTGTTACCCGTGCAGACGCTCTAGCAACCGCTGATCCATATATCGTTTGTGAATGGACAGGAAGCTCAAGTAATAAAACTAATGGTGTAGAAACTCTAAGTGGTGCTTCAGTAGAGACACCTTCAAGTAATAATGGTGCTTGGTGGATAATTGGTTCAAATACAAAAGTTCCATATCAGTGGGGAGGATATTCCACATTATCTGATTTTGAAACAGGAATCCAAGATGGAAAAAAAGCCGGAGATATGCAGACATCGGGTGTAAATGGAAATAGTGCGGTAAATTATAGTGATGTAGAAGGAGTAGATTGTTCCGGATATGTAAGTAGAATTTGGACTTCTGGACGAGAAACTACAAGTTCATTTCATAATGTTTCATCCACTTTAGGCAGTTGGAATGACATGAAACCAGCAGATGCAGCGAATTATGCCAGCCATCATATTCGCTTGAATGTAGAACGAAATAGTAACGGAAGTTTCTTAATGGCAGAAGCAGCAGGTTCAGGTTGGGGGTGTCGTTATGCCAATTTTTCAACAAGTGCCTTATCAAGTTATTCACCAATAAGATATGATAATATTATTGATAGTCCCACAATACCAACTCCTGAATTAGTCACGGTGAAAATATATAACACAGATTATCAACAGACAGAATGGAGTTGTTCAGATCCAAGTGCTACCGGCGGTCATAATGTTTACAGATTTACAGAGGGTGGAAGTTGGGAATTAGCACAAACTGTAAATTCTTCAATTTTAACTTCATATAATTTAATTGGTGATGGTGTGGCCTCTTTTTATAAAGTCAAAAGCAAAGCGACAAGCGGAAGTGATGAAAGTATGATCACAGACACTTATGGAGTTCAATACGATTCACACAATAGCGAAAAATTCTTAATCGTTGACGGTTTTGACAGAATAGGCGGAGATTTCAATTCTCCATATCACGAGTTTGCAATGGATTTTGGAATGGCACTCAGAAAATATAAATACTCTTTTGAAACTTGTTCTAACGATGCTGTAATTGCCGGCGATGTAAATTTATCTAATTATGATGCTGTTTTCTGGAATCTTGGCGATGAATCCACAGCTGATGAAACATTTAGTTCAACAGAACAGACAAAAGCAAAAACTTATTTACAGCAAGGCGGTAAACTTTTTGTATCCGGTGCAGAAGTCGGCTGGGATTTGGATTATAAAGGCGGTAGTTCAGATAAAGATTTTTATAATGGATTTTTGAAAGCAAATTATGAAGCAGATGATTCTGATGACTATTCTGTCTATGGAGAATCTGGAACTGTGTTTGCAGGATTATCATTTGGTTATGATGATGGAACTCACGGTATTTGGAATGTAGATTATCCTGATGTGATTTCTACAAATGGTGGCTCAAGTGTTGCATTAAGATATAGTGCTTCAAAAGTTGCCGGAATTCAATATTCAGGAACAGTTTCCGGCGGTTCATCTGCTTGTAAAGTTGTATATATGGGATTTCCATTTGCTACAATTTATGACGAGCAAAAACGAGAAGATCTTGCCGGAGCGATTTTAGATTATTTTGGATTTGACAACACGAAATCGGCAGTAGAAGAAATAAATCCTACGGAATTCAAACTAATAGGAAACTATCCAAATCCATTTAATAACTCTACAATAATAAAATTTAATTTACCGATTAGCGGAAATGTGAAAATAGATATTTTTAATATCAACGGACAGAGAGTAGCAACTGCTTTTGATGGAGAATTGAATTCCGGTATAAATAATATTTCATTCACTTCAGAAAATTTATCAAGTGGAATTTATATCTATCGTGTAATGGCAAATAGCAATATTCGTCAAGGCAAAATGATGTTGATAAAATAGAAAATATTGACAACGAATTTCGCTAATTAGCACGAATGATATTTCTGAGATTTTAATAGCCGTTGAAACATTTATGAGAAAAAAATAATTTATTAATATTTCTCACTATAAGAACCCTTTGATTAACATAACAAATACATTTTAATTATATAATTTATTGTTAATAAAAATCATTTCTATCGTTCTAAACTCCTAAACCACTAAACTTCTAAACATTTTTATTTTTTTATTTTGGTTATTATTATTATTTGTTTTAGTTATGCAAAGGATTCTATAAAAAGTTATAGTATTATTCTGATTTATCATTCCAATCAGAAACTTTTTATAGACATCAAATTTTCCTATTATTTATATAAAAAATTTGTTATTATACGACAGAAAATAAAGGAGTAAAATGTTTATTACATTTGAGGGAATTGACGGATGTGGAAAATCAACGCAAGCAAAAATGTTGGAGAATTATTTAAAAAAGAAACGATATAATGTAATTCATATTTTTGATCCGGGTTATACTAAAATAGGAAATGAAGTTAGAGATATTCTACTCGACTTAAAAAGTGACAAGATGAATTCGGTGACAGAAATGCTTTTATATTCATCGGCACGAAGTCAACTTGTAAGCGAAATAATCAAACCTGCACTTGCCGAAAATACAATTGTAATCAGCGATAGATTTTATGATTCCACAACGGCATATCAAGGTTATGGAAGAAATATTTCAATGGAATTAATCGAGACATTAAATAAAATCGCAAGTCATAATTTGATACCGAATTTGACATTTATTGTCAATGTGGATATCAATCAAGCCAATAACAGATTAGACAAAAATAATTTTGATAGAATGGAGTCCGAAAATTCTACATTCAAAACACGAGTATTAGACGGATATAAAATTATTGCAAATGAAAATTCAAAACGATGTTATCTAATTGAGGGAGATAAATCTATAAATGAAATTCATGAAAAAATAAAAAAAATTACAATAGAGAAATTAAATGAAATTGAAAAATAAAATTTTAATAATATTTGCAAGCATTTTAATATTTGCTTCAATCACCTTTTCATCTTCAGACATTAATTATCTTCAAAACAGAGATAAATTAGTTCGAGCTTTTGACTTGATTTATCAAAATTATACTGATGAAATTAATTCTGATGAATTGACAGCAAAAACAATCGAAAAGATGGTTGATGAACTGGATCCGTTTACAAATTATTTACGAAAACAGAGTAAATTTTCACTCTCTACATTGGCAAAAGGAAATTATGGCGGAGTTGGATTTAGAATAAATATGCAAAATGATACATTAACAGTTTTATCATTAATGGAAGATGAACCGGCTTGGCGAGCAGGAATTTATCCCGGCGACCAAATAATAAAAATAGATAATAAATCAATAGCTGATATTCCATTCAATACAATTTCGGAACTGATAAGGGGAAAACCAAAAACGAAAGTTATCCTAACAATTTTACGACAGAAAAAAGAAATTACTTTCCCGATAATCCGCAAAAAAATCATCATAAAAGAAATTCCATATTCTACAATATTAGACAAAAATGTTGGCTATATAAAACTTAACGGATTCTCTAAAAATGCACATAATGAATTGATGAAAAAATTAATTGAATTCAATCAATCCAAAATAAAATATCTAATTCTTGACCTAAGAAATAATTCCGGCGGATTATTGACAGAGGCAAAAAATGTTATGGATATCTTGATTGGCAAAAATAAATTAATCGTCTATACTCGCGGAAAACATAGCCATTTTAATCATAAATTATATTCTCAAAAAAGATCACTTCTTCCAAAAAAGGTTAAGTTAGCAATTTTAATAAACAACAAAAGTGCCTCCGCTTCAGAAATTGTTGCCGGTGCAATTCAAGATTATGATAGAGGAATTATACTCGGCAAAACTTCTGTTGGAAAAGGATTAGTTCAACATGTTTATAATCTCGATGACACAAGTGCCGTAAAAATTACTACTTCAAAATACTTTCTGCCTTCGAAACGATGGATACAAAAAGTTGATTATTATGATGAAAACAAAATCATAAATGCCAACATTGATTCCACAAAAAAATATTTTACACAAAATGGCAGAGAAGTAAATGCAAATATTGGCATCGAACCGGATTCGATTTTAGTAGAAAAAAAACTTTCCAATATCGCAAAAGATTTAATCAAAAAAAAACATACCTTTGAATATGCGAGAACTTTTATGCTTGAAAATCCAAAAGATAATAACTTTAATAATATGGAAAAACATTTTTTAAATTTCATAGGATTTCTAAATAATCAAAACTATAAATTCATAAACCCAACAATTAAAAAAATCGAAGAACTTGAAAATAAATTAAACAAAAATGATACACTTTCTGAAGATACAAAAAAAATATTTGAAACATTAAAAAAATCATTTATACTTGATACAAAAGAATTATTAGAAAAAAATAAAAACGAAATTACAGATATTTTACAAATAGAATTAGCCGGATTTTATGGTGGAACTAATAAAAAATATAAATACAAAATTAAAAATGATGAAGTAATTAAGAATGCGATTCTACTTTTAAAAAGTGATTCTTATGATGAAATTTTAAATATTAAATAGTTTTTTCGACCAACTCATAATTAATTATTCAAACTCTTTTTCCGTCCATCAAATTTTTCTTCAACACTTGTAGATTTCGCATTAAAAAAGTTAAATATATATTCCATTAAATCAACACGATCGTTTTTATTTATAATTGTCTCGAAAGGAAATCCGAAAATTACAACATCGTATTTACCTTTATATCCAACTCCTGCACTCACATTATTTTGTGAATATCGTAAAATTGTTTTTGCTTTTGAACTATCTGCCGGCTCTATCCCATCGGGTGATTCCACCTTATATATCTTATCATTTAATTCTTTACAAAATTGAATATTCTGAAATGAAGTATCTACCGAATAAGCAATATTGTCATTTACCGCTTTATCAGTTCGCCACTTATATTTTAGAATTTTATTTGCAAATATTGATTGTGTCGAATCTAAATCGCTACCAACATAAGCTCCCGAAATAAAAATATTTCCACCATTTTTTAGAAAATAATAAATTTGTTTCTGCATCTTTTTTTGAAAAATAGAAAATTGTATTTTACCTTTTTCATTTGGATTTTTTGATGATTTTTCTTCTCCATAAATCAAGTCAACATATTTATATTTTTTCAAATCAACACTTCCATTTCTCACAGATTCATCGCTTGCAGATACAAAAGAATAATTAATTTCTCTCAGCGACTCGCCATGAATAATCGGAAAATCAAATGTATTCCCAACAATCACTTTATCTTCATAATCGGAACAACTTGCACCGAATCCTGGAGAATCATCATCAAGCCAAGGTGACTTCGGATCGAAATCATATTGTCGCCCAATAAAACTAATGTCATATTTATCCGGCACACCTTCATCCCACATATTCATAAATCCCTGATATTCTTCCGTCTCAATCGTTGCCGGTGCATCTATTCTGTCAAAACCATTTATTATCAAGCAAGTTCCTTTTGATTTTGTTGTTCGACAAACAGATAAAATTTCAGAGGGAAAACTCTCGCCACCACTATTTCCGGCTGTAATTTTGAAACTATAAATCACATCTTTTTCTAAATTATCAATGACTATTTCAGAATTTTCAGAAACAATTCCATTATCAAATCCACCATTATTTTTTCTCGTATAAACAAAATATCTCTCCGCTTTTGCTGTCGGTTCTAATTTATCTATCTTAGGTTTCCATTTCAATTTCACACTATTTTCACCAACAAATTCTGCAGAAAAATTATCAACCGGTAGTGGCTGTACGACATATTCAAAATCATTTTGAGTTGCCAAAAATTTCAAAATCGCCTTGTAAATTGCACGACTGACATTGAAACGAAACTGCGGATCATTACCATATTTCATATTCCAAAAATTGTCATGAACTAACATTTCCAAAAGTCCGGCAGGAACATTCGGTCTATAAGCTTCACTATATCCCTTATCCCAAATTCCTCTTAGCTCCCACTCAATATTATAAATTTTACTCATATCGTTCACAATTTCCGTCTGCAAAATATCCGCAAAATCACGATTCGCCAAACGAGAAACCCCATTTGGGAAAACTTTTTTATCCTCAGCATCATTACTTGAAAAAATCGTCAATGTCTTCGGTGTCTTGATAGTTTTGTCATAACCGGCATCGGTATGAAACGCCATCGATACATCAATTGGGATATTCAAGCCATCAATATATCTATTTTTATTCGGTCCAGATGGATCGCCAACGAGATAATTTACCCATTCTCCCCTACTCTGATAATCGTCATTATAATCAATTTTATCGTCATTCAAATTATAAACCAATGTGTCCGGCATTCCGGCATATTGCAAATAATATCTTGCACATTCAACAAATCTCGGCTTTTTGCTTACCTTTCCATTTCGCGAAATATTTCCCATTCCACCACCAAATCGAACTGCATCGGCTGTGACAAATTTTCCAATTTCAGAACTCCTATTTGTCAAAACAACCTTTCCAATTTTAGAATTGATTCCTTTAGCAAACTTAAATTTACCTAAATAAATCCAAGTGCCTCCACCCATTTTTTGATTGACGAGAAAGTCAGTTTTTCCGCCAAGATGATAAACTGAATAGTGAGCATCTGGCACATTTTCATCACTCTGTGAATATGAAATATAGACAGCATACTTCCCATTTTCAGGAATATTTGGAATCCAACTTATTATAGAATTGCCATTTGTATCTGCAATTGTTTTCTTGAAAGTTCCTTTTCTAAATGGGTTTTCACCGGATTCATAAGGCGGATTTCCAATTGCAAAACCCAATGAATCTCCAACTTTCCATTTAGAATTACTTTCAATATATTTGTTGTTTTTTGGATTATCATTATCAACAATCACTTCATTTATCTGAAAATCTCTCTCTCGTGGAACGAATACATTTGCACCAGCATTTTCTAACATTGGAATAATATATGGAATAGTAAATCCCATTGGAAAAATATCCTCAACAGTTTGAAAATTCCGTGCTCTCTGAAACTCCCATCTATCTAACGAATTTTCGTAATACCAACCATGACTATGCCACAATGCAACATTTCTATTTTGTAAACCGTTGTTCGGACTGTTTTTCGAACTTATATTTCTAACATTTGGAATTCGTTTTTTATCATCTTTTGATAAACGATTTTTATCATAATACTTTCTATTTTTCCTATAGACATTTGGAATTAAATTCTCAATTAAAAAATCATTTGCATAAATTTGAATTTTATAATCAGAATATCTCCTTCCCAATTTTTCTCGAATAGTTTTATAAATTATTCTTACATTCGTCTCCCTAAATGCAATATACGAAAAGTGGTTGTTAAATTTAATTTTAATATTTTTCTTATTATCATTGACAATTATTGTATCAATTTTACTATTTGCAATAATCTTAATTGGATCAGAATTATTAATACATCCATCAAGAAACTTCTGAACTTCGAAATACGAATTGATAGTTTCAGGTGATAATTTGGCAATTTGATATTCTTCTTCAACTTTTTTTTCACCAACTGTTGCACATCCGTAAAAAACCATGATTGAGAATATTGTCAATAGTAAATATTTTTTCATCTTTTTGTCTCCATTTTAATTACATAATATAATTATTTATTTTCGAATAATAAATTAATAATTTTCTTTTTCTTATCATTGACTAATTTAATTTATTTTTGTATAATTGCATAACTAAAAAAAGGAGAAAAAATGTTATTAGAAATATTCGCACAACAAGCAAAACAAGGTTTTAATATTATGGGAATGTTGCCATTTATTTTAATTTTTGTTGTAATCTGGTTCTTTATGATGAGACCACAGGCAAAAAAACAGAAAGAGACAAAAAAGATGTTAGATGAATTAAAACCAAAAGACAAAGTTGTGACAATTGGTGGAATCTATGGTGAAGTTGATTCTGTAAAAGATTATAAAGTAGTATTAAAAGTTGGAAAAGATGCAACAAAAATAGAAGTAAAAAAATCTGCTATTGCCTCTAAACAGGAAATGGAACAACTAAAAAAATAAATTAAAATGGAATTAAAAATATATAAATACGGTGCTTCAATTTTACGAAGAAAATGCAAACTCGTAAAATCAATTACTACTGATATTGAAAAATTAATCCCAAATATGATTGAAACAATGTATGCAGATGATGGAATTGGACTCTCTGCAAATCAAGTTGGACATGATATTTCTTTATCAATTATTGGCAAAGATGCAGTAGAATCAGAAAATGATTTAGTTCTTATTAATCCGAAAATTTTAGAATATTCCGATGAAAAATCTTATGAAGAAGAAGGTTGTCTTTCAATTCCCGACATAACAGAAAAAGTAAGTAGATCAAAATATATTAAATTAAAATATCAAGATTTGGATTTAAAAGAACAAATTAATGATTTTTCAGATTTTACTGCAAGAGTTATTCAACATGAAGTTGATCACTTGAATGGTGTTTTTTTTACAGACAGAATAAGTTTTCTAAAAAGAAAATTGATTAATAAAAAATTAAAACAGATCGCAGAAGAATACAACTAAAAAAAAAATAATGCTTGCATAAATATAAAATATTTTTTATTATTACGGGCTTTTGAAAATTGGGGCGCTTAGCTCAGTTGGTTTAGAGTACCTGCCTTACAAGCAGGGTGTCATTGGTTCGAGTCCAATAGTGCCCACTATAAATAATTTTAAATTACAAATTAGAATAACACCATAATTTATTATGGTGAGAATT
>JAYEHX010000131.1:0-2880 GCA_034659735.1 Fidelibacterota bacterium | reverse complement strand
TCGGATTTGTGTCGGGTCTAATTCAAACCAAACATTGTTTCCATCACCTTTTTGAATGATTTCATTTTGTGCAACCATATCTCTAAGTCCTTTAGAAACAGTGTCTTTGTGCAGTATAAACCTTTCCCTAATTATTTTGTTAGTTATTTTATTCTCATTTTCCAAAAAAGTTAAAATCCATTTGCGTCGGATTTGCGTCGGATTTGCGTCGGATTTGCGTCGGATTTGTGTTCGATTTGTGTTCGATTTGCGTTCGATTTTTTTCAAATCGGTTTCTCTAAAAAATATTGTTGTAAAAAATTCACCTGTTTTAAATTTTACTTTTGTTTTATATTTTTTTGTAAGCCCTTTGATCCTCTTGATACCAGAACCTGCTTTTTCAACTAATCCTAATCGATGCACCAAATCTACGAGAATTGGATTCCTTCTGACACTTATCTTGCCGAAATCAGATTTAGGAAACAACAATTTACCCGGATTTATTATTTCAACTTTATCGGGTGAAATATTTATTTGAACATTTGAATTCACAAAATAATCTCGATGAATCATTGCATTAATTACTGCTTCTCGAAGTGCTTCTTTTGGCAATTCCAATTTTTCTTTATGCCTCAATTCATCTTTTATTATTATTGCAGTGTTTAATTTTGAGATTAAATAGTTGTTTGCATTCTCTAAGTTACTAATAAAATCTTCGGCAAATTCTTTTGAATCTATTATTTCCGTTTGTTCTATATCGGAATATAAAAAACACATAATACTTGCCATTTGAAAATATTTTTTAATGTGTTGTGTGAAAAACAATATTCCCGCATTGTTTAATTTATCATTTGTTAACAAATTTAGATTTTTAAGTGTGTGATTTTTTGATAA
This sequence comes from Fidelibacterota bacterium, assembly GCA_034659735.1. Classification (GTDB taxonomy): domain Bacteria; phylum Fidelibacterota; class Fidelibacteria; order Fidelibacterales; family Fidelibacteraceae; genus TCS52. The sequence continues at coordinate 2,007 of JAYEHX010000131.1, read as the reverse complement.
ATTCTTAGATATATTTGCATTCCTTTTAAAGTTTTTCAAAACTGTATTAGAAAAATCTTTATCTGTGAAATTTTTTGTTTTTCTCTCAAATGAAATCTGATTTTCTTTTTGGAAAAATGTTTTTATCTCATCTCTATCTAATTGTTGAGAATTTGCTCCTTGTCTTAAATAAAAATGTCCACTTACCGTATATGGTTTTTCTTTTCCCTCCGGAACATAAATAATTCCGAGATTTTCAATTTGTTCTATTACAACTTCAAAAGAAGGATCAATATTTCGTGCAATATTTTGAACCCTTGAAATATTTTTATTAGTAAGATTAATTCCTTTTATACTTCCGTCATCTTTTACACCTAATATGATTTTGCCACCTTGTCCGTTTGCAAAAGCACAAATTTCTTTACCGAGAGAAGAACTTATTGATTCTTTAAATTCAATTGTATATCCTTCTCTCGTTTTTACTAAATCCAGTAAATCTTTATATTTCATTTTCTTGTCTTTTGCAATTTAAAATTCGACACAAGCAAAATAGTCACATCATCTCGTGAATTATTTTTTTGTGAAAGTTCGTATAGTGAATTCGCACAATTTTCTAAATTTTTTGATTTTTTTATTATCTTTAGAATACTATTATCAGTCATAACATCTGTTAATCCATCGGAACAGAGTAGGAACAGAAATTTTTTCGGGAGTGCAATTTTATACTCATTAATTTTTATCTCTTCATCAATTCCCATCGCTTGTGTAATGATATTTTTCCTCGGGTGAGTTATTATATCTTCTTTTGAAATTATTTTTTGTTCATAAAGTTTCCATACTTCAGAATGGTCTTCCGTAATTTGTTGAAATTTATCTTTATCAAAGTCAAATAGATATAACCTGCTGTCACCAACATTATTAATGTAAGCGAATTTATCTTTGATCAGCAAATTTACAAGTGTCGTTCCCATACCGAATCTTTCTTCATCTTTTTTTGAATAATTATATAATTCTGAATTTACATCTTCTATTATATTTTTTAATATTTTTTGAACATCACCACTTCCGGAATAATTATAATATTTATCCAACATCCCCTTTGCACAAAATTCACTCGCTACTTCACCGGCATTGTGTCCACCCATTCCATCACAAACTAAATATAAAAACCCATTTTTATCTAATTTTAATTTATCTATAGAATCAGGGGTTGCATAATTATCCTCATTTTTAGGAGATTTTTTTCCTTTTTTCGATAAAACATAAAAATTTTTTTTAGGCATATCATTCCCCCTTGCTTTATTGATAATTATTGAATCTTTTTGGTTAAACAATATTTTCCCAAACTTTTAATATAGTATAAAATAATATATTTATCTTAAAATACCAATTCATTTTTGATTTATAATGTCTTGGGATTTCCGGTTGGGAAGTTTTTTGAGGTGGTAAAAAAGATTTGAGATTTAATTTATATTTACAGTTTTTGTAACAATCATTTATATAATATATTTTTATTTTCCAAAAATTTGTCAATCTGATCGATTACATTAGAATCCAATTCAATCATAAATTCTTTAGAATTATCATAATTAATTTTGAGATACTTTCTATCAACTCGCTCTGTTGAATTGATTCTATTTAGTTCTAATTTTGATGGATCTTTCAGTCCAATTCCTGTATAAAAATAAAACACATTATCTTTAATTTCCGCCACAACTCTGATAAGATACCTATATAAAAAAATGGAAACGATAATATATATTAGTAATTCTATCAGTATAAATTTATCAAATGGATTACCTAATATTACTTTTAATAATGGAAGTAATCCATAAGACGGGATAATAATCCAGGTAAATTTTCTATTTGTTTTGAATTTTTTGTTCATATTATTTTTCTCTTTTTGAATTCATTTATCAAAGATCTCTCGTTCTTAATTTGTACAGCTTCCCATCCACACTTTATCGCACCAAGAACATTTTCAATCTTATCATCTAAAAAAAGTGTCTCGTTTGGTTTTATCCCAAA
>JAYEHX010000130.1:0-12194 GCA_034659735.1 Fidelibacterota bacterium | reverse complement strand
TGATAAATTTAGAAAGAGTCACCCAAGTTGTGATATTGATGTTTAGAATGAGAGAAAAATTAACAAAATTAAAATAAAGAGGATTTATGAGAAAAAGAATAAGAAATTATATATTGATTTGTTTACTATTTATTCCTTTCATAACTGCTAATTGTTCCGAATATTTATTCAAAATAGAATTTCCTGAGTTTGGAGAAAATCTTGATCCATTTGTATCAATAATTGATGGCTCAGGTAACAATATTATTATTGGAAATCCTGGCGGAGCGAAATCTCATATTAATTCAAATAATGTTTCTATAATTAAAAAAGATGATTTCGGTGAGTACAGTTATAACATTAAATTAGGAGACAATATTGAAAATGAGTGTCAGCTTTGGCTGAGAAATAATTTTCAGGATGATGATTTTAATTCAGGAGAGAAATTATTTAATACAGAAGTGACGATCTTTAAAGATAGGACCAAGATTGGTACAATTACATTATCATCTCGCTCAGGAAAAAAATTGTTAACTTCAACTATTAAAGGTGTTAAAAATCAATCTTTTGAAATTCCCAATAATGATAGTGGATTGTGGAAACTCTGTTCAATTATTCCTAAATATGATAAAATATTGATCATTAATGATTTTTATGATCGTTCAAAAATTGTATCCGGAAAAGTGTGGAATACAAAAACCAAAAAACCTGTTGTCAATGCAAAGATTGTAAAGAATGGGAAAATTGTAGCTAAAACCGATAAAACAGGAGCATATTTTTTCACTTACGCATTTAAAGAAAAGAGGTTAGAGATTTTTGCTAAATACAAAAATTGTAAATCAAATATTATTACCTTTAAAACAGTTGATGAATTTCCACGCACCGCAAATCTATCTTTAGCATACCAGCCCGCACCTCCGCCACCGGAAAACTTCAGGAAAAAGTTATATTTTCATTTTACTTTTGATTCTGATATTCTTCAAAATAATTCATTTAATAGAGATATAATACAAAAAATTCAAAATACAATTAATTCTTATAAAATAGAAGGCAAAGTAACAATTGAGGGACATACTGATAATATCGGTTCAAGCAATTATAATTATGATCTTTCATTCAGAAGAGCAACTGCTGTTAGGGATATGATTCAGAAAATGGGAACAGATAATATGTCATTTGAAATATTAGGTTTTGGAGAAGATAACCCAATTACAGATAATTCTACAAAAAGTGGAAGAAAACAAAATAGACGAGTTGAAATCGTTTTTAAATATATCGAGTATAACAATTAAAAATATCGATCATTTTTTTAATGGATAGGAGAAAATATATTTCACTTTTCACTTCTCACATTTCACTTTGGAATAAAGAGAAATTTCATTGATATTAATTAATATTTTAATTAAATTATCGTATTGGTAATGTGATTTTAGAATTCAATTGTATTTATCTGTAATTTTGATAGTTTAAATAAAATTAATAAAGGAGAATAGAATGGCACGCGAACGATGGCATAAACGACAAGCGTTTATCATGGCAGCAATTGGATCTGCTATTGGCTTGGGAAATGTAATAAGATTTCCTTATCAATTGGCACAAAATGGTGGGGCATCTTTTTTAGTTCCGTATGTGGTAGCTTTAATTACAACCGGAATTCCTTTGCTGGCTCTTGAGATCTATTTTGGAATTCGTTTTCAAAAAGGTCCGACAGAAGCTTTTGGTAAAATCAGAAAGAATACAAATTTTATCGGATGGTTTGCTGTACTTGCCGGAGCCGCAATGATAACATTTTATTATACGGTGTTAATGGGTTGGTCTGTTAACTATATGGCCCAATCTGTGCAAGGATTATTTTCCGGAGCGTTACCGTGGAGCAATGATTCTGAGGCATTCTTTTTTAGTGAGATATTAAAGTTTAAAAACACACCGTTTTCTTTTGGTACATTGAATATTGGTTCGGTTATTGGTAATATAGTTGTTTGGGGAGCTGTTTTTTTAGTTCTTTTAAAAGGTGTTAAGGTTGTTGGAAAAATAGTAAATTGGACAGTTGGTATTCCGTGGGTTATTCTTATTGTATTGATAATTAGAGGAATAACTTTAGATGGTTCAGGAGAAGGTTTAGAATACTACCTTCATTTTGATTATCATAAAATTTTGGAACCAAGAGTGTGGTTGGCTGCTTACGGGCAAATATTTTTCTCACTGTCTTTAGGATTTGGTGTAATAATTGCGTATGCATCTTATATGCCTAAGGATTCAGATATTAATGCAAATGCGTGGGTTATTTCATTTGCTAATTGTGCGACATCATTTTTTGCCGGTTTTGCCATATTCTCAACACTTGGATATATGGCAGCAACTCAAGGAGTTTCTGTAGCTGATGTTGCCGGGAATCCCGGTCTTGGGCTTGCTTTTGTTGCATATCCTTCGGCAATAGCAACACTTCCCGGTGGAATTGTAACTCAGGCACTTTTTGCAATAGCTTTCTTTTTAATGATATTTATGCTTGGTGTTGACACGGCATTTTCTCTTGTGGAAACCATTGTTACCGGGCTGAAAGATACTTTTGGCGGGAAAAGAGTTCAAATCACTGCAATTGTGTCTTTAATCGGATTTTTATTTGGATTCATATACTGCTTCCAGAATGGATTGGTTTGGCTTGATATAGTAGATCATTGGATGAGCTGGGGACTAATGGGGGTTGGCTTGATGGAAGCTATTCTTATTGGATGGTTCTACGATACTAAAAAAGTTATTGCCGATATGGATTCTACTTCAGGAATCAAATTCGGTAAATTTTGGATTATTTGTATAAAATATGTAACGCCTGTTATTTTAATAATTACTTTTATTATGAATTTTATAAATGAATTTAATAACCCCTATGAAGGATATAGTGTAACTGCATTACTTGTAGGCGGATGGGGACTATTAATTGCTCTTTTCTTCATTTCATTGCTTTTACAAAAAAGAGGCAACCTAAAAAATCCCGGCAAATTAATCGGTTATGTAATTGCTATAATAGGAATCCTTTTCTCAGCGAATTATTATTATGACCATAATAATGTGATGGGAACCGTATGCCTACTTGTGGCAATTGCAGTTGGTGTTGCAACCGGTAAATACATTAAATCTAAAGAAATAAAAGAGGTGGTGCAATGAGTGGAGCTGCTATTATCACAATGATTTTAGGATTTGTCTTTTTTATAGGTGGAGTTGTTTACGGTTTGTTAAAAATGAGAGACAAATAAATCAAATTAAAATTAAAATCAATAGAATTTATTAAAGCAAAGAAAAGTCACGATAAATTTGAATTAGAGTTTCATAAAATTTTGAAATAGGAAATCCCAAAACATTAAAATAATCACCATCAATTTTTTTTACTAACATAGCTTTCAAATCTTGAATTCCATAAGCACCGGCTTTATCAAATGGTTTGTATTCAGAAATATATTCTTCAATTTCAGATTTTTCAAGTTTGCGAAAAGTCACTTTTGTAATGTCGTAATCAACTATTTTGATATTTTTATTTTGATTTAATAAAGAAAATCCTGTAATTACTTTGTGAGTATTGTTAGATAATTTTTGTAAAATATTTATTGCATCGTCTTTTGATTTTGGTTTGCCTATAATTTGATTATTCAATACAACAATCGTGTCAGCACCAATTACAAGTGAGTTGTTTCGTTTTTCTGAAATAATTTTTGCTTTTCCAAGTGATGCTTTTTTTACAAATTCTATTGGGTTAGTTTCAGTGATTGTAGTTTCATCAAAAGAGGAAGGAAGTGTCTGAAAATCTAAACCGAGTTGATTTAAAATTTCTATTCGTCTTGGTGATTTTGATGCTAAAATTATTTTGAAATTTATTTGGCTATTATTTATCATTTTTATTATTAATATAGTTATGGCAAAATTACGAGTTTTTCAATCTCTTCAAAAGTTTTATTATTAGCGAATAATTTGATTTTATAGAAATATATTCCTGATGCCAATTTATTATAATAATTATCCATACCATTCCAATGAAATGAATTATAGCCGGTTTGAAAATCTAAATTTTGCATTCTATAAATTGGTTTTCCGCTAATTGTGAAAATTTCAATCTCTCCAATTCCGTCATAAGCAGAGTAAAATGTGAAGTCAGTTTCATTTCTAAATGGATTTGGGAAATTTACAATTTGATCTAAAATCGTAGAATTTTGTTCTATGATTTTTATATCAACTTCAAAATAATTATAATTATTTACATTATCAAATACACCGATTTTGAAATTGTGTTTACCGGATTCGAAATATTTATTAACCGCAAATTGAATTTTTCCATTTTGATATGAGTTCGATAAATATTGAAAATCATCTGTGATATTAATATCGGTTTCAGAATCATCGATATTAAGTGTAATTGCATGTCCGACAGAATTTGTGATATTTATTCCATTTTCATCAAAAAAATTGATTTGCATAATTGCCGAATCTGCCACGACATCGCCGGAGACAATATTGTTATTGCTGACACTTACACTTATTGTCGGACCGGAAAAATCACTTGCAACACTATCACTATATCCTTGAATAATTAATTCGTTTTTATACAGAGTTCCCTCTATAGAATTATCGTCATTATAATACATAATCTGTAAAATACCATTATTTCCTGAATAAGAAATATCTTTTGGAATAATTAATTCGTTGTCAAAAGTGTTGTCCGTAAATGAAATTTTTCCGCTGAATAATTTACTTCCGGGAAGTTTATAACTGATGTATTTCGTAACTCCATTCAGGGTTTTATATTCTCGAGTAACACTTCTTTGATTATCAAAAAGATTTACAATTGCATCAAAATCAACAGCATTAAATTCTGTCGAATCCGGTTCAAAAACTTCTCCTCTAAAATTTACAACATCAAGTGCTTTTAATGTATCGGAGCTGATGTAATTTATTTCTCCGGAGTTATTTGGAAAATTTAATTTTATTGTTGGATCGCCGTGGAGTATAAATTTCTCATTATTTGAAGTTGATATTTTCGCATTGAGATATGCAAATCCAATAGGATTGTTATTAGAATTCGTTGTGGAATTCGGAAATAAATGGCTGTAAAAAGATCTCAAAAAATTTACATTATTATTTGCATAAGTTGCTCTCGTTGGTGATATTGTGGCGATTGCTCCATTATTTTCCAATAACATTATCTCTTCGCCCATACTTTGAAAATTAATTTTATCGGAATGTGACCAACTACAAGTTCCGGCAGTTATTAGTGGAAAATGACTATTGGCTTCTATTTTATAAATATCTTCTTTTACAAAAACTTTCTCCTGTGTCAAAACTGTTGGTGAACCATGTCCCAAATAATTTATTATAACCGTTCCATCTTCAAAAGCGGAATAGATGTCTTCTTTAACACCTTCTCTTGAAGTAAATCCTGTAATTTCGTTTGGAACTTCAAGATATTCTGTCAAATATATTTTATTTAATAGCGATGTTTTTGGTAATTTGGGAATTATATAATTTTCATTGTCAGTAATATGATATGGTTCATTGTCAAAAGGTCTCGCAGGATCGTCACCAATTATTGTGGCTCTTATCTGCCACAATCCTGGAGATGAGTTGTTTTCATAAGTAATAATTTTATCAACCGCATATTCTGCCTCTTCTACAGAATTGACAGGAAGTCGTCCGATTGCTAAATCCGGTGTGCTGTTATTATCAAGCTTAACGAAAAAATCATCGGAATTATAATTACCTTCTAATGCTTTATAATCGCCATTACTTTCCGGTTTTTCAAATTGCGGAACGAAATTTTTTGCATCGCCGGAAATGTTTCTATAATCATAAGTTGCATCTCCAAATAATAAGACAAAATATGGTTTTGGAGCAGGACACTCATTATACATTTTATTTAAGAAATTTCTGATAGCATAAGGGTCTTTATTTCCGCCACTGTATTGGTCATAAATTTTATCAACTGTTATCACTTTTGTGTTCAATGGATTTTCTATTCTGTTTCTTTTGAATGTTGCTAATCTTTCCGCCTCATCTTCAAATATTTCCGGTGTGATAATTATAAAATCAATTTGTTCTGTATAATTTTCTGCATCGTTTGGTTCGAAAGTATCTGATAATTTTATGCTACTTGGTTTTTGAAATTGTGATTCATCGAGTATTATATATTCACTTCCAAGATTACTTGCTGTTTGGTAGATTGAAAAACTACTGCTGTTTTCTGCAAAATATTTTGTTTCAAATGGATTGGAAATATTGAAAATATATAATGGAAATGTCTGAAATTCACTGACTGTAAAAAATAGATTTTCGTTTTCCGGTTGAAGCCAGATATTCAAAAAATTATCATCAGCTGTAAATTTTGCAGGATAGATAATGTCGATATAATCCAAATATCCTTTTGTATTTTCAGCACCTGAGGAGTAGTCAATCATGAGTTCAGAATTGTCAGACAAAATATCCGTGTCAATTGATTTAGTGGTAATTCTGCGGTACCAATTTGTTAAAGATGTATTGGAAATGTTATTATTATTCAAACTAAAATCGAATGAATGAGAACCTTTAGTTGCTCCGGCTGTTGCAAATCTGAAAAAACAATTTAGTCCTGAAGCAATATATTTATCGGCAAATGAAAAAGAGTAACTTTGTGAACTCGTCGCTCCTAAAAATGAATTGCCATACCAATGAATTCCACCTTCAAATTCATTTGATTTATCTTCTTCTGAACGAATTCTTTTCCAATAATGTTCTATCTCAGTGTAGCCGGTTTGAGCCGAATTGTCAAATTGGTTCATTCGCAATCCATTAGCGGGAGAACTGTTTGTTGGAACTAATAACCAAAAATGATTGACTGTTTCATAAGGATTTTTTTCGTATCTGATGTTGGTATAAGATGAATTGTCGTTAAATTCCCATCCGCTTGAACCGGTTGCATAAAATAGAAAAACATCGTTGTCATTATTACTTCCATCGATGAAAAGCATCGGAATCTCTACAAGATTTTTTAAAGTGTCCGGAATTGTTAAAGTGTAAGGTCTGCCAAATGTTTGACTTGAATAGATTTTTATTTTATCGCTATCATAATTTCCTTCAGGAATTCCTGCATCAAAAATATCATTGCCAGTGATTTTGTAAATTCCTTTTTCTGTGATTTCTATCTCTAACCATTGTCCGGATTCATAAGTGGTCGTTGTCTTTTTTTCTAATTTATCTATTTCAGAATATTTTATTTTGTCTAACACTTTTTTATTAATGAATACATCTGAAATTTTTTCTACATCTTCTTTTGTTGTCTGAATTGCCGTTGCCTGATTGTCAATTTTTATATTTAATTTAATTTTGCTGATGTAAGTTTTATTTGAAAGCACGGGATTGATTGTCAAATATGAAAAATTTACACTTCTGAATTTTGTCGCATCATCAATTTTTAGAATGTTATTTTCTGTTGGTAGAAGTTCATCTGTAATTCGTGGATCATCAATTGATTTTGTTTCTATAATTTGATATGTGACAATTGGTTTTTGAGAATTCAGTAGAGCAATTGGAAGCATTATTTTATTTATAACAAATTTATCATATTCTACAAATTTACTTCCATCAAAAAAGTCATAATATAATATTTTCTCATTATCATTATGGATTTCTTTAATATCTATTTTTCCAATATCAATTGTTAAAGTATATTCGTAATCGTTCTTATAATTGATTTTAATATTTTCAGAACTAATTGCAATATTTGTGATAAGTAATAAAAATATTAAAATTGCTATGGTTGTTTTTTTCAATTTTATCCTTTTTATTTTATTGGTTATTTTCATTATTAGTTTAAGTTAATTGTATTTTAATTGTTCCTATACTATATCATTTTATAAATCATAGTTCTTTTTTTATAATTCAGGAATTATAGATTTTGATTTTTTCATACCAAACATAAAAGCAAGTGAAATGTCGATATTTTTATAATAGGAGTGTGCATATTTTAATTCGATAAGGAAATTTTTACTCTGATAACTTAATCCTGTATCAAAAGATAAATTATTAAAATTTTGTAAATATTCAATAGGAACCTCAATATCCTCAGCAATAATTTGAAATTGGTTTGTCGGATCTGTTGAATAAACCGGATATTTGCCAACCATTTTTACTATAGAATTCATAATATCATATCCGCCACTAACAAAAAATGAAAAATTATGAATTGGTTTTGTTATAGTAAATCTGACCGGAATACTATTTGCACCAATAATAAATTTTTGATTATCGTAGGGCCCATTATCGCTTTGATCAGAAAGTGTCAATGCATCTTCATTTGGTTTTACATCTAAATAGTAAATTATTTGATTGTAATGAATTCCGCCGGAAATATAAAAGTCAACAAAATTATTAGATACAAATGACAATGAAGTTTCTAAATTATGTTGAATATTTACACCAATTCCAAATAGACCAATTGTGGATTGTTTTATTTTGAATGGTGGAAGGATTTTGAATTCTAAAGAGTTACCATTTTTTTCTGCAAATAAGTGTATAGCCGGAAATGGTATATATGTTACATTTTTTCCCATCGGTGATTCTATTGTTAGAACTGGTATTTCCTGATAGAATGGATAGAATGTTGTTGGGAGATAATATTTATCTTTTGTTTGTAGTGTGATAGTACTTTCATTTCCTGCAAAAGTTTGAGCGATGGTAGCATTGGGGTTTTTTGGTTCAAATTCAGTTAAGTTAAGATCATTGATATCATAAGTAAAATTATCTGAATTAATAAATGAATTAGTAAAATCAAAACCAATTCCAATGCGAAAATGATTATCTGTACTATTTTTAAATATTAACATATTATTATTTGCACCATCATAAGATAATGCTTGTTCTACCGGCAGAAGATAAGCGGAAATAATTTTTTCTGCATCGTGTATTCCACCTTTTATAAAATTTGCAGAACTCGAAATTTGTGCTTGTAAATTATAACTCAAAATTAAAATCAATAATATAAATAAAACTCTGTTTTTTTTTGCTTTCATCTTTTTTCCAATATTTACTACTTTATCAAAACCATTTTTTTAACTTCAGAAAAATCGTCTGTCAATAGTTGATATAAATATATTCCACTCGCAAATTTGTTTCCATTAAATTCTACTGAATGAAATCCGCTATTTTGAAATTCGTCAACTAAAGAAGTTATTTTTTTTCCTGATAAATCATATATATTTAATTTCACATTACTATTTTTAGGAATATTATATTCAATTACCGTTTTAGGATTAAATGGATTTGGATAATTTTGAAATAGTGTGAATGTATTTGGTAGAGTGTTATTTTCATTAATTGAAGCATAAACAGATTTTACAATTCGCAAGTCGTCAAAATATATTTTACCAATATTTGGTGAAGAATTTTCTGAATTATAAGTCAATTGAAAACTATCGAAATGTAATGTTCCATCTAAAGTTCCATCTGAATTTCCGTCACTCCAAGTTCCTATTGAATTCAAATTCCAAGATACAAGTTTCCAGCCGAGCCAATTTATTGTTGTCCATTCACTAACTTCATTTCCATTATCATCATCAACACAGAATCTGAATTTATTTCCACTTCCATCGCCAAAAATATAAACTTGCATAGTATAAGAATCATCAAATTCTCCCACAACTGGATTTTCATCTTCGGCATATTCTCTTAGTAACCATTCTGTTTCTGTAGTGTCAAATCCATAACTCACTTCCAATGATTGTTGACTTCCTGTTAATAAATTCAGATATTCGGAATTTCCTTTTCGGTTAGTTGTGTCTAAAAGTCCTAAAGATTTTCCACTGATTGACGGCTTTAACCAATTGTTAGTGATGTAATTCTCAAAACTATCAAGTAGAGTTATTTCATATTTATTCGATCCGGTCATAAATGTGAATGCCAAATTTGACGGTGTAGGATTATCAAATAAATCATTCAATCCTTTATAAATTATCCGTTTATATAATTCGTTGTGTCGCAATTGTTCTTTTGGAAATAGATGAATCACACTCTGATTATTTACGATATTATGAACTAAATCGCATTCAATTTTATGATGACCGGAATATTTTTCAAAATAGAATTTGTCCGCTGTCACAGATGCAGAATCTAAAATTTCATCATAAACGAATTTTAAAATCGGATTTAAAATTACATTGTTTCCACCTGATTTTGGATAGATAGATGTGATGTTTGGCGAACTCATATCTTCTTTTCCTGTTGTGAAATTTAGCACATAATCATTCGTAGTATTCGTGTCGCCATCTGCATCGAAATTGTATCCCCATTTGTCTTTTAGTGAATCTGAAACTGTTAATGTATATGGAGTTAGAAACAGAAAACTATCGGTTTTTGCTGTAATATTTATCTGTCTAAAATCATCATCATAGCTGAATTCAAAAGGAGTATTCGGAGAAATTGAAATTGCAGAATCTACAGTTGTTGTGTCAATAGGTTTATTAAAATTTAATACAATTGGATACCAAGATGGAATACAAGTATCACCTTCGGTTGGATATGTTGATAGCAGTTCGGGTGGAGCATTTGAAATCAAATAAAAATCTTTGAAATTAAAAAAACTGCTTCCGACTATAATATTTGCTGAGTCAGAATGATAATCATCTGCTTCAACTTTCACTTGATAAGTGCCGGTTGCGAGCGAATCAAAAAAGAAAAATCCGTTATTCATATTGCCACCTGTATAAACAATATTTCCCGGAGTTAGAGTTGCGGTTATATTATTTATTGGTGTATATTCATCACTTGAAGTTATAGTGTAGTAACTAACTTTATCATATTTATCTCTGACTAAACCTGCGATATGGCGAATTCCATAGTTAGAAGTATTGTAGAAATCAACAAAAGATTGAGCGATAGCCCATGCCTCTTTTTTTCTGTAATCGAGATTTTGAAGTCGCCAAGATTCCGGAATATAATCGTGAAATGAACCTTCGGACAAAACACCGGGCATAGTTAATCGTCGTAAAACTCCGAGTCCAATAGGATTACCTTGAGAGTCAGTCCAACCATAAAAATCATAATCACCTCTTACGGAATAGTGTGTTGTCCGATTTGCATTATATAATTTTGGTGCCATAATATCTGCCATTATTTTTGAATCATCATAAACAGGATCATTATCGTATCCGTCAAAAAGCATTAGTGTTGAATTCCATTGTCCATTATATCCATTACTGTGAATAGAGTGAAAGAAATCGACATTATTATTATTTGCAATTCCTGCTCTTGCGGATAATGATAAATCATCAGGCCAATCATTTCCATTGCCTTCTCTTGTGAGAATTACGGTTGCTCCAAGAGCTGTTAACATTTCTCTAAGTCGTTTTGCTTTTGTTAGATTTCCTTCTGATTCCCAAAAGTCGGTTGCTATAATATGTCTGTCATCGCTTTCGTGTCCGCCGTGTCCCGGATCTATACATATTTTTACTCCACTCAAATCCTGAGAAAAAAGTGAAGTAGAAATCAAAATTGTAATTATTAGAATTAATTTTTTAACTTTTTTGGTTTTGCTCATTTTATCTCCGAATTATTTAGTTATTTTTAGGTTCATTATAAATATATTTCCCGATAGATTATGGTAAACTATTTTTTTAGAATCGGGCGACCACGATGGATACATTTCAATTTGTGTTTCTGTATTTGTGAGTTGAAATTTATTTTTGCCATCAGAACTTATAACATAAATTTCAGATTTTGTGAATCTGTGTCCGTCATCCTCATCAATCATATAGCAAATCCAACTTCCATCCGGCGACCATTTTGGATAATTCATTTGTCCCAGTTCAACGAGAATATTTCCATCGAGATCTGAAATATAAGTTCCTGAATTTACATCGTTGAAAAGCAGTTTGTCTCCATCGGGAGAAATTTCCGGCCAGATATAATTTCCATTTTCAATAGGATCTAATATTTTAGTTGTTCCGTTTTTGTGTAGAGCAATTTTGGTATTATCTATATTAACAAATTGTTCGATAGAATTTTTTAATGCAGAATTCTTTTTCAATGATGTTTTTTGAATTGACTTCAGTTCGTTATTGATAACAAAATTTATATCTCCATTTTTATTTAATTTTGGTGGAAGTAAATTTCGTTTATTTTTTATTAATATTTTTTCTGTTTTTGTATCGAGATTTTGAGAATATAAACTTGAAAATCTTTTGCCATTCACAAAATTATCTGAT
>JAYEHX010000129.1:0-12386 GCA_034659735.1 Fidelibacterota bacterium | reverse complement strand
AATTTCGCTCCTCAAATAGCAAGAAATGTTATTGAAATGTATTCTGAAGAAAAAGATTATATTTTAGATCCAATGGTTGGTTCAGGTACATCTTTAATTGAAGCAAAATTATTAAATCGAAATGCTTTAGGAATTGATATAAATCCAGATGCAGTTAAACTTTCAAATGATGCTTTAAATTTCGAGTTTAAAAATGATTGTAAACAAAAAGCAATACTTGGAAATGCAAAAGAATTATCTAACTTAAAAAATAATTCAATTGATTTAATTATAACTCATCCACCGTATTTAAATATTGTAAAATATTCTGATGGAAAAATTGAAGAAGATTTATCAAGTAGTGGCGGAATGGTTAAATTTCTTGATAATATTGAAATAATTGCAAACGAATTTTTTAGAGTATTAAAAGCAAATAAATACTGTGCAATATTAATTGGTGATACACGGAAAAGACAACATTATGTTCCAATTTCTCATTATTTAATGGAACGGTTTTTAAAATCAGGATTTATTTTAAAAGAAGAAATAATTAAAGCACAACATAATTGTTCTTATTCAAATAGATGGGGTTGGAAAGCAAAAAAATATAAATTTTATCTCATTATGCACGAACACTTATTTATATTTAGAAAACCGAAAATTAATGAAGATACTAGTATATTTCCTTGGAGCAAATACAGAGAAATATAGAACTAATGTTTGCATCTTTATTTTACTAATACATAAAAAAGATATAAAAAACATCATTAGAATATTCGTGGCAATATTATCACCTTACCCTAAAAAAAGTCGCCTCAGCTTTAGCAAATAACTCACCTGCTCCATCAGTAATTGTTGCTTCGGATTTTATAATTCTTCGGCGACTGCTTACGATTTTACTTTTTACTTCATATTCTGTTTCAGGGGAAACAGGTTTTTTATATGTTGTCGTCATTTCGTAAGTGACTGCTTCACCGAATTTCTCAATTATAATTTTTGCCATTGCTTCATCTAAAATTGTGTTTACAATTCCGCCGTGAATGATATTCGGATAACCGCAATAATTCTCATCAAGTTTTACTTTTGCAATTGCAAAATCATCTTTATAATCAAATTTTAACTTCAGACCAATTGGATTATCTATCCCGCAGGCAAAACATTTTGTATATTCATTTGGCATTTTATCTCCTTAATTTTTATTGAAATAATCTAATTGAATATTCTGAAAAAACCAATTAAATATCTTATTATTTGGAACTTTTTTTGTTATATTTCGCTATATGTTGAAAAGGAAAGGAAATTATGAAAACAGATAAGAATAAATTTATAATATTATGGGTTGATGACGAAATCGAACTTTTGCGGTCGCACATAATGTTTTTGAAAGAGAAGGGATATCAGATAAAAACAGCGACGAATGGAGTTGATGCTTTAGAAATAATAAAAGATACTTATATTTCTGCCGTGCTTCTTGATGAGATGATGGATGGTCTAAACGGATTGGAAGTTTTAAAACAGATTAAAGAGTTGCGACCGGCTCTACCCGTAATAATGATTACCAAAAATGAAGAGGAATCATTGATGGAAAATGCTATTGGTCAAAAAATATCCGACTATCTGACTAAGCCGATTAATCCATCTCAAATTCTTTTGACACTAAAGAAAAATTTGGAAAGTCGCGATATCACTCGTGTGACTCAAGCTCAAAATTATATGCAATATTTTTCGAAATTGAATCAAGAAATAAATATGGGAATTCCTTCGTTGGAAGAGTGGGTGAATATTCATCAAAAAATGATTCAATGGAGTATGGAATTCGAAAATAATCCGCAATACGATTTGCAGAATATTCTGAATGAACAAAAAGAAAATGTAAATGAAGAATTCCAAAAAGTAGTGACAGATAATTATCGTAATTGGATAAATGGTGAAACGGATTTTCCGCTATCGCCGGATATTTTAGATACATATATAAAACCACTTGTGAAATCAAAAACAAAAACATTATTTATTGTTATTGATTGTATGCGATACGATCAGTGGGCATTTATTGAGCCATTGCTTTATGATAATTTTGATATTGAATTACATTCCCATTTGAGCATTTTACCTACCGCAACTCCATATAGCAGAAATGCAATTTTTGCAGGCGAATATCCAAAAAAAATTGGTGAGCTCTATCCGAATCTTTATGCAGACAAAGATAATGATAATGGAATAGGAATAAATGAGAAAGAGAAGGAATTATTAAATAGATATTTACAAAAAGAACATTTAGATGTGAAAAACGGTGTAAAATATATCAAGATTAATAATGCAGAATTTGGTGAAAATATTTATTCTAATTTTTCTGATTATAATAATGGTTTAGTTGCAATGGTTGTAAATTTCGTTGACATGTTGACTCACAGACGATCAAGTTCGCAAATGTTAAAAGAGATAATCCCTGATGAAGCAAGTTATAGAAGTGTAATAAAAAATTGGTTTAGACATTCATATATAAAAAAATTATTTGAGAAAGCCGGTGAACTTGGCTACATAATTGTTGTGACTACAGATCACGGAAGCACAGAGGTAAAAGATGGATTAGTAGTTAAAGCCGATAAATCTGTCTCTTCAAATGTAAGATTTAAAATTGGTCGTAATTTAAATTCTGATAAAAAGAAAACCTTTTATGTGCAAAACCCCGGCGAATATAAATTACCGACAACCCATGTCACAGACAATTTTCTATTTGCAAAGGATAAATATTTTTTCATGTATCCAAATAATTTTAGGAAATATGAAAAAATGTTTAAAGGTACTTTTCAGCACGGTGGAATTTCTATGGATGAAATGATTTTGCCTGTCGCGATTTTGACACCAAAAAAATAATAACAAATAACACAAATTACTCGAATTAAATGAATAGTATGAAAAATAAAACAATAATATCAAATTCAGCAAACGAAACTGAAAAGATTGCTTACGAATTAGCATCGCAACTTAAATCCGGTGATACACTGGCTCTCATTGGGAATCTCGCTTCTGGTAAAACGACATTCTCAAAAGGATTCTGTAAATATTTTAATGTAATCGAAAATGTGACAAGTCCAACCTACACAATTATAAATGAATATACTGGCGACATTCCAATTTTTCATATTGATTGTTATAGAATAAATAATACTCAAGAATTACTTAATTTAGGTATTGAAGAATATTTTGATTTCGACGGAATAATGCTAATCGAATGGCCTGAAAAAATATTAGATTTCTTGCCGAATGATACAATTATCATTAACTTTGCTCACCATGAAAAAGATGATAACAAGAGAATAATAAAAATTAAAACAATAAAGAAATAATATAATGAACATCTTATCATTCGAGACATCTTCCTCTATTTGTGGAATTGCATTTCATAAAAACGAAAAGTTAATAGACGAAATTTATCTTAATCAACCAAGAGTCCATTCGGAAAAATTAGTTGAATTAACTGAGGAATTGATAAAACGAAATAATTTGGAAATAAAAAAAATAGATTTATTTACAATTTCAAATGGTCCGGGTTCTTTCACCGGATTACGAATTGGTATGAGTTTTGCCGTTGGATTAGCATTCCCATATAAAATCCCCATTGCTCCAATGAACACTATGCTTGCATATATGGAAAACGAAATTAAAGATGTTGCCAACAATAAATCGCCTGTTTTTGTAATTAAATCGCACAGTAATTTTATATTTACCGCTATTCCAAATGATACAAATATTCAATTTATACAAACCAATGAACTGCAAGAGAAATATCCAAATTGTGATTTGATTATTACAAATGAAAAAGATTTAATCATTGATAATATTGAAACTATTTATAAACCTATTTTACCATCAATAATTGGAGAATATTATTTGAATCAGACAAAAAAATATTCTACTATAGAATATGGAAAAATTAAATTAAATTACGGACAAGAATACAAGCCAAAAAAATGGAGACAATAAAATATTGAGCACAAATAAAAAACCAAATATTCTTCTCGTTAATGATGATGGAATTGCTGCTCCGGGATTGTTGGCATTATATAATTCTTTGAAAGATGTAGCGGATATTACAATTGTAGCACCAGATGGCGAACAAAGTGCGACGGGTCATTCCATCACATTAGATAGTATGCTTTCAGTATCTGAACATTATTATAATGATAAATTTTTTGGTATCGCACTAAAAGGAACACCTGCCGATTGTGTAAAATTTGCAATTAGTGAAATTTATAAAAAACCACCGGACATGGTTATTTCCGGAATAAATCTCGGAAGCAACACCGGATATAATGTTCACTATTCCGGTACAGTTTCAGCGGGAGCTGAAGGTGCGTTAATGGGAATTCCATCAGTAGCAATAAGTATTACAACCTATGTTGATGCGAATTTTAAACCAGCCGGTCAGTTTATAAAAAGTGCAATCAATAAAATATATTCTAAAGGATTACCACTTGGAACGATGCTGAATGTTAATGTTCCCAATGTAAAAAATAGTTCCGAAATAAAAGGGATAAAAATCACAGAGCAGGGACAAACTCGTTGGAAGGAAATTTTTTACAAAAGGAAAGATCCCAAAAATAGAACATATTATTGGATGACAGGTGAAAAAATGATTTTTAAAGAATCCGATTTGAAAGATGAAAGTGCGGTAAATGATAACTATATTTCAATCACACCGATTCAATTAGATATGACAGATTATAAAAATATAGAAACAATAAAAAACTTAAATTTGACAAAAAAATAGATTTTATGAAAAAAATAATTATAACAATATTCATTCTTATTTCATTTTCTTTTGCAAATAATATTGTGAAAAATGATGTTGATAAAGCCATTCAAATGTATCAAAGCGGAAACTACTTTGATGCCTTAAAAAAATTAGAAAAAACAATTGATATAAACAATATAGAAAATGATCAATACTCTTCTACAGCTTTATTTATGATGATAAAATGCAAATATCAATTAAACAATTACAACTCCGCAATCTCTTCTTGCAGGTTATTTGATGAATATTTCCCAGCAAGCAAATATTTAGCGGATATTTATTTTATCAGAGCTCAAATACTCGTTAGGGAAGAGAATTTCGTAATGGCAATGTTTCCGGCGTTAGAAGCAAAATCGTTAACAAATGAATTAACATTTGCAAATGATATTAACAATTTTATATTGAAAACAAGTAATGATTATTTAACGGAAAAAGATTTAATAAACATTGCATCATTAACAAAAACAGAAGGACAATATCTATATATTAAACTTTTATTGATTGAAAAATATATTAATAATGGGAAATTTGATATTGCGAAAAAATCTGTAGCAGAAGCTGAAAAGCAAATTGATAAAATGGGATTTGCAGATAAAGTATATTTGGGGAAATTAAAAACACAATTGAAAACAAGCAAAAGTGCAAAAATAAATATCGGAATCGTTTTACCATTAACCGGAGCAAATTCTATACCGGGCACACAATTACTTAATGGAATAAAAATAGCGTTAGACAAATTGAAAAGTAAAATTTCCACTGACATAGATTTAATAATTTTAGATTCTGAAAGCGATACTAAAATTGCCATCAAACAGACACAAAAACTTAGTAAAATGAAAAATTGTATTGCGGTAATTGGTCCGCTATCGAGCGAAACAGCAGTGGCGATGTCGCCTGTTTGCAACATTAATAAATTGCCAATGATTACACCTACGGCAACTGAAACCGGTTTGGGAAATATGGGAGAATATATTTTTCAATTAAGTCCGGACAAAGATGAAAGGGGATATTCGATTGCAAACTATGCAATTAAAAAATTAGATTTAAATCAATTTATAACTATTGCACCAGCTAATGATTATGGCAAAAATATTATAAATAGTTTTAGCACAACAGTTGAAAAGAACAATGGAAAAATAATTGAAAATATTTGGTACAAAGGAACTCCAAAAGATATACGAAATCAATTTGATAGAATAATTGAAGTTGACAGTTTGACTTATGAATTTATAAATAATGACTCGCTTTTAATAGATTCATTACAGAAAATAATTGCGGAAAACGATACTTTATTAAGAGATTCAATATACTCTATCAACTCCATAGATGCATTAGAAAAACATTTCTCTTATCACGACAGATCATTTTCATTTTTTAGTAAAATTGATTCTATTAAAAAAATAATTCGAACTAACCCAAGAGATAATAGCATATTAACAATAAAAAATAAAACTGGATTATATTTGGCTATTCAGCAGGATGACATTAAATATATCGCTCCGCAAATTGCTAAATATGATTTTCAGTTACAATTTCTTGGTGATGCAAATTGGTTTGATACTTATATTTTAGATAAATATGGAAAACATGTAGATAATATTATTTTTATTTCGGATCATCTTTGGTTAGAGGGAAAAGAGAGTAATAAAAAAATTATTGAGACCTTTAAGAAAGTGACCAATAAGGCACCAACTCGCGTAGAACTTTATGGGTACGATACGATACAAATTTTGTTAAACTTGATAGAAATAGGGAATAATAATAGAGAATTGTTGAGAGAAGAATTATCAAAATTACATAATTTTGATGGACCAATTAGGAAAATAAATTTTACAGAACGAAAACCACGAGTAAATACAGCAATAAATTTCTTACAATATAGGAATAATAAGATTGTTATTTTAGATGATGTGGAATAAGTATTTAAACATATAGGAAATCAATATGGAATATTTGAAAGTGATATTGTTAGCAATAACTCAAGGATTAACTGAGTTTTTACCTGTGAGTAGTTCAGGACATTTAGTATTGGTTAGCGAGATGTTTGGTATAAATTATCCGGGAATTACGATGGAAGTGTTTCTACATTTTGGAACTTTTTTAAGTGTATTGGTTGTATTTCGTAAAGAGATAAGCAAGATATTTGTTTCATTTTTTAAAAACTTCTGGAGAGTAAATAATTTCCGACAAAACATGAAAGAGGATGAATATTTCGCAATGAGTATTTTTATGTTAATTGCGATAATTCCTGCCGGAGTAGTTGGTGTGTTTTTTAAAGATTTTTTTGAAAGTTTATTTCACAATATTCATACCGTTGCTATTGCATTAATTATTACAGGAACGATATTGTTTCTTACACAATGGGCACAAAATAAAAATAAAAAGATGAATTTATTAAGGGCACTGATTATTGGGATTTCTCAAGCGATAGCAATTATTCCCGGAATTTCTCGAAGTGGAAGCACTATTTCTGCTGGATTATTTCTTGGAATGGATAAAAAGAAAGTTGCGAGGTTTTCATTTATTTTAGCTTTACCACTTGTTTTTGGAGCTACTATTTTGGAAACTAAAAATATTATTGGTGCGACTGCAATTGATTGGCGACCAATATTAATCGGAACTGTAATTGCTTTTATTACGGGATTTTATGCGATTAAATGGATATTATATAGTTTGTTAAAAGGCAAGTTCTACATTTTTTCTTACTATTGTGTTTTAGTTGGTTTTTTCGTCTTGGCCTTTAATTAAGTTTAGCTATAATTTTTTTTGAATATTTAATAAATTTTACTATATTAAAAAGTTTTGCAAATGCTTTTATTAAAACAGATAGGTAAATAAATAATGAGTTGGTTTTCTGACTATTTTCAAGAAATAAAAAAAATGGATAACGGGAATTTGCAACCCGTTTATTTTCTTTTTGGAGATGATTTTTATTTGCAAAACAATTTCATTGATCAGGTGACAAAATCATACAGAAAGAAAGTTGGAGAAATAGATAGAGAAATAGTATATTCAAAATCGATAGATATTTCAGAATTACAAAACATGCTCTATTCAATTTCAATGTTTCAGAAACCACAACTAATTATAATAAAAGATATAAAAAAGCTAAAAAATAATTCAAAAAAATTAGTTTTGAAATACTTGAATGACCCCGTAAAAGATAAAATTCTTGTGTTGGTTTCTCCTGAAATTGATAATAAAAATTCATTTCTCAAAAGTGTAAAGAAAAAAGCTACAACATTGATGATAACTTCACCATTCGAAAATGAAATTCCATTTTGGATTAAAAATTACTTAGCAGAATCAGATAGCGAGATTACAGATTCTGCAATTGATGAATTAATAAAAATTGTTGGAACGAATTTGTCTGATTTGATAAATGAATTGGATAAACTTACAATATACTTGGAAAAAGATTCCAAAATAACCGATAATGATGTAAGATTTATTGCAGGATATTCTAAAACACATAAGATAAATGATTTGCTAAACGCCATTGGAAAAAGAGATAAATCACAGGCGATATTCGTGATGGAAAATTTAATTTCAAATGGATTTAGCGATGTATATATGTTAATTACACTTTATAATTATATTTGGGGATTGGCTGTATTAAAAAATCCGCAAATTAGAACGGATTTTAACACCGGAATAATCGTGAAAATATTTAACACAAATCAACTAAATCAAATGAAACAATATAGTCGTAATTATTCTAAATCAGAACTTTTAAGAGGAATAAATGCTATTGTGGAAGGCGATGTAAGAGTAAAAACAACACAAACAAATACGATGAATAATCTGATTTTAGTTATTGAAAAAATTATGGAGAGTAAATAGTTTGAGTATAAAAAAATCACGCAATGACGACAAAAAATATACTGATGAAGAGTTAATTTTACAATTTCAAAAAGGGAATGAACGAGCATATTTAGAGCTTGTGAATAGATTTAAAGATCGTTTATTAAATTTTGTGTTTGGTTATGTTCATTCGAGAGAGATAGCGGAAGATATTGTTCAAGACACATTTTTGAAATTATATACAAGTGCAAATATGTATAGAGAAATTGCAAAATTTAGTACTTGGATATTTACAATTGCAGGGAATCTTGCAAAGACAGAATTGCGGAAACGAAACAGAAGACGAATTTATTCTTTAAGCGATATGGGATTTCAGGACAAGGATTATGACATTCCCAGTGAATCAGATGTTCCGGAAAAAAACATAGATTCCAAATATGAAATAAAATATATTTTGCAAGCAATACACCAATTAGACGAACCTTTTAAGTCAACATTAATTTTACGAGATATTCAGGAACTTTCTTATGATGAGATGAGTAAGATAATTGATGTATCGATAGGAACGATTAAAAGCAGGATAAATCGAGGAAGATTGAAATTGCAAAAAATATTAAAAATTAAAATTAAGGAGTGATACTTATAAGATGAAATGTTATAATTTTGAAGAGATAATATCAGATTATTTAGAAGGAAAAATTTCGCATTCAACAAAAATTGAAGCGGATAAGCACTTGGAACAGTGTTCAGTTTGTAAGAGCAAATTAGAAGATATGAAAGAGATTGTCGCATCTCTGAATCGATTACCAAAATTAAAAACTTCAGATGATTTTAATGAGAGATTAATGGAAAGAATTGAGAAACATAAATCTAAAAAGAAATTCATTCTCACACAATTTATTTACAAACACTCACAGAAAATATCAACTGCCGTGGCTGTATTAATTTTATTTTTTGGAATTTTCTATGTGTATAATGCTGTGTTTCCTAACATGCCAAATCAAAAAATTGCCACTTCTGAAATTCAAAAAGACCCGATTCAAAACAACACTAAATTGCAACCTAAAGATGTCTTGCAAAAAAAATCACAATTGATTGTAAAAGATGAGAAAAGCGATTCGTCTGAAATAGAAAAGGGAAGTTTTAATAACAAAATTAAAATGGTAAATCAAGAAAAGTAATACTTATAAAAAATAAATGATTAATTGAATTTATACCACGATATAAAAGTCGTGGTTTTTTATTGACAATATATTTATTTTATTTTTCGGTACTCGAATATATTTCAATTCCATCGACAAATACTTTTTTGATATAGGAATCTTTTTTAAATGGGTTATCCGAAAATACGATAAAATTTGCAGAATATCCCTCTCGTAACATACCAACTTCTTCATCCATACCAAAAAATTGAGATGGCAAAATTGCACTATATTGTAAAAATTCTTCTTTAGACAGTAATTGCAATATTGGATTATCATACATGTATTTGCCTGTTATTAATTTTTCCATATCATATATTTGAAAATATAAATTCACATTGAAACCAATTTTTTTTTCAATATTATCAATTAATAATTTTTCATTACTAAGAGTAAACATATTTGTTAAATTAATTATTACATTTATATTTTCTGAAGTTATACTTATTGGCTCAATATCAATTGGCAAATATACCAATCTAATATTATATTTAATTAATAATTCGGATATTAATTCAAATTCATTTTTTGTGAAAATTTTTAACCATAATAGGTGTCCATCATTTAATAAGTGTTTAAAATTATTTACAGATAGTTGCATTTCGTGTGGTAATTGAACAATATTTTTTACATCCAAATAATATTTTGAAAAGGCAAGATTATCTTGCAATTGATGATAAAACTCATGAAATTCACCGGTACTCATTGTTTGATTTTCATAAAAATATCCCGCTAATTTATTTTCAGTAAATGGTGCAACTTTATGAAAATATATTTTATTCCCGGACTGAACCAAGTAATAAACAATTCCCCGTTTAACAAACAAGGAGTCATAATAATCTACACTATTGCTATCATAAATATTTAAATTAAAAAATGTTGGTGTAATATGATTTGATGTTTTTTCTTGATATAAGGAATCATTATATTGGCAAATAGTTTCTATTATATTTTGATTAACTTTTATTATACCCGGTTTTAAAACTTCGCCATCGCCTTTATGAATAATACCAATTTCACTAAAAGTATCTTGTGGAAACAGTTGTGAGATGAATATTAAACAGAAAAAAACAATCTGTAGTTTTAGTGATTTTTTATTTTTTTTAATATTCATTTATCTATTTATTAATTGTTTAATTTCGTTAATTTTCTCAATTGTGCGACTATATCCTTCATCGATTGATTCTTTACCATGATTAAAATCAAAAAAATTCAATTCATCAAGTTGTGGATTTATTATAATATCCGGTTTTGAAATTTTATAGTTACTTTTTGTAATTTGTTTTTCCATTACATCAATTGATATAGAAAATGTTTCAAAAATATTTGGCATATTAACTTTTGTTTTTTTCCACGATTTCATCTGTTCAAAAATATTTTTTTCTACTTTTGTTAGTTTTTTTGTTATTTTTTTCCCAATTGGATTTTGAATATTTTTAAAATATATTTCTGAATATAATTTTTGATCTATATTTTTTTGGAACTTATTGTTTCTGTTTGTTAAATACTTTTCATTTATATTTTTCTTACTTAGATCTATTGCAATAACAATATCAGCTCCCATTTTTCTAACAATATCAACGGGAACAGGATTCACAATTCCACCATCAACAAATATTTCTCCATTTTTAACAAATGGTATGACAATCCCGGGAACAGCACTACTCGCAGAAATTGCATCAACTAAACTTCCCGAATCAAAAACAATTTCCTCTCCTGTCAATAATTTTGTTGCGACAATTTTCAGTGGAATATTTAATTCACTGAATTCTTTTTTATTTGTATGTAAGCCCAGCAATTTTGGAACTTTATCTGTTGTAAGAAATCCGTAGCGAGGAAATGCAAAATCGAGATTATTTAATACATCTTTACGATTCATTTTTAAAACAAATTTTTTTAAATTTTGCAATTCTCCGGCAGAATATACCGTGCCAACAAACGAGCCAATGCTGGTTCCGGCAATATAATCAATTTTTATTCCGTTTTTTTCTAAAGCTTCTAAAACTCCAACATGTGCCCAACCACGAGATGAACCACTGCCAAGTGCAATTCCGATTTTTTTTCTTTTTGATTTAATTATATTTTTGAACATTTGTTTCATTATTTTTATGCCTAATTATTGTCTAAATTACTGTAATATTTTTTTGTCATTTTCACTACGACTGGAGCAAGTAGAATTAATGCAATCAAGTTTGGAATTGCCATCAATCCATTTGCGATATCGCCAAATCCCCAAACTATTTCAAGTGAAACTATTGCTCCAATAAAATGAAACAAAACATAAACTAATTTATACGGAAGGATTGATTTTTTTCCGAATAAATATTCTGCACTTCTATCTCCATAATACGACCAAGTGATTGCAGTTGAAAGTGCAAATAGCAATACTGCAAAGGTAATAATTTCATTTCCCCAAGAAATTATTGGAGACAAACCTTTTTCAAATGCCAATGCCGTTAATGGCGAACCGTTCAATCCACTGTTATATGCTCCTGTGGAAATAATTGCTAATCCCGTAAGTGAACAAATTATCAAAGTGTCAATCAATGGACCAAGCATTGCAACGGTTCCTTCACGAACTGGTTCTTTTGTCTTTGCTGCCGCAT
>JAYEHX010000128.1:0-2971 GCA_034659735.1 Fidelibacterota bacterium | reverse complement strand
GATTGCAAATAGTATAATTATTGTAATTCTCAATAATTTAATTTTCATATTTTTACCACCGTTTTTCAATATTACCGAATTTATTTTTTCGTTTAATTTTCAGCTTTTCTTAGATGTTTAATAAATTTTTCCGCTTTCATAAATCCATTCATTCTCATATTTACAATCTCGTTTCCTGCTTCATCTAAAAATATAATTGTCGGAACACCTTTAATTTTATATTTTTCTCTTAACATTTTCACCTCTTCATTGCTCTTTGTCAAGTCAGCTTTTATCAACACAAATTCGGATAATTCTTCTTGAACTTTTTTATCTGAGAATGTCAATTCATCTAACTCTATGCAAGGAATACACCAATCGGCGAAAAAATCTATCATTACAATTTTATCATTTTCATCTGCTGTTTCAAGATTTTCTATTGAATATTTTTCCCAATCCAACTCTGCGATATTTTCACCTGCCGGCTTTATCAACCACACTCCGATAGAAATTACTATTATACTTAATGCCATTTTTCCTTTCAAAAATCCAATTGATTTTTTTCCTGAATTGTCAATAATAGCATAATAAATTCCGGCGAAAATCATGTATCCCGGAAGTAGAAAATGTCTGATATTTTCACTAACAAGCGGATTCACAAAATACAGTGCCATTCCAACGAGAACCAAACCAAAGAATATTCTCACACCATTAAGCCATTCGCCTGACTTCGGTAAATTTCCAATCTTGTCAGAAAATATTCCCAAGAATAAATACGGCAAACCAAGACCGAGCGAAAGAGTAAAAAACATAATCAATCCCACAAACGGATTTCCAGATTTTGCAACATAAGTCAAAAGTCCAATCACAAACGGTCCGACACAAGGAGCAGCAATAATTCCCATCGTAAGTCCCATAATTAACGAACCAATTGCACCTGATTGAGCACCGCTTCCGATATTCATCAAAAACGATGGCAAACGAAATTCATAAACACCGAACATGCTCAAAGAGAGCAAAACCATCACAACCGCAATGGATATTAAAACAATCGGATTTGACAATAAACTTCCCATCATACTTCCGGAAAGTGCCGCTACAGTTCCCAGCACAGAATATGTAATTGAAATTCCAACAACATACATACTTGCTTTCAAAACACTCGAACCTTTGCCACTCTGATTTGCAAAATATCCAATCGTAATCGGTATCAACGGATAAACACAAGGAGTTAAATTTAATGCCAATCCACCAAAAAATACAATCACCAAAATTAATAAAAACCCTTTATTGCCAAATTCATTTTCTTCTGAATCTGTAATTTTATTTTCATAAGATGTTAATTCGTTAGATTGTTCGGCTGAACTTTCTTCTATTTTTTTATCTGTTAAAGCAATTTTTTCATCAATTTCTTTAATCTCGTTTTCAATTTGATCAATTTCTTTCTGTATTTCCTTTGCCTCTTTTTCTGCAACATTTTCTACAATCTGTTGCGATTCTTCATTTTTAACATCAAGCATTAAAGCAATTGATTTTGTAATTGGAGCCAAACATATTTCATCATTACAACCCTGATATCTGACATCAATATCTAAATTCAATTTATCTTTTCGAAATTCCGAATCTATAAGACCTATAATTTCTATCTCTGTTTTTCCAACAAAAGTTGAAGTTTTTCCACCAAGTGATTCTAAATTTACAACATGAGCTTTTGGATATTTAATTTTTTGAATATCAATTCCATTTACCGACTGAACCGTCACTTCTGTCGGAATAACAAAATCATCGAATGGTTTATTGCTATTTATATGCCAGCCATCATCAATATCTAAAATTACGGAAATTGTAAAATCTTTTCCCTTCTCAATAATTTCATTTTCTAAATTAGCATTTACTTTTACAATCTTTTCATTATCTTGTGAAACTAATGTTCCTATAAGTAAAAACACTAATAAAATACTAACTCGAATTTTGCTTAAATAATCTCTCCTTAATATCATCTTTTCTCCTTTTATTTTTTTTCTGAATTTAACATTTTTTGATATTATTAAAAACTAAATATTTAAAAAAATGCCGTATTTTAAAGATATGGCATTTCTGATATTCTTTTTTTCCTCTATGCCTTTCTATTCTCCGTGACTAAAACTCCACATCAAATTTCCCTCTAACACCAATTTTTTCACCATAAATAATCACAGCAGAAATAATATCAGAATATTCTTTTGTCAATTTTAACACACTGTCAATATCATCAACAGATTTAATGGCATTACAAAATTTTGTAGCAAAGGAATCTGCAAGTGCCGAATTTTTACAAGCAATCATCACAGCATCTGCTTTTCCGAAACTTAAAGAATGCCCGACTGTTCCCGATGAAGTAGATATTCCCAAAGGTGAAAATTTGCAATCAATATTTATTCCAACTTTCTCAGACAATGGAGAATCACCGGCATAGATTGTGATTGTTAGAGATTCAATAATATCAAGAAAAATATCACCACCATTTTCAATTACAATTTCATCTAATTTAAATCGCTTTTTAATTTCTTTTCCAATGAATTCCGCGAAGTATCCTGCCACTGCACTCATCGGACCGATTCCTGTTTTTTCTGATATTTCGCACATTTCCTTAACTGAACTCGGCATATCGTCATTAGGTTTTATTGTCTCAAGTGAAGTTAAAAAAAAACTATTATGTTTAATATATTCATCTAATTCATCACGAAGTTTTTTTATCTTTTCTAATGCGAACTCTTTTAATTTTTCTGAAATCGCACCACGAGAAACTCCAATCCACAAATCAATCTCTTTATATTTTACAATAAAAGAATCAAATCTTCCCGACTGCATAAATTTTCTATAATCTCTTGATTGATAAATCATTCTCTATATATTACTTTAATTAACTCTCACAAAAAATCAAAAGGTCTTAATGTTTGATAAAATTTAATTTCTTCCTTTTCCTTCTCACTACTATCCAAAATGAATTTCA
>JAYEHX010000127.1:0-12486 GCA_034659735.1 Fidelibacterota bacterium | reverse complement strand
TTAATAGAACGGAATCGTAAAGAAAGTAGAATATTAAAGAAGTTAGAAAAGATAGATAAAATAGTAAAATGGGATTAAATATTAGAGATAGTAAAAGTAGTAGATAAAACAGATAAAATAAAAGGAGGTGCTCCACATAAAGATTCAATAGCAAAATAAGAATAAAAATCGTAGATTAATGAACTAAAAACGAGAATATAATATTGAAAAATGATAAAAAAAGTGAAAAATATCTATAATTGAATGAAAAATCTCAAAAAAATTACTTAAAATATTCTGATTGAAAAAAATGAAAGTTAATCAAAGGGTTCCAATATTTCACATATTTAAAATATGATGTAAGTATTCAGTCAATGATTTACACAACTAATTAGGTAGAGCGATTAAATAAAGAGTTCAAGCGAGTGATAAATATTAGAAATTCTATGCCTAATTCCGAATCGGCATTAGCCCTATTATCAGCAGTTGCAATTAAGATGACATGTACCGTTGAAAAAAGTGTGTCTGAGATTTGAAAAAAAAATCAAAAGAAGTTTATAATAAATTTAAGCAAAGGAATAATTAAATATTAAAAAAGTTCAAAATAAATTGAACTTTTTTAAATTATTATATTTTTAGATTAGCTAATTTTAAATTTAATCATCAAGAATGCTTTTTTCTTTATCTTTAAAAACTTCATCAATTTTTTTTATATAATCATTTGTGATTTCTTGAATTTCATCTAAACCATCAGCGACATTATCTTTAGAAATATGATCTTCTTTTTCTGATTTTTTAATTGTTTCATTAGCATCACGGCGATGATTTCTTACTGAAACTTTTGCCTCTTCAGATAATTTATGTATATGTTTTACCATCTCTTTTCTTCTCTCTTCAGTCATTGCCGGAATTGGAATTCTTATAACTTGTCCATCATTATTTGGAGTCAAACTCAAATCAGAAGCCATTATCGCTTTCTCAATCAAAGGTAATATTTTTTTCTCCCACGGCTGAACAACAATCAATCTTGCTTCAGGAACTGATATGGTTGCCACCTGATTCAATGGTGTTTTACTTCCGTAATAATCAACCTTAATTCCATCTAAAAGTGCAGTAGATGCTCGACCAATTCTCAAACTTGCAAATTCGTGTCGTAAAAAACTCAAAGCATCATTCATCTCATTTTTACATTTACTTGTTACTTCAGAAAACATTTAATCATCTCCTATTTTTGTTCCTATTTTTTCGCCCATCAATATTCTTTTTAATGAACCGGGTTTTTGAAAATTGAATACATTTATCGGAATACTATTATCCTTACATAGTGTTATAGCACTCAAATCCATCACTTTCAAATCATTTTTCAAAACATCAGCATAAGTAAGATTTTCATATTTTTTTGCATCAATATTTATTTCTGGATCGCTATCGTAAACTCCGTCAACCTTCGTCCCTTTTAATAAAATATCAACATCAATTTCGGCAGATCTCAATGCCGCACCAGAATCCGTAGAAAAAAACGGATGTCCCGTTCCACCACAAAAAATTACAACTCGCCCCTTATTCAAATGTCTCAATGCCTTTTTTACAACAAACGGTTCAACGACTTTATCTATATTTAATGCTGACATGATTCGAGTAGGAATACCGAAAGATTCAAAAGAATCCTGTAAAGCAAGTGAATTTATCACAGTTGCCAACATTCCCATATAATCGCCATCTATTCTGCTAATTTTCTCTTCTTCAGAATTCCTCGAAACACCACGATAAATATTTCCACCACCAATCACAATAGCAATTTCTACACCAAGTTCATAAATCGATTTTATCTCTTGAGAAAAATATTTTAATACATGCGAATCGATAATATCATCACTCTTTCCTGACAATATCTCGCCACTTAGTTTGAGTAATATCCTATTATAATTCATTAAAAAATACCTTAAATAAATCTAATCAAATAATTCTCGTCCCTAAATTATAGAACTTCTTTTTTATCCTAATTGAAAACGAGAAAATCTTGCAATATTCATATTCTCGCCTAATTTTCCAATCATCTCTTTAAGGACTGTTTCAACATTTTTATCATTATCTTTTAGAAATGGTTGTTCCAGCAATACATTTTCTTTATAGAATTTTTCCATTTTTCCAACAATAATTTTGTCGATTATGTTTTCAGGTTTCCCTTCTTTTTTCATCTGTTCAATATATACATTTCTTTCTCTTTCAACTAATTCTGGATCTAAATCTTCGCGAGAAACTGCTTGTGGATCAGATGCGGCAATGTGCATAACAATATCTTTTGTGAATGATTTAAATTCTTCAGTATTTGCAACAAAATCTGTCTCACAATTTATTTGAGCCAAAGCACCCAACTTACTTCCGGGATGTATGTAAGATACAATCGTACCCTCTTTTGCTTCACGGCCTGATTTCTTTGCTGCTTTTGCTATTCCGGCTGAGCGTAAATTATCCAAAGCTTTCTCTATATCACCTTCGCTTTTTTTTAATGCTTTTTTGCAATCCATCATTCCGGCACCGGTTTTATCTCGCAATTCCTTTACTAATTTTGCGGTAATTTCCATAACTTTCGTATTCTCCTTCTAAGTGTAATAATTTGTAATAAATTAATTAATCTTTTTTATCTTCTACTTTATGCTCTACTTTCTTTGCTACATGTCTTTTTTCAATTGGTTTTTTTGGGGCTTCATAAGATTCTTTTTTCTCACTCTGTTTCGCCATCAAAATTGCATTCGTTATTTCTTTTGTAATCAATTGAATCGTACGATATGAATCGTCATTTGCCGGTATTGGAATATCTATCATACTTGGATTAGAATCTGTATCAACTATACCAATAATTGGAATATCTAATTTCAATGCTTCTAAAACTGCGATGTTTTCTCTATTAATATCAGCAATAAATAAAACATCTGGCAATCTTCGCATATTAGCAATTCCGCCAAGAATTAATTCTAATTTTTCCTTCTCTTTTATCAAATGCAATACTTCTTTTTTTGTCAAATTTTCCCATTCATTTTCATTTTGACTCTCTTTCTGTAATTGCTTCATACGACGAATACTCTTCTTTATTGTCACATAATTCGTCATAGTTCCACCAAGCCATCTTTCAGCAATATAATGCATATTACTTTTAATCGCTTCCTCTTTGATAATATCTTTTGCCTGTTTTTTAGTTCCGACAAAAAGTACTTCACCACCATTTTTAACAATATTGCTAACAAATTCTGTCGCTTTCTCTATACCTTTTATTGTCTGTTTTAAATCAATTACATGGATTCCATTTTTCTCCATAATTACGAAATCTTCCATTGCCGGATTCCATTTACTCGTTAGGTGTCCAAAATGTGTTCCTGAACTGATTAATTTCTCTACTGTAATTTCTGACATATATTAACTCCAAATATATTTTATCTTTTAGAAAATTGAAATGCTCTTCTTGCACCCCGTAATCCCGGTTTCTTTCTCTCGACTTTTCTTGAATCTCTCGTTAAAAAGCCCTTCTCTTTTAATACGGCACGATTATCAGAATCCATTGATGCTAATGCTCTGCTTATACCATGTCTGATAGCACCAGCTTGCCCTGTTAAACCACCACCACGAACATTCACAAAAATATCGAAACTATCTAATGATTCGGTTAATTCCATAGGTTGAAGAATTATCATTTTATATGTTTTTCTGCCAAAATAGTTGTCAACATCTCTTTTATTTATCGTTATTTCGCCTTTGCCGGGTTTTAATCGCACTCTTGCAACTGAGCTCTTTCTTCTTCCAACAAATATTTCCTTTTTATCTTTCATTTAGAATTACTCCTAATTTATTTCTAATTTTTTTGGATTTTGAGCTTCATGTGGATGTGTGGGACCGGCATAAACCTTTAACTTACTTAAAATTTTCGTCCCCAATTTATTGTGAGGCAACATTCCTTTTACAGCTTTTTTAATAATTCTTTCAGGATGTTTCTCTCTCATATCCTTCAATAGAATATTCTTAGTAGCACCAGGATATCCTGAATGACTAAAATACGATTTCATCTGTTCTTTTTTTCCAGTTACTCTTATCTTTTCTGCATTAACAATAATTACAAAATCCCCAGTATCCATATGAGGTGTAAACATCGGTTTATGCTTTCCTCTCAATACCTGAGCGACATCACTTGCCAATCTTCCTAATACCTTGTCCTTAGCATCTACAACAAACCATTCATGATTTATATCGCCTGCTTTTGCGGAATATGTTTTCAATTTATCTCCTCCGTTATTTCATTTAAGTCCAATCAATTTAAAAAAGGCAATTTCTCCCTTAATTTAAATTGCAACTTTTATTTGCTTTTCAAGTCATCTTTCCGGGACTTCTCACAAAGCTTATAAATATAATAATATTTTTTTTGAAAACAAATGTTTTTTTAATATTTTTTTTAACTAAATCTACATGCTATCAACCTAATAATTCATCATATTATTGATAGCACCATTTGATTAACTTTCATTTTTTTCAATCAGAATATTTTAAGTAATTTTTTTGAGGTTTTTCACTTTTTTTATCATTTTTCAATATTATCCTGTTTGAAAGTTAATTGACTTCATCAACCTTCGGTTCGTAATTTATAACTCCTTCACTCTTCATTTTATTCTGCTTGCACTAAAAGTCGATGTATTCATAAAATCTTAATTTTTAAAAAAAAGTTTGATATTAAATAATTATCAATTATATTACGAAACTTTAGGAATTGTTGAAAAAAATATTATTGGAGGAAAAAAATAGAATGTCAAGAAAATTAATTTTTAGTTATGTGGTCATTGGGTTATTGCTTGTTTGGGCAGGGTTTCAGTTGATGCCGACTATTCGCTACGAACGATTAACCGATGTAGAGAAAGAGACATTAGAAGAAGAAGGTAAATTAACAAATTTAAAATCAAAAATAATCAAACAGGGACTTGATCTTCAAGGTGGAATGCACTTGGTATTGGAAGTAAATATTCCTGAACTTGTTGATGGATTAGCAAAAAATAAATCTATCTCTTATTATGATTTTATGGAAGTAGTCAATAAAAAATATGAAGCAAATAATAATACTGACTTCTTTAGAATATTTGATGAAGAGGCGATTGCAAATAATATTAGATTAGCAAGATATTATATGGATAGAGGTCATAAAAACGAAGAGATAATTAAATCACTTAAAAAAGAAGCAAAAGAATCTGTCACAAGTGCTTTGGAAGTAATTCGTAATCGTGTTGATCAATTTGGAGTTTCAGAACCTACTATTCAGAAACAGGGTGATAAGAGAATTATTGTAGAGTTAGCCGGAGTCACAGACATCGATAGAGCTCGTAATTTAATAAAAAGCACAGCACTTTTAGAATTCAAATTATTAAAAGATGCTACAATCGCTCAAGATGCAATGAATCGTATTGATAAAATCATGTTAAAGCGAAACACTAATTCGGATTTAATTGATACAACACAACAAAATGCAACGATATCGGAAAACGAGAGTGATGATAAAATAGTATCACTTGAAGATATTTTTGGAATAACTGATGATACAACATCGCAGGATTCATCTGCATTAGTAGATGAAAATATTGTAAAAGACAGACCTTTTGGTGCATTGCTAAGAAATTTAGGACAACTCGGAACAGGTGTTCCTAAAAAAAATAAATATGCTGTCACAAAAATTCTCGAGATGAATGAAGTAAGAAAAGCATTACCTGCAGATTTAGAAATTTTATGGTCTAAAAATACAAGAGTTCTTAGAAATAGAAATAGCGGTGAACCAGAAGAATATTATTTACTTTATTTCGTAGAAAGAGAAGCTGGATTAACGGGAAAATATATTACAGAGGCAAATGGTACAATTGCAAGTATGAACAGTAATAATGCCGGACAATCTGTTGTACATGTAAATATGGATAACGAAGGCGCAAGAATCTGGTCACGATTAACCGGTGCAAATATTGGCAGAAGAGTTGCAATAGTTTTAGATGATAAAGTTCAAATGGCACCAAATATTAAAACTAAAATTTCCGGTGGAAGAACAGTTATTGAAGGATTGGACAATTTGCAAGAAGCAAAAGATATGGAAATTGTTCTAAAAGCAGGTGCTTTACCTGTTCCATTAGACATCAAAGAAGAGCGAACAATCGGTGCCTCACTTGGTGCAGATTCAATCAGAAAAGGAACAACAAGTGTATTAATTGGATTGGCATTAATCATTATTTTCATTGTATTCTACTACAAGGGTTCAGGAATGATTGCATTTGTCACATTAGTATTAAACATTGTTTTTGTTCTCGCTGTTTTAGCATTCCTCGGTGCTACGCTAACTCTACCAGGAATTGCCGGATTAGTTCTTACTATGGGAATGTCAGTTGATGCGAATGTATTGATTTTTGAAAGAATTCGTGAAGAACATAAAAAAGGAAAGACAGCCCGTTCATCTGTAGAAAATGGATATGCGAGAGCATTAATAACAATTTTAGATGCAAACTTGACAACACTAATTGCGGCATTAGTTCTATGGCAATTTGGAACAGGACCAATCAAAGGTTTTGCAGTAGTTTTATTCTGGGGAATTATTTTTAACTTCGTTTCAGGATATTTCATTTCTAAAACCATTTATACTACATTCACGAATCGCAAAAAAGTAATAAAAAAATTAAGTATATAAAAAAGGGAGTTTACGGTGATACAATTTTTTAAGAATCCAAATTATGACATAGTTGGTAAAATCAAAATCACAACTATTCTCTCAGCTGTAATAATTTTACTTGGATTGGGAAGTATAGCATTTCAAGGATTGCATTATGGAATAGATTTTGAAGGTGGAACGCTGATGCAATTAAAATTTGAAGATGAAACTACAGCAGGAGAATTAAGAGAATTACTCAAAAGCCCTGAATTAGGGAAACCGGTAATTCAAAAAAGTGCAGAAAACGAATATATGATAAGAGTACAAACATTTGGAACTGAAAATACAATTAATGAAAAAATTAAAAGCGACTTGAAAGATAAAACATTTGAAGTCAGACGAGTGGAAAAAGTAGGTCCAAAAATTGGTGCAGAGTTGAAAACATCAGCAGTGAAAGCAATTTTCTTCGCACTTTTGCTTATCTTAATTTATATTAGTGTTAGATTTGAATTTAAATTTGCTGTCGGAGCGGTTATTGCACTTTTTCATGATGTTCTTATAACACTTGGAATTTTTTCTATTTTTCAATGGGAAATATCAATGCCCGTATTGGCAGCATTTCTCACAATTGTTGGTTATTCATTGAATGATACAATCGTTGTTTATGATAGAATTCGTGAAGATATCGGAGCATACAAAAATACAAAAACATTCAAAGAAATTATAAATTTAAGTATTAATCAATCACTTTCACGAACGGTTATTACTTCATTAACTACATTTTTGGTTGTATTGGTATTGGTAATTTATGGTGGTGAAGTTCTATTCGGTTTCTCGGTTGCGATGTTAATTGGTGTAGTCGTTGGAACTTATTCATCAGCATTTATTGCCGCACCATTATTAATTTATTGGAAACACAAAGCCGATATTAAAAAAAAATAGAATCGTTTATATAATATAAATAAAATGAATTATTCAATTACAAAAACAAACTCTCCGATTGGTGAGTTTGTTTTTATTTGTTCAGAAAAATATCTATTATATGCTACATTGGGAAAGTTCAATAGTAAGTCATTTTTCAAGTTTAGAGACAAGCACCTAACTAACGAATTAAACGACAATTACACAATTGCAAATGAAGTTAAAAAACAGTTAGATGAATACTACAATAATAGGCGAACAAAATTCACAATCCCAATCAAACTCCTCGGAAGTGACTTTGAAAAATCCGTCCAATATGAGATTAAGAAAATACCTTTTGGAACAACTAAAAGTTACTCAGATCTTGCTAAACTAATTGGCAAACCAAAATCATACAGAGCAGTAGGAAATGCTACCGGAAAAAATCCAATAGGAATAATTATACCATGTCATAGAGTTATAAAAGCCGATAATTCTATTGGTGGATTTACCGGGGATTTGCGGATAAAGAGATATTTGTTGGATTTTGAAAAAAAATTAGCACAGAGGAATATAGATTAAGATGGTTAGAAGGTTAGAGGGTTAGAGGGTTAGAGGGTTAGGAGTTTAGGAGTTTAGGGGGTTAGGTACCGTGCACAAAAAATGTGGCTGAATAATGGAGATAAGAACTGATTAATGAGAATTGTGTAAAAAACTTCCGAATTTTCCATTTATTTTATTAAAACAATTTAAATCATTTTATATTCTATTAGTTCTTCTTGCTCCTTTAATTCGGATGTTAAAAACAAGGGAGCAAGCTCCCTTGCTAATCGTCACTTAAAAAAAATATATAAAAATTTGCTAATACAAAAAAAATCACTTATCTTATGGCATTAAAAACGAATGGGATAAAATATGAAAAAAATGAATTTTTTGAGACCTTTTAACTTTGCAATCTTTCTAATTCTATTTTCTATTTCACTGCTATTGGGTGGAACAACAGGAAAAATTAGAGGTGTAGTAACTGATGCAAATACCGGCGAACCATTAATCGGTTGTAATATTATGATTGTAGGAACTTCACTTGGTGCGGCATCTTCTGTCGATGGAAGTTTTATGATATTAAATATTGATCCGGGGAAATATGAAGTTATGTTCTCCATGATTGGCTATCAAAAAACGATTGTGAAAGATCTAAATGTATCAATCGATTTTACGACTGAACTTGATAAGGCACTAAATGTTGAAGTAATAGAAGGTGATATTGTCACAGTTATTGCAAAAAAACCAATGATACGAAAAGATTTAACATCAACTACTGCCGTTGTCAGTGCTGAAGAGATGGAAAATTTGCCTGTTACTGAAGTCAGTGATGTTATCTCTATGCAAGCCGGATATGTAGATGGAAGTTTACGAGGCGGACGACGAGGCGAAGTGGCATATTTGATTGATGGAATTCCTATTACGGATTCTTACGATAGAAGTGCAACGGTCTCAATAAACAAGAATATGGTGCAAGAATTGCAAGTAATATCCGGAGCATTCAATGCGGAATATGGCAATGTAATGTCTGGAGTTGTGAATATAACTACAAAAAAAGGAAATAATAATTTCGGTGGAAGTTTCGAGAGTTATATTGGCGATAATTTAAGTAATCACAGCGTTATTTTTGATAATGTAGATGATTTCAATCCAACTTCAACTTACAATTTCGAAACAAGTTTGCACGGTGCATTAGTTAGGGATAAAATTTTCTATTTTCTGAATGCTCGACATATCTATTTTTCAGGTTGGTTAGAGGGACAAAATCGCTACGAGCCAAACAGTATTTTATACCAAAATGTGACAGGCGAATATGCACTATGGGATTCTACCACATTAGGCGATAACAAATGGGTTGATATGAATTGGAATCAAAAAAACTATTTACAGGGACAAATAATATTCAAATTATCCCCAAAAGTGAATTTGAATTACAACATATTCTATGATGATATGAATTATCAGGACTATGACAGATCGCATAAATACAGCCCAAACGGAATCGCAAATAAAAATATCTTGGGAATTACACATCTTCTAAAATTATCACATCAGTTATCAAACAAAACATTTTATAATTTGGCATTCTCACATAATAATAAAACATATACAGGACAATTATCAGAAAATATGGCAAATGATGACAGCACGATTTATATTCATCCGTCTTATAATACGAGTAATGCATATCAATTTAATGTAGGTGGAACGGATAATAATTATGAAGAAAGAATCAGTCAATCGTATCTTGGAAAATTTAGTATTACTTCACAAATAAGTAAAAGACATCAGGTAAAAACCGGTGTAGAATATAAACAAAACGATATTAATTGGGAAAGTTTTAGTATCAGACCTTCTACCGGTGAAAATTATGTAGATGTTAGTAATTTAGACCCGAACGATTCCACCTTTTCGCCATATATTCATCCGGAAATATTCAACGACAGCACAATTTACAGTTCATCATATAATCACAAACCATTAGAATTTTCTTGCTTTATTCAGGATAAAATAGAGTATGACGAAGTGATTATAAATATTGGAATTAGATATGATTATTTTGATCCCGATGCTGTAATTCTTGCAGATCCTTCCGATCCGCAAATTTATGCTCCTATGAAACCGGAAAATAGATATCATGACGATAATAATAATGGAATTCAAGATAATGGCGAACAAGATGTGACAATTATAGAGCGAGAAACATATTGGTATAAAGATGCCACAACAAAACAGAGCATCAGTCCACGAATAGGAATTTCATTTCCGATTAGCGACAGAGGTGTTTTTCATTTTTCTTACGGACATTTTTTCCAATTTCCAAACTATTACTATCTTTACAACAATCCCGAA
Organism: Fidelibacterota bacterium; assembly: GCA_034659735.1. Lineage (GTDB taxonomy): Bacteria > Fidelibacterota > Fidelibacteria > Fidelibacterales > Fidelibacteraceae > TCS52. The sequence continues at coordinate 2,054 of JAYEHX010000127.1, read as the reverse complement.
TTTGACCTTGGCTCCGGAACAGGAAATGTCGGCTTAATTGGAAATGCCGATTTAGATCCGGAAAAAACAATCGTTGGAGAAATCGGAGTGCAACAACAATTAACAAATAATTTTTCAATTGATGTGACAATTTTCTTAAAAGATGTTCGTGATTTAACAGGAACTCGTGCTGAAGAAATAAATATATTCGGCGGTTCTGCAACATATACAAAATATGTAAATAGCGATTTTGGTGTGATAAAAGGCATAACGCTTTCTCTAAACCAAGAGACGAATGTTGGCTTCTATGCAACTGTTGATTACACATTCCAAATAGCAAATGGAACTGCTTCTGATGCATCTGCATATATGAATGCTGTCGCAGGTGGTTCGCAACCGGAAATTTTTATGAATCCTCTGAATTGGGATCAGCGACATACAATAAATTTCATTACCGGTTATAATTCAGCAAACTATGGTTTTAATCTAATTTCAAGATTTGGAAGTGGCTTACCTTACACTCCACACAGCGATATCGACATTACTTCATTGACCGTTAATGCAGAGACAAAACCCACTACTTTTAATGCAGATGTCAGGTCTTATTATAAGATGAAATTACTTGGCTTTGATACAGAATTATTCTTGAGAATTAATAATCTGTTCGATACTAAAAATGAAGGCGGTGTTTTTGGCAGAACCGGTAGAGCAGGATTTACAACAGAACAAGAGCGAGTTGAAGCACTTAATGTTCCTACGCCTGTTAATTCTATTGCAGAATATTACACAATTCCTACACATTATTCAGAACCTCGAAGAGTTGAAATGGGGATTCGTATTGGATTTTGAAATTAGCAACTAACGAGAACGAACAAATGCTAACTATGGGATTTTGAATTAGCAACTAACAAGAACGAACAAGAACTAACTATGGGATTTTAAAATTGGCAACTAACAAGAACGAACAAATGCTAACTATGGGATTTTGAATTGGCAACTAACGAGAACGAACAAATGCTAACTATGGGATTTTGAATTGGCAACTAACAAGAACGAACAAATGCTAACTATGGGATTTTGAATTAGCAACTAACGAGAACGAACAAACGCTAACTATGGGATTTTGAAATTGGCAACTAACAAGAACGAACAAAAGCTAACTATGGGATTTTTTGAAATTGGCAACTAACGAGAACGAACAAAAACTAACTATGGATTTTGAATTGGCAACTAACAAGAACGAACAAGAACTAACTATGGATTTTTGAATTGGCAACTAACAAGAACGAACAAAAGCTAACTATGGATTTTGAATTGGCAACTAACGAGAACGAACAAAAGCTAACTATGGTTTTTTGGGAATTAGCAACTAACAAAAAACGAACAAAAGCTAACTGGAATTTTTGTATGAATATGGACGAAAATAAAATAAATAAAATGGTAAATTCAATAAATATTTGAAGGATGATAAATGAAAAAAAGTATAATTTTAATAATTTTATTCACAACAATTACAATGTTTGGACAAACTGCCGATCAACCAAGTGGAAAAGCATATCGCCGTTCATCCGTACATAATGCAAATCTTGTTCGAACTGTTTATGGAAACTGGGGTGTTATCGGACAGCCGGGTGGTGGCGGACCACGAGGTGCTTGGATTTATGATACAAATGGATATATTGGTGATGTGAGTCCGATGATTGGAGCGGAAATCGAGTATTGGGATTCTGTTGGCGATTCTATGAAAACTGCTCATTCTGTCGTTATTTGTCCAATCAGTCGCCCAAGTACAGGAAAAGAAGAATCCAGTACAGGACAAAAATGGAGTTTCGAACCGGTTGCAGGATATTTTAATGAAGAAAATGAAAAAGTTGCTATGAGCACTGACAAAACTTCTTGGCCTCCATATTGGCCGGATAAGTTAGATGAATCAGATCCAGGTTGGGCCGGAGAATGGAATGGTCTATTCGGCAAGGGCGTTTTCAATGCCGATCAAGAGAGTTATTATGTTATGAATGATAATAATGATGAAGAATTCAACTATTCTGCAAATAATGAATTCGGACTTGCTTTTA
>JAYEHX010000126.1:0-12497 GCA_034659735.1 Fidelibacterota bacterium | reverse complement strand
TGATTAATAAAACTCTAAATGTTAAATTTGGGAAAATAAAATATAATGATGGATTTAATATTAGATTATTAAAATTGGAAAGAGAAAAAATAAAATATCTATATTTTGCAGAAGGATATTTAGGTTGTCAAGTTAAAGATTCTTTATTCCTTGATTCAGAGGATATTCTAAATATTGATTTTATCATTAGTGAAGGAGAGATATTTATTTTAGACAATATTTTCACTTATGGGAACGAAGTATTTTCAAAAGATGAAATTATTGAAATATTAGGACTTCGATTTGATAAACATTTTAATATTTTTGACTTCCAGAAAAAAATAAAATTATTGGAAAATGAATACTATCAATTAGGATATGCTTTTGTTAATATAAATTATGAAATTGGTAATAATTCAAAACTAATAATAGAAATAACAATTGACGAAAATGAAAAATACTCTATCAATAATATTAATATAACAGGAAATAAAAAAGTAAAGAAAGAAATAATTAAAAAACAGATTAGAATAAAACAAAACGATATATATAATGTTGATAAAATTAAAAAAAGCAGAAAAAAAATCATTGAATTGGGAATGTTTAATAGTGTAAATATTTTAACCAAAAATAGAAATGTCGATAGTCAATTAGTAGATTTAAATGTAAAAATTTCTGAATCATTAGAACATCGTTGGGATATTAATTTGGGATTTAGACAGGGAATGGTTGAATTTGTAAATTACTCATATATATATTCTCAATTGGACTGGAGACACAAGAATATTTTTCATAGAGCACATCAATTAGGTGTAAGTAATTCTTTAAATTTATCGCTTAATCAAATATCGGAATCTGTTGATATTGATTTTTCTTATGATACAAAACTTACTTATAGAATTCCTATTATTTGGAAATATCATTTGCCGACTACCTTTTCATTGTTTTATAGAAAGGATGTATATTCGCCATTTAGTAAGAGAGAAATTGATGAAAACGATGTGTTAATTACAAATGGACTATCAATAACTTCGAGATATATGCCCAATAAAAAATTTCAAATATCAATGGGTTATACACTAAGAAAAATTGAAAGTATATTAACAATTGAAAATTTTGAATTGCAAAATAGATTTATATTAACGGCTAATTTTGATAGTCGGGATAATTTTTTATTCCCTCAAAATGGTTGGAATATTACAGCTTACACAGATTTAGTAGATGGTTTTGAAGAAAATATAACACAATATATTAGATGGGAAATCGCTGTCTCAAAATATTTTCAAGTATATAATAAATCAGTGTTTGCGAATAGAATTGTTATAGGACGAATTTATAATTATTCTGAATTTGATCCGTTAACTGCAATGTTTAGAATGGGAACTGAAACATCGGTTAGAGGTTGGGATCAATCAATTGGGAATGAATATTATACAAAAGATAGTTTAAAAATATATGCAGGATATAATAAAATAATGGGAAATATAGAGTTTAGAATTCCGTTATTTTGGATGTTTGGTGCAGAATTTTTCGTTGATGCGGGACAGAATCAAAATGATTTCAAAGATATTTCTGCATTTGATGATTTTTTTATTAGTGCTGGTGCAGGTATCAGATTTAATTCACCGGTTGGCCCGATTCGTTTTGAAATGCCATTTGTTATAAACGATCCAAGTGGGGAAAAATATTTTGGAGAACAAACTGAAATAAAATATTTAATTGCTATTTTATTTTCATTTTAACATTTAATTTATTAAATTGGGAACATTGAAAAAAGGAAAACATAGAAAATTAAAAAAGGAGAAGGTAATGAAAAAAGTATTTATTTTTGTATTAGCGTTAGTGTCATTGATGATGCTGACAAATTGTGCAGATAATCGTACTGCTAACGAAATTTTAAGTGATGTTAACAAACTTGTTTCAGAAAAGAAATATGAAGAAGCTGTAGAGGATTTGGAATTGATAAAAGACAAGTTTCCTGAAGATTCTTTAGTTGTTGTAAGTATTTATAAATTAGCGGAAATAAATGGGAAATATCTTAATAATTATGAAGCGGCTGCTGTTAATTATTCTAAAGTCGCTGATGAATTTCCCGCATCAAAAAACGCTTCACAATCAAGGTTTATGGCTGGGTATTTGTATGCTAATAAAGTAAACGATTTAGAAAAAGCAAAAGCAGAATATGAAAAATTTATTCAAGAATATCCCAATAGTGTATTAAAATCATCCGTTGAATTTGAATTAAGAAATTTGGGTGTTCCAATCGAAGAAATTGGTGAATTAAAAAATATAATTGAAAAAAAAGATTCTAAAGAAGTGGTAAAAAAATAGAGGTAATTAAATGAAATTTGATCTGCAATTACTGAATGAACAAATTCAGAAAGAGAGTAGTTTTATTCAGAAAATTCAAATTGAATTGGAAAAGGTGTTAATTGGACAGAAAAAAATGGTCAATAGATTGTTGATTGGATTGCTTTCTGACGGACATATTCTTTTGGAAGGTGTGCCTGGATTGGCAAAAACATTAGCAGTCAAATCGTTGGCACAGTCAATTGATACAGATTTTCATAGATTGCAATTTACACCGGATTTATTACCGAGTGATCTTATTGGAACACTTATTTACAATCAGAAAAAATCAACATTTGATGTAAAGAAAGGTCCGATTTTTGCAAATATTATTCTTGCAGATGAAATCAATCGCTCACCTGCAAAAGTCCAGTCGGCTCTTTTAGAAGCGATGCAAGAACGACAAGTGACTATTGGTGATACGACATATAAATTAGATGAGCCGTTTTTGGTATTGGCAACTCAGAATCCGATTGAACAAGAGGGGACATATCCATTGCCGGAAGCTCAAGTAGATCGTTTTATGTTGAAAGTCAAAATTGATTATCCCACTCAAGAAGAAGAGTTAAAAATATTAAATTTGATGACAGGAAGTGAAATGCCTGCCGATGTTACAAAAGTGATAAAAACTAATGTTATATTAAGGGCAAAAAAAGTTGTAAGAAGTATTTATGTTGATGAAAAAATTCATAAATATGTGACTGATTTAGTATTTGCTACTCGTTATCCTAAGAGGTTCGGTCTTGAAAAATTGAGTGAATTGATTGATTTTGGTGCATCTCCAAGAGCTTCGATTAATTTGATTAATGCATCTAAAGCAAATGCTTTTTTGAATAAGAGAGGATATGTGACTCCGGAAGATATTCGTGAATTGGGTTACGATATTCTCAGACACAGAATAATTTTATCATTTGAAGCAGAGGCGGAAGAGATTACTGTTGAAGATATAATAAAAACGATATTTGATACCATTCCGGTACCGTAATTTAGCTTGAGATTCATGTAAATATATGAATCCAAAGTTTTAGTAATATATAATTTATAGCAAAATTTATTGTTTTTTTAATTGTAATTGCAGAATATATTATTTGTATAGAGATAAAATATGATTCCAAAAGAAATACTAAAAAAAGTAAAACGAATAGAAATTCAGACACGAAAGATTGTGAATGAAGTTTTTTCTGGTGAGTATCGTTCCATATTTAAAGGTCGTGGAATGTCGTTTTCTGAAGTGCGGGAATATCGTCGTGGTGATGATGTACGAATGATTGATTGGAATGTTACTGCTCGGCAAAATCATCCATACATAAAAGTTATGGAAGAGGAGCGAGAGTTGACAGTATATTTTGTTGTGGATATTTCCTATTCTGGACACTTTGGATCTGTCGAGCAATATAAGAGTGAAATCGCAGCGGAAATTTGTAGTGTGCTGTCCTTTAGTGCTATAAAAAATAATGATAAAGTTGGTCTGTTGACTTTCTCAGATGAGGTGGAAAAATATATTTCGCCACGAAAAGGGAAGTCAAATGGTTTGCGAGTAATTAGGGAAATTTTATATAACAAATCGGAATCGGGCAAGACAGATATTGGAAATGCTTTGGGATACTTGTCTAAGATTATTAACAAAAAAAGTGTTATTTTTGTAGTCAGTGATTTTTATGATTTAGATTTTGAAAAGTCATTAAAAGTTTTGTCTAATAGGCATGATGTAATTTTAATTCATATGATTGATCCATTTGACAAAGTTTTACCAAATATTGGATTGATGTCATTTCGAGATGCAGAGACAGATGAAAAACAAATCATTGATACAGATAATAAAAATAATCAATCAAAATATACAGCACAATTTTTAAAACGACAAAGTGATTTAGAACAAATTGTAAATAAAAGCAATGTGGATTTATTGAATATTGAAACTGACAAGCCATACACAATTCCACTTACAAAATTTTTCAAGAAACGAGGAAAAATGTTCCATTGAGAAAAGTTATAATTTCTTTGCTATTTATTATAACGATAGCATTCAGTCAAATACAAATAAATACGGATATAAAACCAAAAAAAGGTTATATTGGAAATAGTTTCAGATATGAAATTGAGATTATTTTTGAATCTAAATATGATATTGAGATTCCGAAATTTGCAGATGCAAGAATTGCTAATTTTGAAATTTTATCAAAAGATATTTCAACAGAACGGAATGATAAAACACAATTCGTTGACAAACTATCTTTTGAACTTACAATTTATGATACAGGTTGGCAAGAAATTCCACCGGTACAAATCGGATATAAAGATACTTTAAATAAATTAGATATGGAATATAAATTTTCCGATGCAGAAAATATTTATATTTTTTCGGCAATGGACTCAATAAAAAATGTCGCAGATGTAAAACCACCTTTTTCATTAAAAATATTTACAATTTGGAATTGGATTTTGATTGTTATTTTGATTTTGGTTATTGGATATTTAATTTGGTATGGGATAATTAAAAAGAGAGAAAAAACAATAGAAAAAGAGGAAAAATATCAGTTTACAATAATGGAAATTGCTAATGAAAAATTAGAAGAATTGCGAAATAAAAATTATCTTGAAAAAGGAATGTGGAAAGAATTTTATATTGAATTAACATTTATTGTCAAGGAATTTTATGAAGAGTATTATTTTATTCATCTGAAAGAATCGATTACAGAAGAGATATTACCGATATTAAAAACAGCAATTCCCAAAAAAGAATATGATTTTTTTAATAAATTATTTACTTCATCTGATTTTGTTAAATTTGCAAAACAGGAAAGCACCAGAGCAAGATGTGAGAATGATTTTAAGAGAGTGGAAGAGATAATAAAATTATATGAATAAAAAAACTTAAAATCCTTGCTTTTATTAAAAAAAAACATCATATTATAAGGATTGAGAAAAAGGAGAATTAAATGTCGAAAATATGTGAAGTATGTGGGAAGAAACCAATATTTGGTAATAATGTAAGTCATGCTAATAATAGAACTCGTCGTCGTTGGAATCCAAATTTACAGAAAATAAAAGTGAATATGAATGGCACGATAAAAAGAATAAAAGTTTGTACAGATTGCATAAAATCAGATAGAATTGTAAAAGCATTATAAAAAACAACAATAATTGGCTTTTGATTTACCCGTTATTTTTATAACGGGTTTTTTAATAATTGTTTGTTTTCATTCAATATATTTTTTAATTTATACATATTGATGATTAATGAAAAGGTAGGTAATTCGTTTTAAAAAAAACATTAAAGGACAATAAATGGTAAAAATACTTCATAAACTTAAAATTATTTTGTTGATAATTATTGTTTTTATGATTACAAGTTGTTGGTATTATTCTGTTAGACCGGGAGCAATTCCGGAAGGTGTGACTAATATTGCAGTTCCCAAAATAAAGAACGAAACGGCAGAATTTAATTTGGGAGAAAATTTAACGGCATCGGTAATTGAGGAAATTATTTCTGAAAATATTCTTCCATTAGTTGATGAAGATGGTGCGAGTTCTATATTATATGTGACGATTAAAAATATAAATGAAAAACCACACACATACAATGAAATGGAAGTCGTGAAAGAGTATAAAATTTCTATATCAGCAAAATATCAGTGGTATGATGGAAAGGAAAAAGTTGATTTGATGACAGGAAATATTTCTCAATATGAAATGTATTATAGCGATGATTATAATAATGAAGTTTCTCCTGATGACCAAATTAAGCGGGAAGATGCTATTTTGAAATTAAATAATTTGTTAGCTGAAAAATTGGTATTACAACTCACATCTGATTGGTAAAATTGTTCCATATGTTATGATTTTGATTTGAAGGTGTGATAATTTGGATATAAAATATTTTCTCTCGGCTAACAAATATATAGAAATGTTTTGTAAAATAGAAAAAATATTCTTATTTTATGAAACTTAAAAGTGGGAGGGAAGAGTGTCAAAAATAAATATTGATGAAGTTAAGAAAATTATTGAATTATTTGAAAGTTTTAATATTAACAAATTTAAGATAAAAAATAATAAATTTGAATTAGAAGTTGATAAAAATTCTGTACAAAATGTTTCATATAGTGTACCGAATCAGCAACAGGTAGAAATTAGTAATAATTCTACAGCATCTGAAACAAAGATAGAACCTGCAGATGAAAAAGATGTAAAAATAATTGAATCGCCAATTCCCGGAACATTTTATAGAGCTCCATCACCTGAAGATGATCCTTTTGTAAATGTTGGAGATGATATTAAAGTTGGTGATGTCTTAGGAATTGTTGAGGCAATGAAGGTTATGAATAAAATTGAATCTGAAGTATCTGGAAAAGTGACAGAAATTTTGTGTGAAGATAGTGAACCTGTGGAATACGGCACAAAATTATTAAAAATTAAATTATCGTAAGCAGAGCATTATATGTTTAATAGAATATTAATCGCAAATCGTGGAGAAATTGCATTACGAATTATTCGTGCATGCCACGAGTTGGGTATAGAAACGATTTCTGTTTATTCTGTGGAAGATAGAGATTCATTACATGTGAAAACATCAGATTATTCTGTTTGCATCGGTCCGGCATCGCCATTAAAAAGTTATTTGAATAAAACAGCGATATTGGCAGCCGCAATTTTAAAGAAAGCAGATGCGATTCATCCCGGCTTTGGTTTTTTATCTGAAGACCATGAATTCGTAAAAATGTGTGAAGAGATTGGAATAGTTTTTATTGGACCTTCCAGTGATGTGATGCATCAACTGGGACAGAAATTAAAAGCAAAAGAGATAATGAATAAACATGGAATTACTACAATTCCGGGATCAAAAAAATCTTTTACAAATGCGAAAAAAGCTTTGGAGACATCAAAAGAAATCGGATTTCCTGTTATGTTTAAAGCTGTTTCCGGTGGAGGCGGACGAGGAATAAGAATAATTAGAGGCGAAGATAATTTAATAAATACATTCAAAGAAGCATCGCACGAAGCGAAAATATCTTTTAACGATCCATCTATATATATTGAAAAATTTATTGAAAATCCGAAGCATATTGAATTTCAAATTGTTTGCGATAAATTTGGACATTGCATTCATCTTGGTGAAAGAGATTGTTCGATGCAGAGAAGGAAACAAAAAGTGATAGAAGAGACACCATCACAAGCTATTTCTGAAGAACAGAGAAATAAGATTGGTGAAAAGATTACAAAAACATTATCTGATATTGGATATATAGGTGTTGGAACTGTAGAATTTTTATATGAAAAAGGTGAATTCTATTTCATGGAAATGAATACACGATTGCAAGTTGAACATACAATAAGCGAAGAGGCGACAAATTTTGATATAATAAAATCTCAAATCGAAATTGCATCAGATAATAAATTATTGTTACAACAAAAAGATGTAAAGATGAGATTTCATGCCATAGAATGTAGAATAAATGCTGAAGATCCAAAAAAGAATTTTATGCCATCGATGGGTAAGATTACATATTTATCTTTTCCCGGTGGGCCCGGAATTCGTATTGATTCCGGAGTATATTCCGGGTACACAATTACACCATATTATGATTCTATGATTGCAAAAATCATTGCTTATGATACAACAAGACCAAAAGCAATTGCAAAAATGATTAGAGCAATTAATGAATTTCAAATTGAAGGAATAAAAACAAACAAGGATTTTGTTTTAGAAATACTTATGACAAAAGGTTTTTATGATGGAAAGTATTCAATAAATTTTATAGAAAATAGAGTATTAAATAATTAATAAAAAGGAATAAAGATGGGATCAATAATTCCAAACCATATAAAAAAGATATTTAAATTTAAAATTAAAGAGTCAGAAATTAATGTTGATGAAAAGGCATTTTTACAATGTCCTCAATGCAGGTCGATGATTTATCAAAAAGATATTGATAAAAATTTTGGAATTTGTCCTGAATGCGAACATCACTTTAGAATAAGCAATAAAGAATGGGAAAATATTCTATTGGACGAAGAAAATAGAACTAAACTTTTTGAAGAGTATAAGGCAGATAACATATTAAAATTTCCCGGATATAATGATAAATTAAAATCATTAAAGAGGAAAGATATCAATGAAGCAATCTCTATTATTGAGGCAAAAATCAACGGAATTAAAGTTTTGGTTGGAATTATGAATGCTGAATATATAATGGCTTCAATGGGAGCGGTGGTTGGTGAGCGAATTACACTTATGTTTGAAAAAGGTGCGAAAGAAAATTTGCCGGTGATAATTATTACGAGATCAGGTGGAGCGAGAATGCAAGAAGGAATTATTTCTCTTATGCAAATGGTGAAAACATCTGCTTCAATAAAAAGATTCTCTGATTCCGGAAATCTTTATACTGCTGTATTAACAAATCCTACTACAGGTGGAGTGACGGCGTCATTCGCAATGTTAGGAGATATTATAATAGCTGAGCCGGAAGCACTTATTGGGTTTGCAGGTCCCAGAGTAATTCAACAGACAATAAAACAGACATTGCCAAAAGGATTTCAACGATCTGAATTTTTAGTAGAAAAAGGATTTGTGGATTTGATTATAAAACGAAATAATTTAAAATCAAAACTAACTGAAATTCTTAAAATTCATAATTATAAATAAAAATATTTGGATAAAAAATGAAAGAAAATGATTTAATAAAAAAATTACTAATAATTAATGAGAAGGCAAAAAAACGCGGTATAAATATTACTAAGGAAATTTTTAATTTAGAAAAGAAAATTGGTATTGCGGGTTCTGTAAAAAGATATAATAGAAAAAAAACAAAAGATGCTTGGGATCATGTGAAATTGGCTCGGAAACTTGAAAGACCGAAACCGCAACATTTTATTGATGCATTGATTACAAATCGCATAGAACTTCATGGCGATAGATATTTCAAAGATGATAAAACAATTTATGGCGGAGTCGGATATTTTGATGATATTCCAGTAACATTTATTGGAACGAGAAAGGGAAAAGATTTAAAAGAAAATCAGTTATATAATTTTGGAATGCCAAATCCCGAGGGCTATAGAAAATCATTGAGATTGGTGAAACAGGCAGAAAAATTTAAAAGACCCGTTTTATTTTTTGTAGATACACCCGGAGCATATCCCGGGATTGCATCTGAAGAGCATGGAATTTCTGAAGCGATTGCGAGAAATTTATTTGAATTTTCGGCCATTAAAACACCTATGATTTCTATTATAACAGGAGAAGGTGGTTCAGGTGGAGCGATTGCATTATCCGTTGCTGAAAAAATTATTATGATGGAAAATTCTTTTTTGTCTGTAATCTCTCCTGAGGGTTGTGCATCAATTTTATTCAAAGATGCGAGCAAAGCACCACTTTCTGCAAAGTCATTACGATTAACTGCCGAGGAACTGAAAAAACAAAATGTGATTGATGATTTGATATTGGAAGAAGTAGGATTGCATATTGATAGAAAAGACGGATTTGATAAATTAGAAATATCTATTAGAAAGAATTTAAAAGAGATAATGTCTCTAACTTCTGATGAATTAATAGAGAGAAGATATAAGAAATATAGACAGATTGGAGTTTAGTAAATTTGATTTTTTCATTTTTTTCAGAAAATTAATCTAACTTATAAAAGTTGGGGAATAATGCAATTTGAAAAAACAAAACAAAAGTTCATTAAGTATTTAAAGAATATACGAAAGTATTCTTTTTATACACAGAAATCTTATAATGATGATTTGGAGCAGTTTAACAAATTTTGTCAAGAATATTTTTCTAAACCAATAATAAATCTAAATGATATTGACAAGTTCTCAGTTCGGCATTTTTTGGGAATGTTATCAGAAAAAAAATATTCTGCAAGAACAATTGCTCGAAAACTCGCGACTCTTAAGTCCTTTTATAAATTCGTAATGAAAAATGAATGGGTAAAAACAAATCCTTGTTATGCAATAAGATCGCCGAAATTATCTAAAGCATTGCCGATTGGATTAAGTGAAGAACAGACAAAAGAAATTTTTGATTTTAATGTTGCCGATACATTTATTCATAGCAGAGATTTGGCGATTATAGAAGTATTTTATAGTTCAGGAATTCGGCTGAGTGAGTTAGTTGGATTGAATATTGGCGATTTAAATTTTTACAGCGGATTGATAACTGTTCTGGGAAAAGGAAATAAGGAGAGAGTATTGCCACTTGGTAAACATGCAATTGATGCAGTTGAAAAATATTTAAAATTTAGAAAGGAGAAGTTTGGCAATTATTCAAATAATTCACCGCTTTTTATTTCAACAAAGAAAAATAGTAGAATCACAAACCGTTCGGTTCAATATAGAATTGAGAAATATCTAAAACTTGTAAGCAAAGGACAGAAAAAAAATAGTCCACATGTTTTACGACATTCATTTGCTACACAACTTTTGGATAACGGAGCCGATTTAGAATCTGTAAGAGCTTTATTGGGTCATTCAAGTTTATCATCGACACAGATTTATACTCATGTAAAAATGAAACAATTGATAAAATCCTATAAACAGGCACATCCGAGAGCAGATTAATTTATTTGAATATGAGCAAAATTTTATTATATTACAGGGAGAATATAAATGAATAATATGAAAAATAATGGAGGAAAAATGGTAGTAGAAATCACATCTCGACATGAAAATTTGTCACAGGATATGAGAGATTATATCGAAAGTGAAATTGAAAGAATTTCTAAAGTTTATGATAGAATTGTAGATATTCATGTAATTTTAGATAAGCAAGCACATTCACAATATGGTGTTGAAATTATCATTAATGTTCCAAATAAACAGTTAGTAATTAAGCAGGAAGAGGACGAGCAAACAAAAGCAATAGATGAAGCGGTTGAAAAAATGGTTAGACAGATGAAAAAATATAAAGAAAAATTAAGACAATAAAAAATGAGTAAGAAGTTAAATGTAAAGAAATTTTATAATGATATAAAAGATCGTACTAAGGTAAATTACATAAATAAATTTGTTGGAGAAAAGAATATAATTGATTCTCCTAAATTGAATGTTCCGGGATTGGAATTGAGTGGATATTGGGAAGGTTTTGTTGAGTCGAATATTCAAATAATTGGTGAAAAGGAGTTGAAATATTTAGAATCAATTTCACCTGTTGCTTTTAAATCTACTTTTGATAGAATGTTTTCATTCAAGATTCCCATGGTAGTATTTATTGAAGTTAACGAAATTCCACCAATAATTATCGAACTTGCAAATAAAAAAAATATTCCCGTGATGAGCACAAATATTAAACTTATGAGATTTCTAAAATTAGTAGGTGCATATTTATATAAGGAATTAGCTCCAAGAACTATAATTCATGGTGGGCTTATTGATGTTTATGGTGTCGGTATTTTGCTTACCGGAAAAAGTGGAATAGGCAAGAGTGAAATTGCACTTGACCTTGTTGAACGAGGGCACAGATTAGTTGCTGATGATATTGTGAATATAGAAAAAACGGATGATAGAATTCTTATGGGATATGGCGAAGAACTTTTGCAGAATACACTTGAAATAAGAGGACTTGGAATTGTAAATGTTAGAAATGCATTTGGAATAAGAGCAGTTCGAGCAAGAAAACGAATTGAACAACATGTAGAGTTATATCGTTGGGATGTTAATAAGGAATATGAAAGGTTTGGATTAGAGGATGAATATAGCAAAATTTTAGATATAGATATTCCATTTATTAAGTTACCAATTTATCCGGGTAAAAATATTACGGTCATTTTGGAAACAATTGCATTAACTTATTTACAGAAATTATATGGTGAAGATCCGGCAAAAGAATTACAAGAGAAGTTGTTAAAAAAAATGAATAAAAAAAACGAATCCAAAATGAATGATGAAAGATTTCAAGGTGATTTTGAATAATGATAAGAATTATAATATAAAGAAAATTTATAGATATAGAATTTTAGAATAGAAGGAGAAATAAATGAAAGCAATAATTCCTGCGGCAGGAGTTGGAACGAGATTACGACCGCATACTTTTACAAATCCTAAAGTGATGTTAAATATTGCAGGGAAACCAATAATTGCACATATTGTTGACAGATTAATTGATGCCGGAATTACGGAACTTTCAATAATTGTCGGTTATATGCATGAAGTAGTTGAAAAGTATTTTA
>JAYEHX010000125.1:0-3001 GCA_034659735.1 Fidelibacterota bacterium | reverse complement strand
ATTAGTGGTTGCAAATAGTGCAACTGATAAAAACAATACAATCAAAATCATCAACATTTTCTTCATATTTCCTCCATTTTTTAATTGTTGATAAGTTAAGGAAGTTATTTTAGAAAAGCAAAGAATTTTATTTTTTAAACTTAAAATATTAATTTCAAAAAAATAGTATAGAAAAATTGGAAAATTAATATTATATTTAAAAGATATATAATTTGAAAATAAAGGAGGAAAATATGAAATTCGAACTTAAAAATATTCATCTGTGGCCAGTTTTTAAAATGACATTTTTTGTTACTACTGTATTTATGTTACTTTTTTTACTGATTTTTGGTAAGCAATTCATCGCAATGTTTCAATCGATGTCTGAATTATCAAGTGTCGATGTTGGTGCAATCAATTTTGGTTTTTTTGCATTATTATCAATGGCTTTTATTTTTGGACTTGAACTTGCAATTCTAAATACCATTATTGTTGTTTTGTATAATCTGTTTTCTCAATGGCTTGGTGGAGTTGTTGTTGAATTTGAAGGTGATTGGGAAATTGTTGACGGAGAGGAAAAGGTAAAAAACAACAAATGACAAAAATGAACAACAATAACACCACCCGCGTCCGTTTCGCTCCAAGTCCGACAGGAAGTTTACATATAGGAAGTGTGAGAACGGCTCTGTTTAATTATCTATTTGCAAAACGAAATAATGGAAAATTCCTTTTAAGAATTGAAGATACAGATAAAAATCGTTCTACAGAAGAAAATGTAAATCAAATAATTCAATCGTTAAAATGGATTGGATTGGAGCATGACGAAAAAATAATTTATCAATCTGCGAATATTGAAAGACATAAAAAAATGGCAGAAAAATTATTGGAAGAGGGAAATGCCTATAGATGTTTCTGCACTAAAGAGGAATTGGCAAAAGAGAAAGAAATTTCTGAATCGAAAGGTGAATATTACAAATATTCCGGCAAGTGCAGAAATTTAGATGAATCACAAATTGCAGAGAATTTAGAAAGTGGTAAAAAATTCACAATTCGTTTCAAAACTCCAAGCGGAATTACAAAATTTAAAGATAAGGTTTTCAAGGAAATTGCAATTGATAATTCTGAATTTGATGATTTTATTATTATTCGTTCCGATGGGTCGCCGACTTATAATTTAGCGGTTGTTGTTGATGATTCCGATATGGAAATTTCACATGTAATTCGTGGCGAAGACCATTTGTCAAACACTCCGAAACAGATTTTACTCTATCTTGCATTGAATAAAAAAGTCCCGAAATTTGCACATTTGCCACTTATTACGGATACTGAAAAAAAACGATTAAGTAAAAGAACCGGTGCTGTTTCTATTGAAGAATTTCGCGAGATGGGATTTACTCCGGAGGGATTAATGAATGGATTAGTCCATCTCGGTTGGGGAACGAATGATGACAAAACGATTTATTCAATGGAAGAACTTATAAAAAAATTTGAACTAAGCAGAGTGGGGAAAAAGCGAGCGGTTTTTGATTTGGAAAAGGTAAAATGGATAAATGGTAAGCATATTTCAACAATGAGTGCTGATGAATTATTTCCATTGGTTGTGGCGAATTGGCAAAAAAATGATGTGATTACAGAAGTGAAATATAGTAAAGATAAGTTATTGAAAATTATAGAATTATTAAAGACAAGAATGAAACTTGTTTCGGATTTTTCTACTTATGGAAAATATTTTTTTAAAGCACCGGAACGATATGAAATTGAAGTGGTGAACAAAAGATGGCGAGTGGAAAAAGTAAAATCATTATTAGAAAGTTTAGTTGATGAATATTCTAAAATAGATGATTTGAGTTTGGAAAATTCAGAAGAGATAGTTAGAGAACTTGCAGAAAAAAACGAAGTCAAGGCAGGTGTTTTGATTCATGCTTTGCGACTTGCCGTGACTGGATTTGGTGTCAGTCCGAGCATTTTTGATATTTTGGTTTTATTGGGAAAAGAGCAAGTCATCAAGCGAGTGAAATTGGCAATAGATTTTGGAGAGAAAAAAGGGATTTTTATATGAAACAATATTTAGATATGGTGAAATATGTAATTGAGAATGGTGTGAAAAAAGAGAACCGAACAGGAGTTTCTACAATCAGTGTTTTCGGATATTTTTATAAAGTTGACTTGAGTAAAGGATTTCCGTTACTGACGACAAAAAAGATGTATTTCAATTCACTTGTGCACGAATTATTTTGGTATTTGAGTGGCGAGGAACATGTTAGAAATTTATCAAAACACACGAAAATATGGAATGCTTGGGCAGATGACAATGGTAGATTAGAGACGGCTTACGGTAGATTTTGGCGAAGATTTCCTGTTCCAATATCCGGATTTGATGGTGAAAATTGGAATTCAAAATGGACTTATAAAGATAAAGATTCCGGCGAAAGAGTATTCGACCAAATTCAGTTTGTGATAGATACTTTGAAGGAGATAAAAATAAATCCTGCAACTCCGAATTTGAGACGAATGGTTGTAAGTGCTTGGCATCCGGGAAATGCTACAGAAAGCAAATTGCCACCTTGTCACTATTCGTTCGTTTTTAATGTGACTGGCGATAAATTGAATTGTCATCTCACTCAAAGATCCGGCGATATTGCTTTGGGAATTCCTTTTAATTTGGCATCTTACAGTTTATTGACAATGATGATAGCGAAAGAAACCGGTTTTGAAGTTGGCGAGTTTGCTCATACTATTATTGATGCTCACATTTATGAAAATCATATTGAAAATCTAAAAAAACAGTTAGAGCGAGAACCGATGAATTTACCGAAATTAGAGATTGCGGATAAACCATTTGATGAGTTGGAATTTGGTGATATAAAATTAGTTGATTATGAATCGTATCCGAAGATTAAATTTGATGTGGCGGTGTGATTTTTCTCAAAGACGCTTCTTTACCGCGGAGACGCGGAGATGCAAAGGTTAAGGTGGCTCGCAAAGAAAGAATAATTCACCACAAAGAACACAAAGAACACAA
>JAYEHX010000124.1:7958-12556 GCA_034659735.1 Fidelibacterota bacterium | reverse complement strand
TTTTACAGGAATTGCAAGACACATTTTTTATCCTAATGCAACATCCAGTACCATCATGAGTGCAAAACCTATTATTGCTCCAATTGTTGAATAATCCGTTTCATTTCCTCGTTGCGATTCCGGAATTAATTCTTCGACAACAACAAATATCATTGCTCCGGCTGCAAATGAAAGAGCGTAAGGTAGTAACGGAATAACAACCATTACTAAATAAGCTCCAATAATTGCAGCAACAGGTTCTACAAAGCCCGATAATTGTCCATAATTAAATGCTTTTAATCTTGATAAACCTTCGCGTCGTAATGGAACGGAAACTGCCGTTCCCTCGGGAAAATTTTGTAATCCAATACCTATTGCAAGAACAATAGCACCTGTCAGAGTTCCTATTTCCGGGCTATTCGCCAAAGCACCAAAGGCAACTCCTACTGCTAATCCTTCGGGAATATTATGTAATGTTATTGCTAAAACAAGTAATGTGCTGCGTTGCCAAGATGTTTTTATTCCTTCTGATTTTTCAACAGGAAGTCCTAAATGTAAATGAGGAAGTAATTTATCAATAATTAACAAAAATAATCCTCCTGACAAAAAACCTATTGTAGCAGGTACCCAAGGCATTTTTCCCATAGTTTCTGACATTTCAATTGCCGGTAGTAACAAAGACCAAAAACTTGCAGCAATCATAATTCCTGCCGCAAATCCAAGCATTAAATTTAATGCTTTTGGCTTAATTTCTTTAAAAATAAACACCATTGCTGCACCTAATGCAGTAATACTCCAAGTAAATAATCCTCCCAAAAGGGCTAATAATACCGGATTATATTCAAGTAAAAATTCTAAATTCATCTTATTAATTCCTGTATTTAGTTTTGCATAACTTAGTACTTATATCCAGCTTCAAACAAAGTATCTTGTGAAGAAGGCTGTGATCCAGCAACATACTTACCTTTAGACGCTTCAGAATTTGCCTGTGCTCTTGCCAGCAATGCTTTTTGACCGGATTTAATATCATTGCCTTTCCAAGCTTGCAAACAAGAATGTTGTAAAGCGCGACCATAAGAGAATGTCATAGCCCATGCACCACGGTGTTCTAAACTATTTATAGTGTTAAGATAAACAGATGCATCTTCTTCCATAAGACCACCGGAAAGGAACATAATTCCAGCTACTGCTGAAGGTACACAGCGATTCATAGTTTGAATTGTCATTTTAGCCACTTCTTTAGAATCTGCTTTCTCAGATGCATCAGCACCAGAAACAGTCATTGAAGGTTTTAATAAAGTTCCTTCTAAGAATACGCCATTTTCATCGCATGCTTTATATACTTCTGTAAGAATCTTTTCTTGTATTTTAGCAGTTTTCTCAATGCTGTGAGCACCATCCATAAGGATTTCTGGCTCAATTATCGGTACAAGACCAGATTCCTGACAAGCACGCGCATAACGAGCTAAACCCCATGCGTTTTCTTTGATTGCAAGATCAGTTGGAGCACCATCCTCAGATATCTGAAGAACTGCACGCCATTTAGCAAAACGAGCACCGCGTTCATAATACTTAGCAGTACGCTCAACAAGCCCCTCAAGACCCATAGCCCAGCTTTCAACTTCGTTAGCACCAGGAAGAGGGCGTAATCCTTTATCTACTTTGATACCTGGAATAATTCCTAGTTTATTAAGCTTCTTAACCATTGATTCGCCATCAGCATGATCTTGGTACAAAGTTTCTTCGAAAAGAATCACACCGCTAATGTATTTACCAAGACCTTCTGTGGTGAAAAGCATTCCACGATATGCTTGACGATTCTCTTCAGTATTCTCAACATTAATATTCGCAAGACGCTTACCAATTGTGCCTGTAGATTCGTCGGCCGCCAGTAATCCTTTACCTTTTATTGCTAAAAGACGAGCTGTTTCTCTCATTTCTTCTTGTTTTTTAATCATTTTTGTCTCCTTTTTTTAATCATTAAATTTTTTTTCATATTTTTTAAATTTACATTTGAAATATGTGTATAAATTTCGGTAGTTTTAATATTTTCATGTCCTAATAATTCTTGTATAATTCATAAATTTGCTTCTTGTTCAAGTAAGTGCATTGCAAAAGAATATTTAAGCATATTTCCTTCTGTCTTGATAATGTGTTTATCTCTTTCTCAACTATTTTAATAATAACAACAAATATTTAAAATGACAAGAAAAAATATCAACTTCTAAATATTTACTATTAGCAATCATAACCTGTCCAACAGAAATCGCTCCGTCATTAGTCGGTAATTCAGTTGTTATAGAAAGATCAGATTTAATTTTCAAATGTATTCTCTAACTTCATTTTAATCTCTTTATCAAAATCACTTTCAAACAGGCGATCTTGAACAATTCTGTATTTTTCGAATTCTGTTTCGGCTTTCTCTTTTGCTATTTGTGCTGTTATTGAACCGGCATCTTTTAATATTTTTCTATCGTCATATTCCAAAAACAGATCAAGTCGTTTTGACCAATCTTGCATAGTCATTGGGATTTTTCTTTTTGCTCGCTCTTCTGCCAAATCAAGATATGCATTGACAATTCTTCCAAGGGATTCGAGTTCATCTTTTGTGAGATAATTTTTTGCAATGTCGATATCTTTTTTTATTATTTTTCCGTCAGGAGAATTCTTCCAACTTGTTAGTCCCATTTTATCTTTTTTGCTGTCGGCTCGTTTATAAATAATTTCGGAAGCAGTATGTCCGTGAATACCATAATGCAGTTTGTTTTGCACTTTTGCAAAGAACTTTCTTGTTGTGACAGCATCTTTATTATAATCTAAACTTGTCGCATATATGTCAGTCACTTTTTGATAAAATTTTCTTTCACTCAGTCGAATTTCTCTAATTTCAGAAAGTAATTCTTCAAAATAATTTTCGTTTAAATAAGAGCCATTTTCAAGTCGTTTTTTGTCTAATACGAATCCTTTAATTGCAAATTCTTTCAAAATTTTAGTTGCCCATTGTCTGAATTGTGTAGCACGAATAGAATTTACACGGTAACCAACGGAAATAATGGCATCTAAATTATAAAATTGAGTGTGATATATTTTTCCATCATTGGCAGTTATTCGAAATTTTCGAATAACTGAATTTTCATCAATTTCACCGCTTTTAAATAGCTTTTTTAGATGATAATTTATTGTATTTACACCAACTTCAAAAAGCTCTGCCATAAGTTTTTGAGTCAGCCAAATAGTTTCATCTTCATATCTTGCTTCAATATTTTTTTCACCGGCTTGAGAAGTAAATATCAGAAATTCGGCTGTGCTATTGCGTATTTTTAATTTATTGTCTTTATTCATAACAAACTCATTTTATCTCTTACTTTTTATCTCAATTCTCTTAAATCAACTAATCTAAAAATAATGATAAATATTGGAAATTCAAAAAGAAATCAAGTTTCCAAAAATTGTTTATTTCCAATCATAATCTGTCCAACGGAAATCGCTCCGTCGTTCGTTGGTGTTTGATAAGGAATGTAAAACTCAAATTTATTTTTTTTCAATACTTTTGTCAAATTCTCGACCAATATTTTATTTTGCATCACTCCGCCGGATAGAACAATTTTTTTTATTCCTGATTTTTTTCTCGCTATTAAAACCGCTTCCAAAGTGAATTGAATAATCGTGTTATGAAATGATTCTGCGATTTTATTTTTTGAAATTCCGTTGTGAATATCATTCACAATTTCTTTTAACATCTGTTGAATATTTATTTTGTCATTTTCTATTTCGTAATTATATATTTTGGCATTTAGTATATTTTTCTCGTTGCAAAGAAATTGTAATGCCATTGCAGATTGTGCTTCAAATGAAATTTCAGGAAATAATCCCAACATCGTGGAGACACAATCGAAAAGCCGTCCCATACTCGAAGTTTGAAAAGTGTTGAAATTATTATCAATCTGTTTTGTAATTATTTTCTTTTCTAATTCTGAAATATCTTTTAAAAAATCATTATCAATTCCTGCTTTTTTTAAATATGCATAAGCAATTCTAACTGGTTTGCGGATTGCAGAATCTCCACCCGGAAGTGGCATATTCTCAAGATGAAAAAGTCGCTCGAATTTATTATAATCGGCAATCATTATTTCGCCACCCCAGATATTTCCGTCTGTTCCGTAGCCGGTTCCGTCATAGACAATTCCAATCACAGGTTCGTCAAGTTTATGTTCCGCCATTACTGAAGCGATGTGAGCATGATGATGTTGAACTTTGATTGTGGGAATATTTTGTTCATCGGCAAATCGCGTGGTATAAAAATCCGGTTGCAAATCACAAGCAATTAATTCCGGCTGAATGTCGTACCACTTTTTATATTTTTCTAACATTTCAAAATAGAAGTCGATTGTGTTTTTAGAAAATGAATTTCCAATATACGGCGATAGAAAAAGTTGATTTCCGCGAGTTAAAGAGAATGTAATTTTCAAACTTGCACCCGTTCCCAAAGTTTGAATTGTTTTAATTGGCAGAGTAATCGGACTCGGAACAAAACCGCGAGATCGTCTCAATATCTGATATTTGCCATTCGTCGGAAGCATTACAGAATCATCTGAGCGATTTAAAATCGGACGATTGTT
>JAYEHX010000124.1:1259-7858 GCA_034659735.1 Fidelibacterota bacterium | reverse complement strand
GAATTGTTTTAATTGGCAGAGTAATCGGACTCGGAACAAAACCGCGAGATCGTCTCAATATCTGATATTTGCCATTCGTCGGAAGCATTACAGAATCATCTGAGCGATTTAAAATCGGACGATTGTTGGTTAAAAAATAGTCGCAAATATTTTGCAATTCTTTTTCGTTTTTGCTTATCGGATTGTTGTTTATATTGCCGGAAGTCATAACGAGAAATTTTAATTCTTCATCAAAAAGCAGATAGTGAATAGGAGCATAAGGAACAAAAACTCCGATATTCGGATTGTTCGGAGCAATTAATTCTGATAATTTATTGTTTGTTTTTTCGTGATTTTTCGTATTTTTGCTGTCAGCAAATGAACCTGTTCGTTTTAGTTCGTTCTTGTTCGTTGCTAAAATATTCGGATTGTTCGGAGCAATTAATTCTGATAATTTGTTGTTTATTTTTTCGTGATTTTTCGTATTTTTTCTGTCAGAAAATGAACTTGTTCGTTCTAGTTCGTTCTTGTTCGTTGCTAAATTTAATTTCTGCGTTTCTGCGTCTTTGCGGTAAAATTTATGTTTGTGGCTGTATTCCGATGTTTTTTTCAAAATCAAAATTGGTGCTTGAACGGATTTCAAAAGTTTTAAATTCTCTTTATTTACTTCAACTATCTTTGAGACATTTTCTTCCGTTGTCATAACTGCGAATGGTTTATGAGGACGGTCTTTTAATTTTCGTAGTCGTTTTATAGATTCAGAATTAGTCGCATCACAAGCAAGATGAAATCCGCCAATTCCTTTTATCGCTACGATTTTTCCGTTTTTCAATAATTCTACGGCTTTTTTAATCGGTTCGGAAGTTGCAACTTTTTCTAATTTATTATTTAACAATACAAATTCCGGACCACATTCCGGACAGGCAATTGGCTGTGCATGAAATCTTCGATTGAGCGGATTGATATATTCATTTTCGCAATAATCACACATCACAAAATCTCTCATCGCAGTGCTCGGTCTGTCGTAAGGTGTCGATTCTATTATGGAAAATCTCGGTCCGCAATTCGTGCAATTTATGAAAGTGTAGAGGTGTCGTTTATCTTTCGCATCGAACATCTCTTTCACACAATCTTCGCAAACAGCCAAGTCGGGAGAGATTAAAGTCGTGCCTTTTTCCTGTTTACTTTTTCTTATTTCGAATTCTGTGAATTTTTTTTCAGCAATTATATTTGATTTTAAATTTTTGATTTTCGAAGCAGGTGGATTTTCATTCTGTAATTTTTTTATGAATGTCTCAATAGATTTTTTTTCGCCGGTTACAATAATTTTCACTCCGTTTGAAGTGTTAATTACATATCCTGTCAGATTCTGTTTTTTCGCAATTCTATATACAAATGGACGAAATCCGACACCTTGAACTATTCCGTTTATCTCTATTTTTTTTGTTGGCATATTATTTTTGAGAAATGCCATATCTTGGAGATATGGCATTTCTGATGGCATTAAAATTCTATAATCAAATCATTAATGTTATTAAAATTTTGCTTAATTGAATGATATTTTTTGAAATTTAATTCATTTTCAAATAAATCAATTGTTTGTTTTCTTTTTAATTTTGTTTTTTGCTTGCTTAGAATTAAATTATAAGATGTCCAATCATAATCATTAATATTTTTGCATATTTTATGTAATACAGGGTTAAAATGAATATAGTAAATTAAGTTTTTTAGGTATTTTGGGTTATTTACCAATTTTCGTTTAAATGGTTTTTCAAATAAACTACCTGTTCTTTTCTCCTGTATATTTATTGCTTTTGAATAACTAAGAAAAAATCGTCTAAATTTTTCACTGATTATTTTAGAAACTGATAGATTTATTTTATTTAATTCAATAGAGATAAAATCTCTTTTTATGACTTTAAACAATTCTTGTCTCGTTTTTACTTTTACTAAAAGATGAAAATGATTTTGCATTAAAGAATATGCATAAGTATCTAAATAATCATATAAATAATATCCATATTTTTCCAAAAAGAATAAATAATTTTTCTCTTTAAAAAATATATAATCGCCATTATTTCCCCTATTATAAATATGGTAAAATTTTTTTGGTTCTAATTTTATTTGATTTTTGTTGCTCATAATTTTTTTGAGAAATGCCATATCTCCAAGATATGGCATTTCTGATACTAAGTTTATTTCAATTTCTTCACAATCTTCTCAGCAATCTGAATTCCTACTCTATCTGTTGCTTGAATAGTAGCAGCTCCGATATGTGGTGTGCAGGAGACATTCGGATGATTTGCGAGTTCGGTGTTGAAATTCGGTTCATTTTCCCAGACATCAAGTCCCGCACCGGCAACTTTTCCGGAATTCAAATTTTCCAATAATGCCTTTTCATCTATCAATCCGCCTCTTGCTCCATTGATCAAATATACACCATCTTTCATCTTTTGAATTTCAGAATTCCCGATTAGCGGTTTATCCAATTTTGGAAGATGAATTGTGATTATTTCAGCTTCAGAATAGATCTCTTCAAGCGAAACTTGTTTCACATCTAAATCGGTTTTTATATCATAAATATCATTTACAATAACTTTCATTCCAAGTCCAAGTGCCTTTTTTGCAACAATTTTTCCGATTGCTCCGAATCCGATTATTCCTAAAATTTTGCCGTCGAGTTCAAATCCCTTATACTCTTTTTTTAACCACTTTCCTTTTCGCATAGAGATATTTGACTTATTCAAAAATCTTGCAAGAACAAAAATATGTGCAATTGCAAGTTCTCCTGCTGATGCAGAATTTGCACCAGGAGTATTTAGAACGGGGATATTTATTGATTTCGCATATACATGATCAATGTTGTCAATTCCTGCTCCGGCTCTTGCTATAAGTTTCAAATTAGTTCCGGCATCTATTACTTCTTTAGGAACTTTCGTTGCAGAACGAACAATCATTCCGTCGTATTGTGGAATTTCTTTTATAAGTTCCGGTAATTCATAATGTTCGATAACGAAATCTATATTGTTTGTTTTTAAAATGTTTTGACCATTTTTTCCTAATCCATCGCATATTAAAATTTTCATTTTATTCTCCTTAAAAGAAAGTTATCACAAAGGACACAAAGAAACACAAAGGTCACAAAGAGGTATTTTATATTTGTTATATTGAAACTTTGTGTCTTGTGAAATTGATTTTCTTTTATAATTTTTTAATTGTATCTGTTAATATCTCCAACAACTCTTCAAGTTCGGAAACTTTTCTATCTGCCATGTGTGCGATTCGGAATGTTTTCTCTTTCAAATTACCATATCCATTAGAGATTACATAGCCGACTTCACCAATTTTTTTATTTAATTCTGCAACAGAAATTCCTTTTGTATTTTTGATTGCAGAAACTGTGTTGGATTCAAATCCTGCTTTTGGCAACATTTCGAAACTATTTTCTTTTACCCATTCTCGAGTAATTTTTGCCATTTCCAAATGTCTTGCATAACGATTTTCCTGTCCCTCTTCGTCCATAATATATTTCAGTTGTTTATCTAAAGCGAACATATGTGGAAGCGATGGAGTCGATGGATATTGGAATGGTTTCTTTTGGACATATTTATAGAGTTCAAGTAAATCAAAATAAGTTCCACGATTTTCAACGAGTTTTCCATGTTCAAGTGCAGATTCTGAAACGGAACAAATCGATAATCCGGGAGGAAGTCCGAGTGCTTTTTGTGTTGAAGTAATGCAGACATCGATGCCGAGTTTATCGACTTCAATTTTCACTCCGCCCATAGAAGAGACAGAATCAACGAGCCACAATACATCAGGATATTTTTTGCGAATTTGTGAAATTTCTTCCATATGATTCATCAAGCCGGTAGAAGTTTCGTTGTGAGTAATTGTGAATACATCATATTTTCCGGTGGATAAATATTCATCAACGATTTCTGCCGTTGTAGGATTTCCCCATTCAACTGTCACATGGTCAACAGGAACATTATTTGATTTTGCCAATTTATGCCATCTGTCGCCGAATGCTCCAACAGAAAATACTACTGATCTTTTTGCAGTCAATGAACGAATAGAACCCTCCATCAATCCTGTTCCGGAAGATGAAGAAAGAAGGATAGGATTTTGTGTATAGAATAATTTTTGAATATTTTCTGATATGCTTTTTTGTAAAATTGTCGCATCTTTACTGCGATGTCCTATCATTGGAGTGCTCATTGCTTCCAAAATTTCAGGACGAACATCGACAGGTCCCGGTATGAAAAGTTTCTTTCTCATTTTTATCTCCTTTTTTTATTTTATTGTTTTTTTGCCACTAATTCACTAATAAGAAATTTTTGCCACTAATATTATTTACTTGCATAAACTTGCTGATTATCAATAAACCCTACATTAGCCATTGCCTTTGTTATGGGCTGGGCTTTGTTCATTTCTATATATTCATATTTAGGTTTTTCAACAAATAAATCTCCCGAAATAGTTTCTAATTTATTTTTTGTTGCCTTGATTGCTAAATCAGATTTATCAATTCCAATCCACTTTCTATTTAAAGAATGTGCAGATTTCAAAGTTGTTCCAGAACCACAAAAACAATCCAAAACAATACTATTTTGATTAGATGATGTTTTAATTATTAAATCTAATAATCCTTGATTTTTTTCTGTTGGATAAGTTGGATATTGTGGGTCTTTAAATTCCCAAATATCTTGAATTCTTTTGCCTTCTCTTTCATCAACATATATTTTTTTTCTTGGATTACCAGTTGATGACCATTCTAATAATCCTTCTTTATCCCATTTTTCTAATGTTTCAACATTTGTTCTCCAATGTCTTCCTTTTGGCGGTAGCATTTCTTTAAATGGTTTTGAAGAATTTCCGTTTTGCGTTTCTCCTGGTGCGTGAATTGGAACAGTTGTATAGCGTCTTCCATTTTTTTCTTTCTTCTGAAATAATTTAATAATATCCTCTTCGCTATAAGGTTCTTTCGGCTCATTCCAAATAGGTTTTTCTGACTTTGAATAAAAAAGAATTAAGTCCTTAATATTTCCGTATCCAGTTCTTTTAAAGTTTTTTGGATTACATTTTATTCGTGTAATATCATTTCTGAAATTATCAACTCCAAAAACTTCATCCATCATAATTTTTACATAATGACCAATTTTATAGTCAATGTGCAAATAAATAGAGCCATTATCAGATAATAATTCTCGTAATAAAATCAATCGCTCTCTTAGATATTCAATAAATTCTGTTCCCACAAGTTTATCAGAATAAGCAACTTTTCCATTTTTTGAGTTACTAATAGTTGTTGCTCTACCATCAGTAATTGTAAAATTTCCATTAGTTGCAAAAGGTGGGTCTATATATATTAAATCAATTTTACCTTTTAAACTCTTTTCATTTAATAGAAAGTCAATTGCTTTTGTATTATCTCCTTTAATTAGTAAATTTTCCATAATGCTATTTCCTTAAAGTTGATATAAAAATTCACGCAATACCAATGAACTCATAATATTGTAATTCGAATATTGGTTTGAAATGTATTTGTACATCTTTGAATTTCCGGGTATATAAAGCACTCCGTCAAGGATTGCAATTTGAATTGCATTGACATTTTTTTCTTCAATTGTTGCTATTGCATCTTCAAATTGAGTGTTTTGATGACCACCCATGTCAGTTAAAAATTTTGCTTCACCAATAACATATTTACCGTTAAAACGAGCTACTAAATCAAGTCCTTTATTTCTATTATAGTTTAAATGATGTTTTGCAAAATCCATCAGTATTTTATCGCTTGCATCTAAAACGGCATCATCATTATTCGCTGTAAACTTATCTATTAAAACAGGTTGAATTCCTAATGTTTTCTTATTCAACCAATCTTTAAACATTGGACCAATTTGTCGATTTGTTTCTTTTGGTTCACTACATTTCTCAAATATTTTATCAAGTCCCATTTCGTATAACCTTCCGCTAATTCGGTTAATTGTTTTAGGGTTTCTTTCAATAGATGTTTTATCTTTTTTCAGGTAGGCAATATAACTATCCTTAATTGGGAATAAATCAAGTTTTAGTAATTCCTTTACTAACGAAATGTTATTTTTCTTTTTAAACTCTTTTTCAACCTCTTTCCAAATCGTATTGTTAATTTCTCTAATACCTTCTGGAATAGTTGGATATACTTGAAATAAGTCATCAAGATATGACCTTTGATTTGCGTATTCAATACTTAATTTAGTCCATTTATTCATTCTAAATCCTATTTTTTTTAAAAATGTAAAGATACATCATATTTAATTGTTCCAAAAAATGTAATTGCATTCTCTTTTTTTGCCTTGCCATAACAGTAAACAAATATAATAAAAAATAATTAGAAATAAAAGTTTTTTGATAATTGTTTTTTTGCCACTAATTCACTAATAAAAATTTTTTGCTACTGATACACTAATAAAATTTATTGTTCTATTTGATAAAAAAAGATTCATCAATCACAAAATACAAACTATAAGAAAAGTCAAAATTATTATTAACCAAATCATAATATCCATCAAAACCAAATTGTATTTTAAATGAATTTGTCACTTCCTTTTTTATAGCGAATTTTGTTGTTATAAGTT
>JAYEHX010000124.1:0-1159 GCA_034659735.1 Fidelibacterota bacterium | reverse complement strand
ACAAAATACAAACTATAAGAAAAGTCAAAATTATTATTAACCAAATCATAATATCCATCAAAACCAAATTGTATTTTAAATGAATTTGTCACTTCCTTTTTTATAGCGAATTTTGTTGTTATAAGTTCTCTTTTTATCTGCGAATAGGTGTCATTAAAGTCAGAAACAGATTGGAATAGATATTCGCCTTTTGGAGCGATGAATTTTTCTGCTGTCCAATATCCAATCATAAGAGTTAAGAATTTATTTTCAAAATTTAATTTAGTATAAAAGCCGTTACCATTTTTGAAAATCTGAGAATTTACACCCGAATCAGGTAAGTTCCAGCCGTCAAACCAAAGTTTCAAAATCTCTAAATTTACGATACTATTTTTATTTAAAGAGTAGTTAAATTTTACACCGGTTGCTCCATTAAAAATCGAAACTGCCGGATCGTCAACAGTATCTATCTGTCCGCCTTCGTGTGAAATTAATGTTTGCAATGGTAGAGTAATATTGAATTTATTATTTGGGGAAAAAGTAATATTCGTATTTGTTCCGGCAACGATTTCTTCCTGAAATGGCGAATTATGAAAAATAAATTTCTCCCAATTCATCCAAATATCTGATTGTAAATATTTCGAATTATGTAATAGTTGGAGTCCGTATTCGATATTCTTTTGGTAATATGTGTCAAATCTAAAAATCGGTTCTTCGAGTTTATGGTCGAGTGTTCCATAGATATTTCCAAAAATTAGGTCTGTATTTTTTGTTAATTTATGTTGGATTGTAAATATCGGAATTGATTGTGTGAAGTTATCTACTCCAGAATATTTAAGAAGATATATTCCCAGATTTGCTTTCGTATTTTTTGTCAGATAATATTCAATTGTTGGTTTGATAAAGAATCCAATTCCCGTATATCCTTTTGTAAAATGATGGAAATATTCGTTATTTTTTATGAAAGAAGTGCTTTCAAAATTTACATATATCTTTTTTTCACAAGTGTCGCATAACGATTTATTGGTTTCAAGAATATCAGCCAAAATAATATTTATCGAAAAAAGGAGTAAAAGAATTATGATGATTTTGTTTTTCATTTTTTTCATTGGTTAAATATAAATATTTTTTTAGATTGATTCAACTATAAAACTTTATATTAATTGTAATAATATTTTAA
>JAYEHX010000123.1:0-3016 GCA_034659735.1 Fidelibacterota bacterium | reverse complement strand
GCACCTCAAATGTTGACATCTGAGATAAACCACGAGCAATTCCAAGTGGAGAATATGGATGACCACCTTCGCCTGCTCCAAGTGCCATTCCCAATTGTCCAAAGAATATAAAATACATAACAAGAAGTAAATCTCCCGCTACGGAAAAATTCCCAAATACGGTTGAACCATAAATCACCGGAATAAAAAGATAAGTTCCCAATCCACCGGCAAAACGAAAAACAGGTCCAAGATAAAACATTATTCCATGCGATATTGAAACTCGTTTTCCATGTGATTTTATAATATCAAGAAATAACTGCCAAACAGGAGGTCCATATCTTCCATGAACTCTTGCATAGATTTTTCTGACAATTCCTCCAAGTGTAAGTCCCCATATTATGGCTACAATTACTGAAATAAACGCATAACCAATTTTAATTAAAATATCCATATTACACTCCCATAATGAAATAGATTACTACGATATACAAAATTATTTGCACAATATATGTCTGTCCGTTTCCTGTATAGATATGACGGAAAAAATCACCAATACTATGAGACCATTCCGATGCACTATGCCAGAAATCCCAAATTCTTGGTTTTCCCCAAGCACCCAAAGCTTTTCTGTAATGTGCATACATATTGTGAGCTACATGAGTTGTCTGTGGAGATTCAGGTCTTTCGGCAGCATACACAATATTAAACTGTTTAACTTTCTGAGTTTTACCATTTAACAATAATAGCAAGACCAACGGAACAACAAAAACTCCCATTGTTATCCACATAACTAAATTTCCATTCCAATAACCTAAACTATTCATAATATTATATCCATCTATAGATATTGATGAATTAAAATAAGTTTGTGCTATAGAATTTAATGGTTGAATAATCAGATTTGGATACATCGAAATTGCCATAATTCCTATGAGAAAAATATACTGCGGAATGATAAACCAAATCGGAGCTTCTTTAATATTCTGATGCTCATATTTCAATTGTCCCAAGAAAATCGTATGAATTAAGCGATATAAATATAGAAAACTTACACCACTTGCGAAAAATAATACACCTGCTTGTAAATACCATCCTCGTTCAATTAATGATGAATATATTAACCATTTAGCTCCAAATCCTGATAATGGCGGAACTCCGGAAACTGCGATTATACTGATTAATACAGTTATATAAGTCAATGGCATCTTCTTTATTAATCCACCCATTTCATACATTGTCCTCGTGTGAGTTCTGTAATAAACTCCTGCAATCGCGATAAATAGTGCCGATTTAAACATCATATGATTAAATGAAAGATACAATGCGGAAACCAAACCAAGATGACTTAAAATCGCAATAGTAGCAACAACATAACCAACTTGACTCATACTGGAATATGCCAATAATCTCTTCGCATCTTCTTGAAAACTCGCTAAAAAAGCACCCACCATCGCAGTTAATACACCAATCCAGCCAATCCAATAGAATATATCAACCGTAGGAGTGTGCTTAATATATGAAATTGCAACCATGATTAATCCGAAAACACCCGCTTTCAATAAAATTGCAGAGATAAACGGCGAAACATCTGATTCCGCTTCTGCATGAGCTTCCGGCAACCAAATATGAACACCGAGTGAACCTGACTTTATCATAAATCCTATTGCGAATAGAATAATTGCCACCATTGGTAATTTAATATCTGCGATGGAAATTATTAATGCTGAATTTGACATTACATTTGGTGATAAACTAAATCCAACCATCATTAAATACGCTCCGGCAGTTGAAAAAATCATATACATCAATGAAGCTTTTTGAGCTTTTTTTCCTCTCATAATTAAAAGGAATGAGGAAATTGTCATAAATTCCCAAGCTAAGAAAAATTCTAAAAATGTTTTCGCAATAAGTAAATTTCCGAAAGAAAAAATCATCATAAGCAAGAATCCATAAAATCCTTTACTTAATTTTTTCCTATTCAAAGTAGCAATAATATTGACAGCACTTCCAACTATAAAAATGATTGCAAAGAAAAGTTGCAAATTACTCTCAAATGGATAGATATAATATCCATAAAATCCTACTATAATCAGAGATAAAATCCCCTTTGCTTTTGATGGAATGAAATCCAACAAATAAAAACCAACCACAGCAACAATCGGCAAGAAATGAATCCAATGAAATTTATAGAAATACTGCATAATAGCGAGTGAAATCAAAATCGTAATTCCTGCAAAAACCGTAGTTGAAAAATATTTTGATAATTGAAATGGAATTTTTTCCTTTTCCGGATTATCAGATTTAACCGAACTTATAAACCATCTAAAAAGATAAATAATTTCAAATAATGAACCAATCAAAATTGCACCAACAACGAAGAACGAATGGCTATGAACAAGCATTTTGATAAATTCCCATTTCGCCCAAAATCCCGGAAATGGTGGAAGTCCTGAAAGTGCAAATAATAAAATTCCAAATAAAATTAATAGAAATTTATTCTCTTTTAAGATTCCCCAATCTTTGATTTTTTCTTTATTGACAATTCCCGTAATCCAAAATAATCCTGCTTTTGCGATTAAGTGATTGAGAAAAAATCCACCTATAATCAGATACATTAAATTCGTTTCTAAATGTGCTGTAAAAACTAAAGCCGAAACCAAAAGCCCTATTTGACCGATTGACGAATATCCGAGAAGTCGTCTTGCATTTGTCTGTTTCAAGCCCATCAAGTTTGAAAAAATAAAAGTCACAACTCCCGCGATGCCGAAAATATATATTAAATTATATGGTAATAATGGCAATATCTTATAGAAAACAAAGATTATCGCTGAAGAATTTACAACCGCAATTACTGATGTCATTCCAGGATTAACCGCTTCATAAACATCAAGTGCCCAACCATTCGCAGGAAATGGTTTTAATTCAATAAAAATTGCAATTGCCAAAAGGAATATGGCAATAACGCCATAGTTTGTAAAATCACCTGCACTCATAAATTCTAAATTTAAATTACCTGAAAAATAATAAACAAACA
>JAYEHX010000122.1:0-12637 GCA_034659735.1 Fidelibacterota bacterium | reverse complement strand
ATCCACCATCTACATTTAGTGTAATTTCTGGTGGTGATAGAATTGTATTAAAATGGTCTCAAAATGCAGAGTCAAATCCACATTTTGCCGGCTATAAAATATATAGAGCATTGCAAGAGATAGATTCGACCTATTATTTGATTAAAGATTTTCCTGTTGGAGATATTCCTACCGATCCGGAAAATTCAAGTATGAATCGTTTTGATGATATGTCGCCAATCAGAGGTTTAAATTATTACTATTATATCGTTTCTTATGACGATGGAACATTAGATCCTGATGGTAGAGTATTAAGCAGTAGTTTGTTTTATACAAGAACAACAGTATCAGCATTTTTAAAAAGACCCGCTGGTGAAGTGTTAGAAGATATACGAATCGTGCCAAATCCATATAATATTCGGGCACAAAAAATGCAGTTTGGAACAGGTGCGGGAAAAGAAGATAAAGTAGCGTTTTTCAATGTTCCACAGTTTTGTAAAGTTTCCATATTTACAGAAAGAGGAGATTTGATAAAACAAATTAGTCATACTGATGGAAGTGGAGATATATATTGGAATTTGGTGACATCAGATCGTCAGGTTGTTGTTAGTGGAGTTTATATTATCTATTTTGAAGTTATTCAAGAGTGCACAGATAACCAAGGAAATGTGGTTTTCAATATAGGCGATAGTATTTATAAAAAATTAATAGTAGTAAGATAAAACAAAATATAATCTTTAAATTAAAATAGGATAAATTATGCCAAAAGCCGAAGGATTAAAATTAACAATAAAAAATAAAAAATCTATTCAATCAAATTTGCTTGAAATAATAAAATATTCCGGGAAAAAACAGTTTATAAAAATAGATTATCCGGAATTTAGTGCTGTTTGTCCATTCAGCGGTTTACCGGATATTGCAAAATTATTTGTCGAATATATTCCAACAAATAAAATTATTGAATTGAAATCATTGAAATATTACTTGACTTCATTTCGTGAAGTTGGGATTTATCAAGAAGATGTGACGGATAGAATTTACACAGATTTAAAAAAAGTATTAAAACCAAATTCCATCAAAATTACTACAATCTATAATATCCGTGGCGGAATGGAAACCACCTGTGTTATGGGAAAATTAAATAAATAATTTATATCGCCATGTCAAATATCAAAAAAACAAATGCCATAAAAATATTATTATTGATTTTTATATTATTTGTATCTAACAGTTGTTCTGATAGAAATGCGATTCATAAATTCAGCGGACAAACTATGGGAACAACTTATAATATAACTATTTATAAACCAACTATAACTCAGAACGAATTGATTTTATTGAAAGAAAAAGTTGAATTTTCTCTGCGGAAAATAAATGATAAAATGAATCCGTTTGATGTGGAGAGTGAAATTTCCAAATTTAATACTCATCGCTCAACTACACCATTTTCCATTTCAAATGAATTTTATGAATTAATAACTATCGCCAAAGAAATTTTTGAAAAATCCAATGGCATATTTGATCCGACAATTGTACCATTAATAAATTATTACGGATTTGGAACAACAGAAGAAAAACATACAAATATCACAGAAACACAAATTGACTCGCTTAAAAAAATAACCGGCTTTAATAAAATATTAATCGGCGACCATAATTTAACTAAACAAAACTCACATCTGCAATTAAATTTATCTGCAATTGCAAAAGGGTGGGGAGTTGACAAAATTTCACAAATGCTGAGACAAAATGGATACGAAAATTTTATTGTCGAAATTGGTGGCGAAATATTTGCAAGTGGACTAAACAATAAACAGAAATGGAAATTGGGAATTGACACACCCGAATTAAATAATTTACCCGGTCAAAAAATACAATCGGTTTTGTCGACAACGAATAAAGGTGTGGCAACTTCAGGAGATTATAGAAATTTTTATATCAAAAATGGTAAACGATTTTCTCATCTAATAAATCCACGAACTTTTCAACCTATAACACATAATTTAGCAAGTGTGACAATCGTCGCAAAAAATTGTACTTATGCAGATGCGATTGCAACGACCGCAATAGTTTTGGGAGAAAAATCCGGAATAAAATTTGTTGAAAGTATTCCAAATACTGAAGGATATTTTATTTCTCGAGTGAATGATGAATTTATTATAAAACAAACTTCGGGATTTTAAAATATCGATTGCTTTAACCATATAAGACATATAAGGTCATTTAAACTTTTAACTTAATTCCCTTATTTTTTCTTATATGTTTTTTTATATTTAATCTTTTTTAAATTTAAATTTGTGATGCGAAATCTATTTGCATTTTAATTGCATCTATATCTTTTTTGAATTTTTTTTCTTTTTTAAGTTTTTCTTCGATTAATTTATGTCCGTGAATCACTGTTGTATGATCTCGACCACCAAGTTTTATTCCAATTGTTTTCAGCGAATCTCCACTTAATTTTCTGTTTAAATACATTACAATCTGACGAGCAAAAGCAATTTCCTTTACTCTGCTTTTCCCAACTATTTCATTTTCAGAGAGATTATAATATTCTGCTACGGATTTTAATATCGCATTAAATGAAATTATGTGATTCTTTTTTAATCCTAAAATTTCACCGACTATTTTTTTGGCTAATGCTAATGTAATATCGGTATGCATTAATGAACTATGAACAAACATTTTTGTTACAGCACCTTCAAGTTCTCGAACATTTGATTCTATATTTTTCGCGATAAATTCTAATACTTCATCGGGAATAATTAGATTTTCCGTATCTGCTTTATATTGTAAAATAGCAATTCGCGATTCATAATCCGGTGGCTGAATATCAACAATCAATCCTTGTAAAAATCTCGATATCAATCTGTCCGTAAGTCCCGTTAAATCTTTGGGAGTTCTGTCGGCAGTAATTACAATTTGTTTTCCGTGTTGATAAAGTTCATTGAAAGTATTAAAAAATTGCTCTTGAGTTGCTGTTTTCCCTTCGAGTGATTGTATATCATCAATTAATAAAATATCTGCTTTACGATAAATATTACCAAATGCACTCATTTTATTCTTTTGAATTGCATTAAGAAAATCTTTTACAAACCTTTCGGTTGATACATAAATTACCTGTTTATTGGGATTATTGTCAATTGCCATATTCCCTATTGCATGTAATAGATGTGTTTTCCCAAGACCTGTTCCACCATAAATCATGAGTGGATTAAATGCCGTATTCCCGGGAGCTTCTGCAACTGCTCTACTTGCCACTTTTGCAAATTGACTATTCGGCCCTTCAATAAAACTATCAAATGTATATTGTTTATTTAATATTGTATTAATTTGCGTGTTGATATATTTTTCTCGCTGTGGAAGCAATGGCGGTGCGGTTTGTGTAGAAGAATATTGTTGTGAACTGGGAACTTTATCTTGCTCATCAAAACTATCATCTGGAATTTTGTTAATTAAAAATTGTAATTGAAAATCTTCTTCTAAAAATTTGCTTAAAGTTTGTGTTATCATTTCTTTATAATTTGTCTCTAACCATTCGAAATGGAACATGTTTGGAACATTTATTTTGAAAATACCACCATCAAAAGAAACCGGTTCTATTGTTTTAAACCAAGCTTGAAAAGTATGTTCAGGAATATTTTCCCTAATATCTTTTAATGATAAATCCCATATTTTAGATACTGATTCTTTCATAAATACATAAAATTAAACCATTTGTCAACAATTTGTTATATTTATCAACTAAATGTGTAAATCTATTAATACCTCCGTATAAAACATAGTGTATATTCTTGTTAACACAGCACTTACGACACCGATATACCTTAAATTCTTATCCACACAATTCCCTTTCAAATTAGTTTTAACTACTTATCCACAAGTTATCAACACCCTTCTCATTTCTCGCATATAAAGATTGTGATAATTTTTCACATAGTCAAGAACTATTTTTTATTTTTTTTCTCTCTATCTCTCCACTAACTAAAGTTAGTGGCAAATCAAAATTGAAAATTCAAAATAAATAGCCACAGGTTTTAACCTGTGGATGAAATGATGCTACTAAAATCGGGCTTTAGCCCAAGAAGTTCTTCGTTATAGTTCGTTTTAGTTCGATGCAAAAAAAAATGACAATAAATTAGATAAATTCGATGACAACCAAATGACAATTAATGACCATCAATGACTACAAATGACAATTAATGACTATCAATGACTACAAATGACAATGAATGACAACCAATGACTATCAATGACAATCAATGACAATTAATGACCATCAACGACACAAATATTTCATAAAGACATAATATATTTTTGCTTTAGAGTAAAATATTTTGACAACTTCGCATCTTGGCGAGGATCAATTACTAATCAACCTTTTTTCCAACAAAGAAAATCATCAAAAAAGTAATTCCACAACCCATCAATAATGATATCCAAACAGGCATTCCCAATGAGACCGGAATATATCCAAACAGAATTGCAATCAAGGCGACAGGTATAGCATAAAATAATTGCGTTTTTACATGATCAATATGGTCGCAAGAGGATCCCATAGATGAGAGAATTGTCGTATCGGAAATTGGCGAACAGTGGTCTCCAAAAATCGCTCCGGTTAATACAGCTCCGATATTAATACTCAAGAATAACGGATCGGGATTTATTGCATAAGCAAGAGGAATCGTGAGTGGCATCAATATTCCCATTGTTCCGTAAGATGTTCCCGTTGCAAATGAAATTATTGCTCCAAGAATAAAAATAATTGATGAAAGCAAAAATGGCGGAATTCTACCGGATAAAATATTTACCAAATATCTTGCGGTTCCCAACTCTTTCACGACACTGCTTAATGTCCATGCAAGTGCTAAAATCAAAATCGTAATAATTAGTGATTTAACACCTTTTACCCAGATTTCTATCGCCTCTTTAATAGAAAATATTTTTTGAAATCTTCCCATCACTACGGCAAGAATACTCGAAA
The DNA here is from genome assembly GCA_034659735.1 of Fidelibacterota bacterium. Taxonomy (GTDB): domain Bacteria; phylum Fidelibacterota; class Fidelibacteria; order Fidelibacterales; family Fidelibacteraceae; genus TCS52. The sequence continues at coordinate 7,677 of JAYEHX010000122.1, read as the reverse complement.
AAAGTGCGGCTTGAAAGAGAACAATTGCGGCATTTGAGTAGCTGAAACTTTCTCTCAATGAAAACCCGGAAATAGGATTTGCTTGAATTTTACTAATTAATTCAAGGTTATCACCAGACAATATTGCCTGATATCCATTATAATATAATCCAAAAAACGCTACAAAAATAAGAGTCGTAATTGGCACTATTGCATTAACCATTCTTAATTTAGTATCGTCTTTTGGTTGAATGTGTTGACTTTCCAAATCACTCAATAGATTTGCATTATCAGAATGAACCTTTCCTGTTTTACGAGCTCGCAACTCTGCTTTTCTCATTGGTCCGAACTCTTTTAATAGCATTGCAGAAACGAAAATAAAAAACAAAATAAATATATTATAAAATCTAAATGGAATAGTTGAAACAAATACACCATAGGCACCAACATTTTGTCCAATCGCCTCAAAACCATCTTTTATTAATCCCAACTCATATCCAACCCATGTAGAAATTAAGGCAATACCGGCAATTGGTGCAGCAGTAGAATCTATAATAAATGATAATTTTTCTCTTGAAACTTTCATTTTATCCGTCACAGGTCGCATTATTGGACCGACAGTTAAAGCGTTTGCATAATCATCAAAAAACACAACAATTCCTAAAATCCAAGTATAAATCTGAGCAGATGTTGGCGATTTTGCCTTTTTTGAAAGTGTCTCTGCAATTGCTTTCGCACCACCCATTTTAGAAATTAATGCAATCAAACCACCAATTGTTAAAGTTTGCAAAATTATTCCGGCATTCCAAGGAGAAGATATTGCTTCTAAGATCTCCTGAGTCACTTTCAAAAAACTAAATAAAATCGAACTTACGATATTGTGTTTTTCTAATACTAAAATATAAATTCCTGAGAATACACCGGTAAATAACGATAATAAAACATTTTTGGTAATGAATGCCAAAATAATAGCAACTAATGGTGGAATTAATGTCCACACTCCCCACTTTTCTGCATTTGTTTGTGCCATCGAAGCATCGGCAGAATATACAACAGCAGAAAAAACAATTAGTAATAAAAAACCAACAATTACAAATTTGATAAATTTATTCACTTTAACCCCATATAATTATGTATTTTTTTAATCATCGCTTTAAATTTAACAATATCTTTTTATAATCACAAATTATTAACGATAAATTGTATAACCCAAATAGAACATGAAATTTATAATTTTTTCGTGCTTTTCGTGGCTAATTCTGAAACTCTAAACAACTTATATAAAAAATATGAAATTAAAATTATTAATGACAATAGAATTATTATTTGATTCTGTTAATTTCTTCATAGATTTTTTCAGCAGTAAATGGTGCATGATAGAGTCGAACTCCAACGGCATCATAAATCGCATTTGCTATTGCAGGCAGTGGTCCGTTGATACCAATTTCGCCAACTGATTTTGCTCCGAAAGGTCCGGTTTCTTCATCTGATTCTGCAATTATTGTTTCCATTTCCGGCATATCATTAGCAGTCCATATTTTATAATCACTAAATGTTTTATTGGTTAATTTTCCGGTTTTTGAGAATTTATACTCTTCCGTTAAAGCATAACAAATTCCATTTACTGCCGCTCCCTCGATCTGTCCTTCGGCGAGTTTAGGATTTAATGCAACTCCACAATCGACAGCGGAGACGAATTTTACTATGCGAATTTTACCGGTTTTTTTGTCAATTTCAACTTCTGCAAATTGTGCAATAAATGGTGGTGGCGAAAGTTTCGGAACATAAGATGCACTTGCTTGAATTTGGAATTGGTCTTTTGTATAGAGTGAATATTCCCCAACTTCAGCCAATGAAACGGATTTGTTATTTTTCGTATCTGTCACTTTTGTGTTTCCAACAGCAAGATTTTCAATATCCGATTCTAACATTTGCGATGCAACTTTTAGTATTTGATCTTTAATTTTGTCTGCACATTTTTTTACCGCTGTTCCGGAAACATAAGTTGTCGAAGAGGCATAAGCACCAACATCAAAAGGAGTTAAATCCGTATCAGAGGATAAAACAATAACTTTGTCTAATTCTATACCAAGAACTTCAGCGACAATTTGAGCGAGAATTGTGTCCGAGCCGGTTCCAATATCCGTAGCACCAATATATAAATTGAACGAGCCGTCATCATTCATTTTCATTGAAGCAGAACCCATATCGATTAACGGAATTCCCGAACCCTGCATTGAAAATCCAATTCCAACTCCACGAACTTTATCTTTTTTCGGCTCAATTCGTTTGTCTCGTTTTTTATACCAATCGATTGCTTTCGCACCTTTATCAATGCACTGGTCCATTTCGCAAGAGTGAATTACTTGTGTCACACCTTCGGTTCCTTCGCCAAGTGCTTTGAATACTTCGGAAGTTTCACCTGTTCGAATGTGGTTCTTTTTAATGTATTCTAAAATATCCAAATCTAATTTTCTTGTAATAATATCTATCTGTTGATTCAGTGCGAAGTATCCTTGAGTTGCACCATAGCCACGATATGCTCCACCGATTGGAAGGTTTGTATATGCAGATTGTCCGAGAAAGTGAATGTTTTTTACCTTGTTGAAAAATGGCAAAACTTTTGATCCGGCATTTGAAACAATTGTTAAAGCATGTGAACCATAAGCTCCGGTATTCAAAAGTGCTTCGAGTGAAAGAGCTGTAATTTCACCACTATTTTTTACTGCGGTTTTCAATTTCACTTTCATAGGATGACGAGTTCGACTTGATTCAAAAACCTCCTCTCTTGAAAGTATGATTTTTACAGGTCGTTTATATTTGATTGTAATTAAAGCAGAAATCGGCTCGAGAAACACCTCTTGCTTTCCGCCAAATCCACCACCAATTCTCGGTTTAATAATTCTGATTTTAGAAAGTGGATAATCTAAAACTTTTGAAACAATTCTGCGAACATGAAATGGAACTTGAGTTGATGTGACAATTACCAATCTTCCCATTTCATCAAAAAATGAAGCAACCGAGTGTGGTTCGATTGCAGCATGCGATGCATAATGTGTCGAGTATTTTTTTTCGATAATAAAGTCGGCTTCTTTTTCGCCCTTTGCCATATCGCCAAAACCGATTTCCACTTCCGCTGCTAAGTTTCGTTCCGGTTCGTATTTTACAGGAATTGGCATGTATCTATCTTCCCCATGAATTCTCGGAGCATTTTTTTCTAATGCTTTTTCAGAATCAAAAACAGCTTCAAGAATATCGTATTCAACTTTGATTTTTTTAACTGCATCGTCTGCAATTTTTTTGGATTCTGCAATTACAACAGCAACTCTATCTCCAACGAATCTCATTTTTTTATCGAACATAACAGTGTCATAAGGCGAAGGTTCGGGATAGCCCTGACCGGCAGTTGTGTGCAGTTTTTGTTTTTTTACATTTTGATAATGAAGCACATCAATTACACCTTCCATCAATTTCGCATCTTTGTCATCAATACTTTTTATTTCCGCATGGGCATGAGGCGAATATAAAAAAGAGACAAAAAGTGAATTTTTTATTTCAAAGTCATCGGTAAATTTTGCACTTCCTGTTGCGAGCGAAAGGGCATCTATTTTCTTTTTTGATTTGCCAATTGTGTTTAATTTTTTCATACTTATTCTCTTTCTTTTTGAATTGTTTTAGATGCATTTTTTATACCATCAATAATTTTTACATATCCGGTACATCGACATAAATTTCCATCAATCGCTTTTTTTATCTCTGTTTCCGTTGGATTTTGATTGGACTTTAATAGTGCATAAGTTGCGACAACAAATCCGGGTGTGCAAAATCCACATTGCACTGCACCAGCTTCTACAAAAGATTTTTGAATGACATGTGGAATATGTAAATCGCCAATTCCTTTTACTGTTAAAATCTTTTTACCTTGAACTGATGCTGTTAAAACTTGACAAGAATGAACCGCTTTATCGTCGAGTAAAATCATACAAGCACCACATTCACCTTCCATACAGCCGTTTTTCACTTCTGTAAATCCATTATTCCGAAGTGTGATTACAAGTCGCTCATCAGCTTCAAAATTCAAATATTTTTCTTTCCCGTTTATTATAAATTTTCCTTTCATTTATTTTTCCTCACTAATTTTTGAATTCCTCTGCTTAACTCTACAGCAACTAATTTGTTCGAATATTCAGGATTAGAAATTCTATTTTTTGAGAATTTTACATCGACCATTTTTTCTATTTTTGAGTATTCTATTTCATCTATTTCCGTATCTGTTAAATATTTTTCAATCTCATTTAGTTTGTCAAATTTGTTTGTGGTTCCGGTAATTATTATTTTGCTATCTTGAATCCTGTTGTCAGCAATTTTCAACATTATGACAATATGAAAAATAGGCATATCTTTTTTTGTGCGAATTTCTCTATGACTAAAAGTTTCCCAATTTGAAAGTTTAAATTTTATTCCTGTTATTAAGGAGTTTTTTTTAAGTTTAGAATTTCGCAAATATTCAGCAATTGGAAATGCTCCAACATTTTGTCCAGCTAAAACAATTTCTGTTTCAAGTGCAATCAATGCTCCGATAATATCAGACCACGGAGGTGCAAAGGCAATGCTTCCACCGATTGTAATTCTGTTTCGCAATGGAGTGTCTGCGGAATTTTGAAGCGATTTTACAAGTATGTTATTTTCGTCAATATCCGATAATTTGGCGATGATGTCGGCATAAGTGTTCATACTTCCAAATTCGATCGTATCGTTTTTTTGTTTTGAATATTGTAGTTCCAAATCCGATAGATTTATTAGCCCATTCAAGTTTGACAAATTTCTCTTTAGCAAACCCGTTCCGCTTGCATGTGGCAAAACTTTTTCCTTTTTCATCAACTCTGTGGCTTCGTCAATTGCCTTTGGAAAATACCATTTTAAATTATTCATAATTTTCACTTCTTGTTTTTATATTTAGTAATTTCATCTTCTCAATACTTTTCCCGTATTTTTCTCAGCTTTTATTATTAATTCATCTGACATTTTTTGATGTTCGGCAATCAATTTTTTCTCATCTAAGTTTTTGATCTTTCCATTTTCTACAATTACTTTTCCATTAATTATTGAATAATCAACAGGACTCATTGCAGTTCCAAAAATAATCGCACCAGCCGGATCGTGTTGTCCTCCTGAATATTCCAACCTGTCCATTGAAATCATCGTGATATCGGCACATTTATTTTCAGCGATTTGTCCAATGTCATCTCGTCCGAGAACTTTCGCTCCGCCAACAGTTGCCATCCATAAAATTTCTTCTGTTGAAAGCCAGTTCTTCGGTTTTCTCAATCGTGAAATTAACATTGCATTTCTCATTTCCAAAAGCATATTTGATGAATCATTTGAAGCAGAACCATCGACACCAATACTGACATTTGCTCCGGCATTCAGCAATTCTTTTATCGGTGCAATTCCGGAACCAAGTCGCATATTTGAAGATGGGCAATGTGAAACACCAACTCTATTTTTTCCAAATCCCGCTATCTCTTTTTCATTTAAAAATATGGAATGAGCAAACCATGAATTTGGTGTTAACCAATCGAGAGATTCAATTAATTCATAAGGTCGTTTTCCAAATTTTTCTATGCAGAATTTCGTCTCATCATTTGTTTCCGCAAGATGCGTATGTAGTTGTAAATTTTTCTCTTTTGCAATTTTAGCTGTTTTTTTCATCAATTCAGGTGTCACGGAAAATGGCGAACATGGAGCAAGTGAAATTCTTGTCATCGCACCATAAGAAGTGTCATGGTATTTTTCTATCAAACGATAAGTGTCTTTTATAATTTCATCTTCGTTTTGGACAACATCATCAGGTGGTAATCCTCCATCGGATTTTCCCATTGACATCGATCCACGAGTTGGTTGAAAGCGAAATCCAAGTTCAGTTGATGCTTCAATTTCTCTATCAATCAAATTCGATTCTGTCTTGTTTGGGAATAAATATAAGTGGTCGGAACTCGTTGTGCAACCGGATTTCAGAAGCTCGCTTATTGCAACTTTTGCACTTGTATAAAAAGCATCACCACTAATTTCTCGCCATATTTCATAGTTTGTTAACAGCCAATCGAAGAGTTCTGATTTCTGTGTAGAAAAAATATTTCTTGTCAATGTCTGATAAAAATGATGATGAGTATTTATGAATCCGGGCAAAACAATCATTCGGCTTGCATCTATTATTTTGTCGGCTTTACCTGTGAATTTATTTTCTCCAACCGATACAATTTTATTTCCTTCAATATATATATGTCCGCCGGAAAAACTATCTAAGACATTTTCCGAATTAATATCTGTTTTCATTCTAACACAGAGTAATGGATTTTTTATTAATATTGATTTTGACATATTAAATTCCTAAATGTTTTTACCACAAAGAACACAATGCTTTCACAAAGAACACAAAGATCTTTTATTAATATTGATTTTGGCATTCTAAACCTCTAAACTCCTAAACCTCTAAACTTTTAAACTAACCCAGTTCTATCATTAAATTCACGAACTAAGTCATCAATTTTTCCGGTCATTTTATGAATTGAGTCCCAATAATTTTTATTATACCATTGGTCGTTTAATTCTTCCGAATCTTTTTCTTGTTGTTCTATCCAAGTGTAATATTTCAAATTGTGAATTCGTTTCTTTTCATAGTAACTTAATTCTAACATATTATCTTTTTTGATATTTCGCAATAATTCAAAATCTCTATTCGCATCTATTTCTGTATATTTTCCATGTTGTTCATTCAATTCACGCATTCTTGAACCATACATTTCCATAGAATCCGTAAAGACGGTCATCACTACATCGTTTTCTGTCAACTCATAATATTTTGCATATTTTATTGCTGCTAACATATTCCCGATAGAAGAAATTCCCATCAAATCCAAATTATTTACAATTTTTTCATCGACACCTTTTCGTTTTAACAATTTTCTTCCTTCAAGGTCATTGAATAATCTCATCAAACGAATATTCACATCATCGTCAACTGCAATTACCATATCTGTATTTTTCACATTATGAATCCAAGGAACATGTTTGTCGCCAATTCCCTCAATTCTATGTGCTCCAAATCCGTTATCCAAAAGTGTCGAACACTGTTCCGCTTCTGCTACAGCAATTTTTGAAGTTGGGAATTTCTCTTTCAAATAATCACCGCTTCCAAGAGTACCAGATGAACCGGAAGTTAAAACCACACCAGAATAATTGTCATTTTTTGTCATCACTTTGTTTAACACTTTTTCCATTGCATCGCCAGTCACTTCATAATGCCACAGATGATTTCCAAATTCATCGAATTGATTGAATATTACGATATCATCTCTCGTTCTTCTCAGTTCCCAACATTTGTCAAAAATTTCCTTAACATTACTTTCTGTTCCCGGTGTTGCAATTATTTCTCCAGCTACTTTTTCAAGCCAAGTAAATCTTTCTCTTGACATTCCTTCCGGCAAAATTGCTACAGATTCACAACCCAAAAGTGCTGCATCATAAGCACCACCACGACAGTAATTTCCGGTAGATGGCCAAACAGCTTTTTGGTTCACAGGATCAAATTGTCCAGTGATTAATCGTGGAGCAAGACAGCCGAGAGTTGCACCGACTTTGTGAGCTCCGGTAGGAAACCATTTCCCAACAAGTGCTACAATTTTTGCTTTTACTCCT
>JAYEHX010000121.1:0-3033 GCA_034659735.1 Fidelibacterota bacterium | reverse complement strand
TGTTAACATAATGTTTCACTTCCTCAATAAAAACATCATACTGTTTCGCATCAAGTTGGTCAATTTTTAGTGCCTTTTCAAATAGTGGATTAACTGGAGCATCAATCTTATTCAATTGAACAACTCTAATTTTTTCTGAATCTCTACGATCTTTTTCATAATCAAATTCTACATAATCTCCTTCTATTAGATTTTCATTTTGAACTATATTTGGCGGACAAAATACATCTTTATCAAGAGCATCGCTTGAGATAAATCCAAAACCTTTATCATGAATAGTTTTTACTTTTCCTTTATCCATTTTTCCTCCTTATTTTCTTGTTTGTAAATCAGCTAATTTTGCGGCTACTGTTATTAGTTGATGATTTTTTATTTCATTTTTTTTGTTTTCTTTATCTATATACAAATTATCCATCCACATTTTTTCATAGATTTTTATTATTCTATCTTTTGTATCTTTGGTTACATCTCTTAAAAAGTATCTAAGTCGCCATATTCTTTGTGAACTTAATTCACCTCTCTGTGCCGAATCAAGAAGTGGCTTAAATCCTTTAGTTGAATTAATCAATTTTTGGAGTATTCCTCTACTCTCTGATGAATTTTCATTTACTATATCTTTAAAAATATGAAATAATTCCAACAAATATTCAAATTCATTCCAAGTAAAAACTTCATCGAGAATCGTAACCTTGTCTTTTCTTGGAATATTATTACCACTTTCCAAATCTTCAGGATATACCAATTCTTTTGCATTCTCAAGAAGTTGTTCAGTAATCTGAGTTGCTTTAACTATCGGAAAATTATATCTAAAAATTCCAATACCGGCGGAGAAAGTTATAGTGCTATTTCCACATACGAATTCATTAAATTTCGCTCTCAACTTTGATGAAAAATCAAGAATTGTTTTTACACTTCCAATTAAAAAAGTATCATCTCCACCGGAAAATAGGATATATATTTCATCTTTTAAACCAAGTTCCTTAATATAATTTGGCAAAAATCCTTCAAAAAATATTTTTAAAAATCTACTTAATGTTGACATTCGTGAAAGAGACGGGTTTACTAATCCGCTGATAAATAGTTTTCCCAAATTATCTACATCAAGTTTTAGATATGCGAGTTTACCATTTTCTGCAAGCTGATTGAAAGTTTTCAAATTTTTATTTTCATCTAAAGGAAGATTAAATGCACCAAGTTTCCATTTTAAATTTTCGTTGTTCCCAAATTCATTTAAAATATATGCCTTTTTTGAAATAATTTTATTTGAAAAATGAAAAACATATCCAAAATTCTCTAGTGCTGTTTTGTAAGTTGTATTTTCTGTTTTCTCTACAGCTTCTTTTATTGATATTGATTTTGCTTTTGAAATTTGTTTAGTGAGCTCTTCCATAGAATAACAGAGTGAACATAATTTACTATCATCATAAATATCTAATTCTTTTGTAGAATGACAAACAGAACAATAATTATTTTCTTTAATTAACCCCTTCGGCTCAAAGATAGCTTCATATTTTTCTTCCCAAATACCATTGAGTTTATTTAATTTACTTCTTCCTGTCTTTTCGGATACTCTTTTCCAAACATCCTTGAAATTTTTAAATTCATATAATTTAATATCTGCATATTCGATATTACAAAATATTTTTCCGGAATGGATATCAAACAATATCTGATTAACTTCATTTCTTAGATTTGCAACTTCTCCTGAAACAGATTTTGGTGCTAATATGTAAAAATTTCCACCACCATTATAGATAATGTTCGCTTTTTCCAATCCAAGTTGATTAATAATATAATTTGATATTGCTTCCATCAGCAGAATAATATAAGTTGAACGACCTTTTAAACTTTTTGCTGCACCCTTTGATGGAATGTTAAAAATATAATCTTGAATTCCGGATAGGTCACCATTTATCAATATAAAATGCTCATCAGATAAATCCTTATTATTATAATTTTTTATAATTGTTTTTAATTTTTCATCATCAAGTTTATTATTTTCATATTCCAAATATAAACAGACAGCAATTGCAGATGTTAATTTTGAGTGATCAAATAGGGATATATCAGGATCATTTTTTGTTGTCTGTGCGGGAACTAATGAAAAATATTTTTGCAATGTATAATAAAGATCATCTTTATCTTTTACCTTTCCCAAATCGTTAAGCATATTTTCACTTAATTTATTATATGAACCTCTGGTATATTCCTCATCTTTATCATCAGGTAATAAATTTTCAAAATCCAACTCCATTAATGGATAAAATTTTCTGTGCGATTCCTCATTCAATGTCCCAAATATAGATCGCAATTGAACGGTGTTATATTGCATTGTATTTTTTTCATCTTTAACTCTTTCCGATGATGCAAGCCAATCTGCAAATTGCAATAACCTACCTTCAAAATTTTGCGGATTATGATGATATGCGGATATTTTCAGAATATTTTCTTTATCTTCTTTTATCCAATTAATTTTAGAAAAATAAGATGATAAAAAGAAGGCAGTATATTTTGCATGTGAATATCTAATTTTAGAAAATGTTTTATTCACTTCCTTATTATCATATATTTTACTCCGCTCTATTAATTTACCTATATCGTGAAACAGACCTGCTAAATAAATTTCCTGTTTATTCAAAATATCTCCTTTATTTACTCATCTCCAATCTAAATATCCTTACTTATAAAATACTAAATTATATTGATTAAACAAATAACTTTGTTAACTTATTTCAATCCTTGTCTTAATGGATGTTGAACTTAAATAACTTGCACACTATGGGGAACAGCCAAAGCAGAAAGTTTCAATCCTTGTCTTAATGGATGAAATTATTTTGTATATTTTTCATTTTATTATCATATCCTTGTTGTCAAAGAACTTTTTATTTTTGTATCCTATTTTTTAACTCCCTCAATATTTCCCATCAATCATCTCCGGATAATTTAATCCCGTGTATTTCCAATCTTCCGGCAATTTATGTTTTATATAATTGTACATTGTATAATTCCAATGATTTTCAAAATCCTTTTTAT
>JAYEHX010000120.1:0-3043 GCA_034659735.1 Fidelibacterota bacterium | reverse complement strand
GATGATTATATTCTCGAAAATTTTGTTTTTTCTAATTGTTTAGATGTAATATTTTTATTTTGAATTAACAAATAATAATTTTATATTTGATAGTTATGAAATTTGATTTAAAAATAAAGAGAGGAAAGAACTATGAGTTGGATTGATTATGTAATAATTATTGTATTTATGGGTGGTGTGTTTGTTGCGGGAACTTTGCTTGGTCGTGGTGTGAAAGATGTAAAGGGATATTTTAGTGCGAACAATAATTTGCCTTGGTGGGCGGTTATGCTTTCTATTGTTGCAGCGGAGACATCGGTTTTAACATTTTTATCAATTCCCGGACTTGCATATCTTGGAAATTTTTCATTTTTACAGGTTTGTATTGGATATATTGTAGGACGAATAATTATTTCTTTTGTTTTGCTTCCAATGTATTCTCAAGGAAAATTCATAACGGTTTATCAAGCAATCACGGAAAAAGCCGGAATTTCTATGCAGAGAATTATGTCAATTACATTTATGGGAACTCGTTTACTTGCCGATGGAGTTCGACTTTTTGCAGTTGCAATTCCTCTTTCTATGATAACAAATTTAACATTTATGCAATCAATTTGGATACTTGGTATTGTGACGATTATTTATACTTGGTTTGGTGGAATTAAGGCGGTTGTTTGGATGGATGTCGTTCAATGGGGAATTTATATTTCTGCGGCATTTATTGCACTCTATGTTGGTGCTAAGTTGCTTCCTGATTTTTCTGCGAGTTTAGCGAATGTTATAGAACAGGGAAAGACACAGATATTTGATTTTAAATTTTCACTTAAGGGATACAATGTTTATTCCGGATTGATTGGCGGAGCGATGCTCTCAATGGCAAGTCATGGAACCGATCAACTTATTGTCCAGCGAGTATTGAGTTGTAAAAATTTAGAAGATTCAAAAAAGGCATTGATTGGAAGTGGAATAGTTGTATTCTTTCAATTTGCTCTATTTTTGGTTATTGGTTTGATGATGTATATGGTTTGGAATGGAGTTGGTTTGGAAGCACTTGGATTACAGAAACCTGATGCATTATTCACGAAATTTATCATAGAAAATTTACCACCTGTTGTTAAGGGAATTACTGTTGCCGGAATTTTTGCTGCTGCGATGTCAACTTTGAGCGGTTCGTTGAGTGGTTTGTCAAGTGCGACTACGATTGATATTGTTAAGCCACTTTTAAAACAGGAAATTGACGACAAAAAGATGCTACATTTTGGACGAATAGCAACTTTATCTTGGGGAATATTTATGGTCGGCGGAGCTTCACTTTTTAGAAATATGAATAATCCGCTTGTGGAAATTGGTTTATCGATTGCTTCATTTACTTATGGTGGAATGTTGGGAGTTTTTATGTTAGTCAGATTCTTTAAGAAATTAGATACTTGGCAATATGCAGTTTCATTTTTCGGAACAATTATAACTATGGTTTTTGTAATAAAATTTTCAGAAATTCATTGGACTTGGTTCGTTCTGATTGGCGTTTTAATGACATTAATTATTGAACAGATTACAGTTTTGGGTAAGAGGATATTTGGGAAATAACTTTATAAAATAGAGAAATAACACATGTACAGAATAAAAAATCATCCGATATTGGATTCAGAAGAGAATAGAAAAGAGGTAAAATTCGTTTTTGATGGAAAGGAACTCACTGGTTATGAAAATGAAATGGTTTCGTCGGCACTTATTGCGAATGGAATTAAAGAATTTTCAATTCATCAAAAAAATAATATGCCACAGGGAATATTTTGTGCGAATGGACAGTGTTCAAAATGCACATTGATAATTGATGGAGTTTCTCAAAAATCTTGTATTACAGCTCTGAAATCCGGAATGAAAATTGAGTCCTTAAAAAAACTCCCAAAATTACCGGCTGATGATGAAGCTGTAGAAAAATCTAAAACGATTGAAATGAGGTGTGACATTCTCGTTGTTGGTGGCGGACCGGCAGGATTGAATTCTGCAATAGAACTCGCGAAACTCAAATATTCCGTAATATTGATTGATGATAAAGATCGGCTTGGTGGGAAACTCGTTTTGCAGACACACAAGTTTTTCGGCTCGATAAAAGATTGTTATGCCGGAACTCGCGGAATAGATATTGCTACAAAATTGGAAGATGAAATTCGTAAATATGACAATGTGAAAATCTTTTCGGATTCATCGGTTGTGGGAATTTATAAAGATCAGAAAGTCGGTGTATTTCAAGAGAATAAAAATTATTTAACAATCTCGTTCGATGGTATAATTGTTTCAGCGGGAGCGAGGGAGAAGTCGCTTGTATTTCCGGGAAATCATCTTTCGGGAGTTTATGGAGCTGGAGCATTTCAGACACTTGTGAATCGTGATTTAATAAAGTCGTCAAATAAAATATTTATTGTCGGAAGTGGAAATGTTGGATTAATTGCCGGATATCATGCACTTCAAGCCGGAATAAAAGTAGCGGGAATTTGTGATATTCTTGGCGATGTTTCAGGATATAAAGTTCATGCAGATAAAATAAAAAGAATGGGAGTTCCGATTTATCTGAATCATACGGTATTATCTGCAAATGGCGATAAAAAATTAGAACGAGTGACCATTGCAAAAGTTGATAAAAAATTTCGAACGATTTTAGAGACGGCAAAGACATTTGAAGTCGATACATTGTTGATTGCAGTTGGTTTGAATCCTGTTGATGAATTTTATAATATGGCGAAGAAATTTAATTTTAAAGTTGTGAAAGCCGGTGATGCAAAAGAGATTGCCGAAGCGTCATCAGCAATGTTTGGTGGCAAAATAGCCGGATTAGAGATGGCGAAAATTCTCGGAAATAAGATTGAAATTGAGAAAAGTTATTTTGAAAAAGCGGATATTTTAAAGAGTCCAGCAGGTGAAAATAGAAAAGAACATATAATAGAATTGACAGACGAATTTCAGCCGATAATCTTTTGCGATCAGGAAATTCCTTGTAATCCTTGTGTTTCCGTCTGCCCGAATAATGCAATTCAATTAGAGAAAAAGTTGGATAATATTCTTG
>JAYEHX010000119.1:0-3050 GCA_034659735.1 Fidelibacterota bacterium | reverse complement strand
ATTCCTACGATATCAGAAGAATTTACATCAACAGAATTGCTCACATCACGATATAAAATGAACCATTGATTTTCAGAAATAGAACCATCAGGAGTAACTATTATTTCATAATTGAAACTGTCCAATTTATTAAAAGACATACTTGGAGCTGTTGGTGTTGCACTATGTAAAAATGTAGCAGGTTTCTGTTTTGTATTTTTACTATAAAATGTCTCTCCGGCTTCATCCCAATATTGATGATCTTTCCAAGAACCATAACTAAAAAATTGTTGTCCGTCAACCCAACTAATCGTTCTGACTTTTGCTACAACAGATGGATGATTGTCCCAATTACTTCCGAAATTATATGAACCCGGGCCAACAGAATAAATTCTACCATCGCTAATTGCTTGAGTAATATTTGGTTCCCAATCATCTTTTAATTCATTATAAAATCCATCAGCATCTGTCCAGTGATAGTGCATAGGAGTCATCAAGTCAACCCAACCTTCGTTAAACCATTTTGCAGAATTTTGATAAACAGTATAATATCCGTTCCAACCACCTGCTTTATATTTTCCAAGTGCAGCTATTGAAACTTTCACCCACGGCTTAACTACTTGAACAGAATCGTGAACTGCTTCAATAAATTTATCCGTGCTACCTCTCCACCAATTTTCCCAAGAAGTGTAACCACTTGGAACTCCGCTATTATAAGTATGATTTACATCATATAAATATCGCGAACCGTTTGGCGAAGTCCAAGCTGATTTTAATGTTTGGATTTCACTCTCTGTCCACATTCCATCTAATTGACGAACTCCTAAATCTTCCGCTTTGTTTGCTAATAAAATTGAACTACTTCCACTACTATATTCATTCCAGCGAACATAATCAAAATGAATTCCATCGACATCATAATTGTTTACAATTTCCATTGCGAGATTTACTGTGTATTCACGAACATCTTGGAGCCCGGGAGATAATGCTCGGCTGGAAGTCATTGCACTTCCACTCTGATCACGGCAAACCCATTCAGGATGCACTTGTGCTGGTGCTCCAGTGGTTGTGCTTGAAGCTGCAAATGTGTTAAACCAAGCATGAAGTTCCATTCCTCGTTTATGTGCCTCATTAATTGCATATTCCAATGGATCATAACCCGGATCTGCGTAACCCAAATATGAACCCCACGGCTCAATTGATGATGGATAATAGACAGTCCCGCCTTGACGAACATGCCACAATACAGCATTCATATTCGCCTTTTTGTGATTGTCTAAAATTTCTCTCGTTCGTGCTTTCAAATTGTCAACACTTCCACCACTCCAAAATTGATGCCAAGTGATTGACCAAGTAGCACGAAATTCTTTGTTGTCTGTCTGTCCGAATAAACTAATTGCGAACAACATAATCAACAATACTAATCCTACTTTTTTCATTGTTTTCTCCTTTTTTATTTCTTTTTTTCTACTTAATAATATACAAACACTTATTCATATAAATAATAATTCTCTGATTTATTTTTGAATTCTTTTATATCTTTTTTCAGTATCGGCTCTATATCGCTGAACTTATAATTTTTCGTAAATGTCTTTCTAATTTTATCCGTTCCACAAACTTTGTCAAACATCTTATGTCTTGTTTTTGCTTCTGAAAAAATTCCTTGCTTCGGATATAATTTGTGAACAACTTCTAAAAATCGAAATTGCATCTCCATCAAATTCACACTCGAATAATCAATAATTTGAATCTGCACTCCACCGAGTTTTTCGCCTTTCAGATGAGAATAATATGGTTTAAATGAAATCGGTCTAAAAATCACTCCATCTAATTTCAAACTATTCATCTCTTTTGCTAACTTTTGCGAATCAATCCACTTAGCAGAATAAATTTGAAACGGCAAAGTATAACCAACACCAATATTGAAAATTCCCAGTTCTCCAATCATTCCAGATGCAACATAATAATAAGATGAATACTCATGAGGAATATGAGGCGAAGATAAAACCCAAGGCAATTTTGTATCTGCAAATGACATTTCCCGTTTCCAGTTTTTCATCTTCACAACTTCTAAATCACACCGAATCCCATCTGTCAACATATTCTCATCATTCAACATATTCGCAAGTTCGCCACAAGTCAATCCATAAACATAAGGAATTGCAAAAGCACTTACCATTGAGAAAAAACCCTCTTCAACAATATTTCCTTCAACTCTATTCCCTGTCAGCGGATTTGGTCTATCAAGAACAACGAATTTAATATTATTTTCCGACGCACTCTCCATCGCATATCCCATTGTGCTAATGTAAGTATATGAACGACAACCAGTATCTTGAATATCGTAAATGAGAACATCAACGCCTTTCAACATCTCCTTTGACGGTTTACGATTTTTACCATATAACGAAAAGACCTTTATTCCGGTCGTTTTATCAATATAAGTGTCAACATGATCTCCGGCAGAATAATCTCCACGAACGCCATGTTCAGGAGAATACATTGCAACCAAATTTACACTTTTTGCATCATTCAAAATATCAATTGTAGATATTAACTTAGAATCTACACCCGTTGGATTTGTAATTAAGCCCACATTCTTTCCATTGAGAATTTCAAAATTACTCTCTCGCAATACTTCAATTCCTGTTTTTACAATCGGTTTTGCATTGATTAAAAATATGCAAACAAACAAAAGAACAATTCCTTTTGATATTTTTTCCATACTATAAACCTTTTTTAAATTTTGACATTTTTAACTTTTTCTATATATTATTCTTGACGCCGGACTTTTATAAATTAATCTGTCACTAATTATCTGATATTCTAATTTAACATTTTCACGAGAAATAAATATCACTTTTTTATTTTTAACTTTATAATTGCCAACTAATGTCATCGCAGGATTTTTTACAATAGCTTTTGAATCTGAATAAAATGTAATCTGTGTCTGTTCTTTAAATTCTACACTTTCCATTTTTCCCCAATAGAATCTTTCACACCTCCAAACACCAATAATATTTTGTTTTCTATTACAGGATACATTTGCAAAAATAATTATTACTAAAAAA
>JAYEHX010000118.1:0-3058 GCA_034659735.1 Fidelibacterota bacterium | reverse complement strand
AGTTTTAGGTGAAAAGAGTTTATGAATTGGATGTTTATAGATTGGCGGAGAAACTTTCGGATGAAATTTGGAATGATTTTGATAAATGGGATAGAAAAGTTAAAAATACAATCGGTTATCAAATAATTCGAGCTTCAGATAGTATTGCAGCTAATATTGCGGAAGGTTACGGCAGATTCACTCCTCCTGACAGAAGAAAATTCTATTTCTATTCTCGAGGATCCTTTGAAGAAACAAAGTGCTGGTTACGAAAACTTATTAGAAGGGATATTATCACAGGAACTAAAACAGAGGTATATAAAAAAATTATTGATGAACTTGGCCCAAAGCTAAACGCATTTATCAACAAGACAAGGAAAACAGATTGAAATTTAGCATTAGAAACTTAAAACATAACCAAACTACTTCCCAAATTTCAAATTTCAAATTTCTAATTATCTTCCTGCTTTTCTGCAATTTCGCTTTTACACAAGATTACTCTTTTGACTTTGAAGAATTTGAAAAAAAACCTTATGAATATGTTGGAACTTTTAAAATGCAATCTGATTTGATTCGACTGAATCATTCATCCGATTTATACCAACTATCTTTTCTAAATAGAGAGGAAAAAGATTTTTTTGATTCTTATTTTGCTTCAGTTCAGTTGAATGGAAGTTATGAAATTTCAAAATTCAAGCTTATTGCGGATTTAAAAGACAAAATATCTTATACAACAGATAACGAATTTGAGAATAATTTTAGTATTTATGAATCCTTTTTAAATATTGATTTTTCCAAAAATATTGATTTCCAAATCGGGAAAAAATCAGTTAAATGGGGAAAGGGATATATTTGGAATCCTGTCTCTTTTGTTGGTCGCCAAAAAGATATAAATGATGTTGATATTGGACTGGAAGGTTTCTGGATGCTAAAGTTCGATTATGTGAAAAGTATTACCGGATTTATACAGAATTTTGCTATTACTCCTGTTATTGTTCCTGTGACTGAAAGTTTTAATGAAGATTTTCAAGACGAAGAGAGCTATAATTTTATTCTAAATAGTTATTTTCTTGTTCAAGATACAGATATAGATTTTTATTTATTCATGAAAGAAAACGGATTAAAAAAATATGGATTTGATTTTGCACGAAATATTTTACCAAGTTGGGAAATTCACGCAGAATATGTTTTTACCAAAGAAGTGAACACTGATTGGTTGAATCCTAGTTTTGCAATCGAATCAACAATAGATGAGACAAACGATTATCTATTTGGAACGAGATTTTTATTTGAAACGAATACTACATTAATTGTTGAATATCTTCACAATGGTGCCGGCTTAGGTGAAGAGCAAATGAATAATTTCTTTGATGCTATTGAATATACAGTTTCGGGAAATGATAGTTTATTGCCCGTAATCAAACAATATCAAAGTGAGAGTTTCAGTTCCCAATTTTTGATGAAGGATTATATTTACGCGAAACTTTCACAGCCCGAACCATTTGATATATTATATTTTACGCCTTCTATTTTTGTTTTGTATAACTTAAATGATAACAGTCAAATGATTGGATGTGAATTGAGTTATTCACGATTTAATAATTTAAACCTGAAACTTAAATATAATTTAATGTTGGGTAAAGAGAATTCTGAATTCGGAGAGAAAATCACTTCAAATAAGATTTCTTTTTTGATGGAATATGTTTTTTAGAACTCTATATTTTATTTAATGCTATAAATTTCAATTTCAGCATATTACACAAATTATGTATAGCATTTATTACCAGCCGTTTTTTTTTCATTATTTAAATATATCAAAGTTTTCGTGTAAATATTTATCAAATCTCGAATGTGTATGCTCAGTATTATTCTTAATGCTTTTTCCATTGAACCAAATCGAGCGTTTCCCTTTATTTTTTCCAGTTTTGTTTAATGAAGATTCTTTTATAAAATCTTTTGATGACAATATCCAAGTTTTATTTAGACGATGAGAATAAAAGATAAAATAATAATTTTCTCGTAATTTGTGTTTAATTGCTGCAAATAAAGCAGCATCTCCAAATACAACATTCTTTGAGCGAGCCTTAATCTGCAATTCAACAAATGTCCCATCTTTTTTTCTAACAATCGCATCAATTCCAAAATCATCAACCAAGGGAACATAAACATCTAATCCTTGTTCTAGCATTTTTCCAATAATGAAATACTCCATTCTTTTTCCAAATCCGGCATTGTGTCTAAATGTGTTTCCCATTTTAGTCTTTGCTTAGTCTTTTATTGGTGTCTGACTTCCATTTTTCAAGTGATTCAATAAATCTTCTTGTTAACAAATCATTTGAGTCAGAAAGTGCTTTAATAATATTGTCAAATGAAATTATTGATTTTTCATTTTCCATATTTAATGGCTGTATGTAAATAATTGATGGTTCAATCTCAATGTTCAAATTCTTAATCATTTTATTGTCTCTTTCAATCCAACTGATTTTTTCAATTTTGTCAAGAAGGTTATTGTATTTTACTTTTTGATTTGTCGCATTGTAAATTTTCAGAAGTCCGCTAACAAGTCCTTTTACTTTAATTTTTGAAGCACTTTCTAAATACCAGTCTTGTTTTTCTCTACGTGACCTTTGGTCTGTTTTTAGTTCAATCAAATAAACTTTGTTTTCGTTTTTCGAATAAGTCAGATAGTCTATTTTGAAAGATTTATTCAGTTCAGGATGTCTTTCAGAAATTTCCCCAATCCTTACTGGAAATTCAGGAATTATCAGGTCAATTTTTGTCCCTAATATTTTTTCGATTATTTTTTCAAGGTGAATTGCGAAAAATATGTCCGCTCGTCTTTCGAGTTGGTAAGCTGGTAAATTTCTCCAATCATCTAAAAAGTCAAAAAGTTTATTTATTGTCATCGTCTCTTTTTTCATATGGCTGGTAGTTGTTCGTATCATATTAATTCCTTTTGTAAATATCAAATAGATTTTTAATATCTTTATTTATTTCCATTTACATCTCAAATATAACAATAAAATCCAAACCAAACAAAGATTATTTTGGAAAGTTTCTCAAGTATCAATCATCAAAT
>JAYEHX010000117.1:0-12784 GCA_034659735.1 Fidelibacterota bacterium | reverse complement strand
GAAAGTTATTTTTTTATGATGCTCTTTCTGATTTAATATGTATTTACACACTTTATCAACATCACTTTTTGATACTGAAAATGCAGAACATGTCTCTTGCCAATTAAAGAAACCCATAACAAACTTATTATCATTTATAAACTGTTTTGAACTATTTGCTACAATATTTGCTAATTTTTCTTCAGAAATGTTCGGCGAACGAGATACTAAAAAATGAACATGTTCTGGATTTGCATAAATTGCATATAGTTTACAATTATAGTTATTAATTACACCTGTAATGTATTTTTCAATTCGCTCTCTATGTTTTTCAGGAATAACCTTTTCTCTATGAAATGTTGTAAAGACAAAGTGAGTGTATAAGTTGTTATATTTTATTTTCATAATTAATAAGGTAATAAGGTTTTTTTGTTGTTATCATATTGCTACTAAGGTTGAATTCAAAAAAATAAGGTTCATAATTATCTTTTTTTTAATGTTTGCTGTTTTTTCAATTTATCTGCTTTTCCAATTATTATACCGCATAATATAATTATAATTTTTATATTTTCTATTGAATATTTTTGCTTTTGTATTGTTTTAACCTTATTTTTCTTTTCCCAAACCTTAGTAGAAATTATATTCAAATATCATTCTAACCTTATTACCTTATTTCAAATTTTTATTGAACTTTCTAATTGTCCCTCACCTCGGGGGACAAATTAATTTTCATTTTTTATTTTCTCAATCAATAATTCAATTAACTCCAAAAACAATATCCTATTTTCTTTTCTTGTTTCAGATTCGTTCCTCAATCACTCTTTCCACATTCACACATTAATTTACAAATAATTAAATTATTTCACAAATAAAATTTACTTGAATAATTTATTGTATAATAAAAAATTAATCTTTAAATTTATGCAACTTAAAAACGGAGGGAATAATGAAAAAAGTAGATATGGAAACACCTTGGAGAAAAACGGCAGTCGCGATGTATAAAGCACCGTCAGATTCAAAAACTTACGGAACTTTTGAGGTGGAATTCGACAAAGCACTTGAATATATAGAAAAGAAAAAGAGGGAAGGAATTAGAATAACCGTCACACAGATTGTTGCATCAGGTGTTGCAAAAGCATTAGCAAATGATGTTCCCGAGATTAATTGTTATATCAAAAGAGGGAAAATATTGCCTCGAAAAGATGTTGGTATTTTCATCTCTGTTAATATCAATAAAGGCAAAGAGATGGGCGGATTTGTCATTCGCAATATGGAAAATAAAACGGTTACAGATATTTCTAAAGAGATGACGGAACGAGTAGAAAAATCCAGACAAAAAAAAGATAAGGGTGCTGTAAAAAATAAAAATGTTCTCGCAAATATTCCTTGGCCTTTTAGACGAATGCTTTTCGTATTAATAAGATTTATAACTGTTAACTTGGGAATTAATTTAAAATTTCTGAATATCACACAGGATTCATTTGGAAGTGTAATGATTTCAAATATTGGATCACACGGTTTGCAATATGGATTTGCCGCACTATTCCCTGCTGCAAATATTCCACTTGTAGTATTAATGGGAAAATTAGAACCTCGAGCAGTCGTAAGAGATGGCGAGATTGTAATACGAAATATATTGCCATTGGCTGCTACATTGGATCACAGAATTATTGATGGCGGACAAGGTGGAAAATTAGCAAAATTTGCGACTAAATATATTATGAATCCGGAATCTTTGGATTCGATTTGATGTTAGATAGTAGATGTTTAATTATTTTGTTTCGGTAATAACAAAACTCCTAAACATATTTAAATTTGATGCTTTAATTAGATTATTTTGATAATTAGTAAATTGTTATTTCTACAAAATCTCAGCGATGTTGAATATTAATTTTTCGGAATCAGTCCAGTTTAAACAAGGATCAGTTATTGATTTTCCGAAAACTTCTCCGTCAATATCTTGTCTTCCCTCTTCCAAATAACTCTCAATCATGAGTCCTTTTATCATTTTTTTCAATGATGGCGAATATGAACGACTGTATAAAATTTCTCTTGCAATTCTCGGTTGTTCGCTAAATTTCTTGCCGGAATTTGAATGATTAACATCGATAATTATTGATTGATTTTGAAGTTTATATTTATTGTATTTATTTTTTAATTCTATTAATTTTTCATAGTGATAATTAGTAATATTATTTCCAAAAGCATCGACTGCACCTCGTAAAATTCCGTGTGTCAATTCGTTTCCACTACTTTGCACTTCGTAATTATTATATGTGAATATGTGCGATTCTTGTCCGGCATATATCGCATTTAGCATAACACTCAAATCACCTGAAGTAGGATTTTTCATACCAATTGGAATATCCAAACCGCTAATAGTCAAACGATGTCCTTGATTTTCTACCGACCTCGCTCCCACTGCCACATAGGATAATAAATCTTCGACAAATGGATAATTTTCCGGATATAACATTTCGTCGGCAGAACTCAGATACGATTCACTCATGGCACGAATATGCATTTTTCTTATAGATTTTATTCCCTGAATCATATTTGGTTTTTTTTGTGGATTCGGCTGATGCAACATCCCTTTGTAGCCCTTGCCCGTCGTTCTCGGTTTATTCGTATATATTCTTGGAATTAACATTATCTGGTCTTTAACTTTTTCTTGAACTCTTGCAAGTCGAGAAACATATTCAACAACTGCATCTTCATCATGAGCAGAACAAGGTCCAATTATGAGTATAAATCTATCGTCTTCACCTTTGAATATATTTGCAATTTCTATATCCCTTTTCTTTTTTATATCATCCAAATGTTTCGGTAGCGGAATTTCTCTTAACAACTCCTTCTGTGTTGGCAACTTTTTTATGTATTTGAATCCCATAATTCCCTTTTTTTCTTTTTTTAATTTATTATTAACTATCTTTTAATAAATTCATTAGTGAAAATTTTATTGCCACTAAATGGCTCATTCCCAAGTCAGAATTTTTTATTGTATATTGTAAATTTAACGACTTGAAATTTATCTCACTTCCAATCATAAGTCCGCAATATTCTCTATATCCTATCCCTATATTGAATAAATTTTTGTATTCAATTTGCACCGATGGAATTACCTCAAGATTTCCAAAACTATCAAAATCCATTCCCTCTTCACGATTTTCTCCAATAACAAAAACAGATGAAATTCCAGGATTAAGTTTAATGTTTTTTAACTGAATTGGTAAAACCCAATTTCCTGAAATTGTAGGTGAATACAACTCAACTTCGCCATTTGTATAAACAGTCATCGCCGAAGGCAAATTCTCAATTTTGATTAATGAGTTGAAATATTTTCCCTCTTTATATGCAAAAAAATCAAATGAAATTCCAATTCCATTCTCGGCAATCAAATTAGAATAGTAGAAATTCATCGTAATTCCTGTTTCATAAGAGAATATTTTTCTAAACGGCATTCCGATATTTACAATATAATTACTCAAACTTTTGAATGAAACATTGTCATAATTTATTCTTTCGCCGGAATCAAATTTACCATTTCCTTCGCCTGCATCATTCGTTCCGGGAATTCCATCTTCGCCATAATCCATCAAGGCATCTCGAGAATCCGGAACTCGTTCAATTCCAATTCGCGAAACCATAATTCCCAATTGTTTACCATTTGATAAGTTAAATGAATTCGCAATTGAACTCGCTGTAAGATTATTATTAAACCAAATTGAGTGATATAAATAAAAATTATTCTCATCACTTCCCTTCATTCTCATCGGATTCCAATTTACATTTTCACTTCCATTTTGCAGTAATCCGAAAACACCATAATATAATTCGCCACCGGGGCCGTTAATTAGTTCTTTCATCTCATTTCCGTAACTCTTATATTCACCGGCAAAAATTTGACTAATTGTAAAAACCGCAGTAATCAATATGAGAAAAATGATGTTTATTTTTTTATAATTTTTTTTTATTTTCATATATGTTAATCTAATAAATTTTAATTATGTTCCCAAATCTTTTTTAATATATTTAATCGTAAGTTAATTTTTATTTAAAAAATCTGCCACAAACCCTTCTTTTGTTAAGGTATCTATTATTCCCCTTAATAAATAACTATTTACAAAATTAATCGTATAAATTCTACCTCCTTTTTTAACCGGAATAACAATTTTTTTGTCTTTCAGTTTTGTCATTATACGAGATTTTTGTTTTGATTTTTTTATATTAAATAAAGATAATGCTTCTGATTTTAAAACCATATCCTCTTTTTTGATAAGATGTTGTAAAATATTATATTCAATTTCTGTTATACTTTCCCTATCATAAGCAAATTTTATTGTAGGAGTAAGAATTTTTTTTACAACATATTTTCTACTTAATAAACTATCTATTTTTTCAATTTCATTTTTTAAACCCAATAAAAAATACTCAGCCCATTTTAACAAATCTTTATCTTTTAAAGAATCTGCCAAAGAAAGTGCATCGTAATATTTATTTCTATCTGCATAAAAAACCGATGATGGATTTATAATTCTACCATTTTTTACTTTGAATCCAAGTTTAATTAAAAAAGCATAATTTAATAATCTTGCCATTCTTCCATTTCCATTATCAAATGGATGAATATGTGTAAAAAAATAGTGTGCAATTGCAACCATTAAAAGTTGATATTGCTCTTTTCGTGATTTATTTATGAATAAAATAAATTCATCAAAATGATCTTTTAAAACAGCAAAATCTGGTGGAGTATGATTAGATTTTTTAATTGTGACATTATTAGGTCGCAATTCACCTGGATAATTTGAACCTTCACCAATTGGTGGCGGTGTAAGATTTTTTGTAACTATTTTATGTAATTCCGATATATATATACGACTAAATTGTGTAGTCTCATCAGTATTTTCTTCGATAAAATTTATCGCCTTTTCTAAATTCTCCACCTCTATCTGTTTTTCATCTCTTGATACATTTTTTTCAATAATTTTTTCCACATATTCAGATAGTGTCGTATTATTTCCTTCAATTCGTGCAGATCCTAATGTTTCTAATATTTGAAATATTTCTTTCAATTGGGAAAAAATATATTTTGGTATTTCGCCAAAAAGTTTTTTATTTCTTAATTTTTCCAAATCTAAAATTATATTAGCAAGGTTACTTCCCCAATCAGGATTTGGTATTTGTATTTTTATATTTGACATGACATTACTTCCATTTTAATATTTCATTACTTCCATAATATACTATATAAATAATTAATAATAAAAGAATTATTTTTTTATTTTTTATTTATTACTTGACATTGGACGAAAACATTACTTGACATAAATTAATTATTTTTTTATAAATCATTATCATTTTTTAAATATTCAATTTTCCATCAATAAGTTCATATCTGCTTTTTGCGATTTTACTAACTTCTTCGTCGTGCGTCACGATAAATAGTGTTTGTCCGAATTCTTGATGTATTTTTTTAAATAAATTCAAAACTGTTTGACCTGTTCCGAAGTCAAGATTTCCGGTTGGTTCATCTGCGAATAAAATATCCGGTCTGTTAATTAATGCTCTGCCAATTGCTGCTCGCTGTTTTTCCCCGCCGGATATTTCCGATGGATAGTGATGTCCTCGCTGTGAGATATTCAAAAATTCCATAAATTCTTCAGCAAGAATAAAGGATTCTTTTTTACTTTTTCCAAGCAACATTGCCGGAATTGCTACATTTTCCAAAATTGTAAATTCAGGTAGCAAATAGTGAAATTGATAGATAAATCCAAAGTGTTTCAGACGATATTCTGCGAGTTCATTCTCCTTTAATTCCGTCAAATTCGTGTCGAATAAGTTTATCGAACCGCTACTTGGGAAATCCATCGTTCCCATAATATTCAGCAGAGTTGATTTTCCCGAACCCGATGGTCCCATCAAAGATATAAAATCGCCTTTGTGCAATTCGAAATTGATATTTTTCAAGACATGCAATTTCTTATTTCCAGATTCGTAAAATTTATTTATTTTTTCTATTTTTAATAGCGACATTGAATTTTCCTTGCTGTTTTTTCTATTGTTTGCTTTTAATTGCTTCCAATGGTTTTATTTGATTTGCCTTTCGTGCCGGATACCAAGATGAGATGCTTATAACGACAGATAAAGTGAGAAATGTGACAATAACATCAACCAATTTTACATCCACAGGCATGTATTTCATAATATAAACATCACCCGCTCCGGGCAGTGGAATAAATGGAAAATACTGTTGAATGAGTAAAATTGTAAGCGAAAAAATCATTCCCAATATCACACCACTTCCACCGGTTAACCAACCAAGATAGAAATATAATCTGAATGAATTTTTGTCATTTAATCCGACACTTTTCAATATTCCAATTTCCCATTTTTTTTCTAACAGTAACATCAAAAGTGAACTAATTAAATTGAAACAGGCAAGAACAATAATGAGAGTCAGAACAAGAAAAGTCATTATTTTTTCCACTTTCATTGCTGAGAAAACCTCTCTATGGTCTTCTTCCCAAGTCGTGATAAAATCACCTTTGACTCCCAAATTTTCTATCTGTTTTTTAACCAAATCCTTTTTGAATCGCTTTTCACCTGCAATTTCAAAATAGTGAGAATTTGGTTCATCAAGTAAATATTTCATATCCGCAATGTGAATGAAAGCACGATAATCATAATCAAAAATACCAATTTCAAATATATTCGTCACGATACACTCCATCGATGGTGCTGTGTATGTTTTTATGTCTAACGGACTTAATATCGCAATTGTATCTCCAAGAGAAATATCCAAATAATTACTAATTCCCGATCCTAAAACTATTTCGGGAAAATTAGTTTTTGTAATATCGTCGGTCAAAAAGTCGTTCATCAAAAGATACTGCTCAATGTTTATTATTTTTTTATATGAATCAGGTGAAACACCTTTTACGATTGCCAATTTGTGTCCTATGGAATTTGAAATAATTAATTTTCTCTCAAGAATTGGACTTACCTCATCAACCTTATCAATTTCTTTGATTTTTTCTGCTAAATTATTCTGAAAATCATGAGAATAATCTTTCAAAAATACTTTCATATTCGGTTCAAAATTTACAGCTCGGTCAATAATTATTTTTTTAAATCCATTCATCGTACTCAAAGAAGTAAGAATGGCAAATGTGCCAAGAAACGCTCCTAAAATTGTAATCATAGAGATTACAGAAATCATTTTCACTTTTTTTCTTGTTCTAAAATATCGGTATGCTAACCAAAATATTATTTTATTTTTTTTGTTTTTCATGATATTTTATTCATACCTTAATATCTCAACCGGCTTGATTTTTGATGCTTTACGAGCAGGTATGTAAGATACTATAATAGAGAGAGTTAGACCAAGGATGATAACAATCAAAATAGACATTAGAGAAATGTCAATTGGAACTTCATTTGTAAAATATACATCTGCAGATACTTTAATTATTCCCCATTTATTCTGAATGAGTTCAAGTATTTTTGCAATTACTACTCCCAAAGATATTCCGACAATACTAATTATCAGACCTTCGGCAATGACCACTTTTTTAATTTTTGCAGGTTTCATTCCCATAGATTTTAATATTGCGATGTCTTTTTCTTTAACCAAAATCAACATTAAAAGAGTTGATATAATATTCACAATTGCAACTAAACCAATCAATCCGAATACGAGCATCAAGGGGACTTTTTGTGTATCCAACCATTTGAATAAAATTGAATTTCGCTCTTTCCAAGTGGACGAATAGTAAGGATAGGAAAAATTATTCTCAATCCAATCTGACATTTCATCTGCAAAAGACGCATCTTTTAACAAGATATTGTATCCTGTTATTTTAGATTTCATATTGAAAATATTTTGTCCTGCTTTTAGAGAAGTGTATGATATACTTTTGTCATATTCACTCATTCCTGTTGTGAAAATTCCGGTGACAATTGCCAAGTGAATTTCCAACGGATTGAACATAGATGGAGTTCCATTCATAACGAGGATTTTTACAGTATCATTGACTTCTACTGAAATATTTTGTGCGATACCCTTTCCCAAATATATGCCAGGAATTTCAGAATCTGCAATATCGAATTTCAATTCACCACTAACTAATTCCTTCGATGGAAACATAATTTTTCTAAAATCTTGCTCCAACATGCATTCCAATAAAACACCTTCCGTCTCATCATTGTTTCTTATCATCGCTTCTGAATTTATATACGGTGCAGAATATACAACAAGATTATTTGTCATTATTTTTTCTCTCAATGAAACGCTGACCTCTATATCCGAACTGCTTACACTCTCAAACCTTATATGTCCGTCAAATCCGGTAATTTTAGCAACCATATTCTTTTCGAATCCATTCAGAATACCAATTGTCACTAACAATGCGACGACACCAATTACCAAACCGATAATCGCAAATAGACGAATGAATGAAACATATTTTGACTTATGCTTTTGGAATAAACTCTTTTTTGCGAGATAAAATTCGAATTTCATTTGCTATATATTTTAATAAATTTGTTGGGTTATTTTTTATACATGTTCTTTTTTCATCTGTGGAAATAACAACACATCTTTTATCGAAGTTTGACCAGTCATCAACATTATTACTCTATCCAATCCAATTCCAACACCGCCCGTTGGTGGCATTCCATACTCCATTGCCTGCAAGAAATCTTCATCAACAATCTGTGCCTCTTTATCGCCCTCATCTCTCAATTTTGCTTGAGATTCCAATCTTTCTCTTTGATCTATCGGATCTGTTAATTCTGAAAACGAATTTGCATATTCTCGTTTACCGATAAATAACTCAAACCTTTCTACTAACCGTTCATCGCCGTCTCTTTTTACCTTTGCTAATGGTGAAATTTCTTTTGGATAGTCCGTGACAAATGTAGGTTGTATAAGATTTGGTTCAACAACTTCATCAAATAATTTATCAATTAACTGTCCATAATTCCACTTTGGATCGTATTCATATTTTTTATCATTAAATAACGAAATCATTTCATCTTTGCCATAGTGCTTAATATCAACTCCCAAATATGTTTCAAAAAGATCAAACATACTTTTTCGTTCAAATGGTTTAGTGAAATCAATCGTATTTCCATCGTATTCTATAGTTGTCAAATTTAACATCTCTGCGATACTTTTGAAATATTTTTCAACCAAATTCATCATATATTCGAAATCTACATACGCTTGATAGAATTCAATTACAGAAAATTCGGGATTATGACTCTTGTCCATTCCCTCGTTGCGAAAATTTTTGCATATCTCGTAAACTTTATCAAATCCGCCAATTATCAATCGTTTCAAATATAATTCATCGGCAATTCTCAAAAACAAATTCATTCCCAAGGTATTGTGATATGTCTCAAAAGGTCTGGCATTTGCACCACCATAAATCGGCTGTAAGATTGGTGTCTCTACTTCCAAATATCCCAAATCGTCAAAGAATTTTCGAGTTGCTGACATGATTTTTGTTCGTTTTACAAATGTTTCTTTCACCTCGGGATTTAATATCAAATCAAGGTATCTTTTTCTATATCTCAATTCCTTATCTGAAAATGTGTCGTGCAAAACTCCATCTTTTTCCTTCACAATCGGAAGTGGACGAATATTTTTTGTAAGCAATTCCATTTCTAAAACCTTGACTGTTGTTTCTCCGGTTCGAGTTTTCATCACAGTTCCCTTGCAACCGATAAAATCACCTATATCAAGCATTTTGAATATTGCATACGAATCTTCGCCAATATCTTTTTTCGAAACATATAACTGAATTTTTCCAGCTGAATCTGTAATATTTGCGAAACTTGCTTTACCCATTTTTCTAATTGCCATTAATCTTCCAGCAATTACAACCTCTTTGCTTTCAAATTTATCATAATTATCAATAATTTCTTTACTCTTTTCAGAAATCGAGAAATTGTAAGCATACGGATTTACACCAAGTTCTTTTATCTTTTCAACCTTTTCCTTTCTCTGATTAATTATTGTTTCTAATGTAGATTGTTTTTCGTTTGACATTATTCTCCTTTATATTCCACTTTTCTTATTTATTTTTTTGTTTAAATTTCAAAAATGCTTTTATAAATCCGTCAATTTTTCCGTCCATAACCGCCTGCACATTTCCTTCTTCGTAAGCAGTTCTCTTATCTTTTACCATTGTGTATGGCTGAAAAACATACGACCTAATTTGACTTCCCCAAGCAATATCTTTTTTCTTACTCTCCAATTCGTTCTGTTTTTCCTTCTCTTCATCGGCTTTTAATTGATATAATCTTGATTTCAAAACTTTCATTGCAACTTCTTTATTCTGGTGTTGTGATCTCTGATTTTGGCATGAAACTACTATTCCAGATGGATTATGTGTAATTCTCACTGCGGAATCCGTCTTATTAACATGCTGACCACCGGCTCCACTTGCTCGATAAGTATCAATTCTTAAATCTTTCGAATCAATCACAATTTCTATATCGTCGTCAAATTCCGGATAAACAAAAACCGATGCAAAACTCGTGTGTCGCTTTGCATTTGAATCAAAAGGAGAAATTCTCACAAGTCGATGAACTCCAATTTCTGCTGACAAATATCCATAAGCAAATTGACCTTCTATCTCGATTACAACTTCCTTAAGTCCGGCTTCGTCTCCCGCTTGATAATTTAAAACTGCATATTTATAACCTTTTTTTTCAAACCAACGAGTGTACATTCTGTACAGCATTTCCGCCCAATCATGGCTCTCGGTTCCACCGGCTCCCGGATGTATAATTAATATTGCATTTTTATCATCGTATTCGCCGGATAGAAGTTTTTCAGTTTCCAAATCATCTATTTTTTCTTCAAATTCTTCAACCATTTTTAGAATATTTTTGAATTTACTATCGCCATCTTCGAACATCATAAAATTTAATTGTATGTCATCTTTCAATTCATTTATATTATGCCATCTTTTTATTTCAAATTCGATATCTGATATTTTTTTACTTACTTTTTTCGCTTTTGTTTGATTATTCCAAAAATCAGGTTCTAAAGTTAATTTTTGTAATTGCTCCATCTCATCTTTCTTATCAGAAATAAATAAATACTTCTCAACTTCATCTAATTTATGTAGAATTTCTTTATATTTATCTTTTAATTGCTCTATTGTTTCCAATTTTTTTTCTCTATATTAGTATTAATTGTTAATGAGAGTGTTATTTTTTCTTTGATTCTTCAATTATTTTTTCGGTATCCATTGCGATTACCAATTCTTCGTTTGTTGGTATTACCATAACTTTCACAGGCGAATCGTCTGTAGAAATTTCACCTGTTTTTCCACGAATTATCTCTTCATTTTTGGCTTCATCTAATTTAATTCCCATAAATTCAAGATTTTTCAAAGCTCCTGCTCTTGTAATTGGTCCGTTTTCACCGATTCCTCCGGTAAAAATAATGCCATCAAGTCCACCTAAAGCACCTGCATAAGAAGATATATATTTTTTTAAACGATAGTTATAAACATTCATTGCAAGTTCTGCTTTTTTATTTCCATTTTCAATCGCCTCTTCAATTTCTCGCATATCGCTTGATAATTCTGATATTCCTTGAATTCCACTATGTTTATTCAGTAAAATATTCAGTTCATATCTGCTGATATTTTCGACTGCCATTATCTGAATTAAAGCTCCCGGATCTATATCACCACTTCTTGTGCCCATTAGTAACCCTTCCAGCGGAGTAAATCCCATTGATGTGTCAATTGATTTTCCATTTTTTATCGCAGTAATTGAAGCACCATTTCCAAGATGGCAGGTGATTAATTTTAAATCTTCTACTTTTTTATTATTTAATTCAGCAAATTTTTGTGAAATATAATAGTGTGATGTGCCGTGGAAACCGTATCTTCTAATTGAGTGCTTTTTATATAATTCATAAGGAATTCCATAAGTGTAGGCATAGTCGGGAATCGTAGAATGAAATGCCGTGTCAAAAACCCCAACCATTGGAATATCTTTTAAATGTGCTTGAGTTGCTTTAACACCTTTAATATTTGGGGGGTTATGAAGCGGTGCAAGATCTATACAATCTTTGAGAACTTCCATAATTTTCGGAGTTATGAGAACACTTCCGGAAAAATGTTCACCACCATGAACTAATCTATGACCGACAGCATCAATTTCATTTAAGTCGGAAATTACTCCGTATTCATCATTTGTAAGTGCCGCTAATACAAATTCAATAGCAGTTTGATGGTCATTAATCACACCCGAAAAACTCATTTTTTCCCCATCAGCATGTTGATGTTTTAATTTAGAATTTGTTAAACCAATTCGTTCGACCAAACCTTTTGCGAGATATTTTCTATTTTCCGTATTAATCAACTGGTATTTCACAGAGGAACTTCCGGAATTAATTACTAATACTTTCATTTTTTTTCCTTAATATTACATATTTTCAAATTAATCTAAACTCTTGAAGTTATGAAATAAATTGTATTAATTCAACAAAATTCCACTAAGAAACTGAAATATTTCGAAAATTCAAGATAAATAAAATATTCCAATTATGTTTTTATTAATTTAACGATTTATGGAATACATCAACCGTGTTGATGTGTAGAAATGTCAGAGACATTTCTTTATTTATAAAAAGCTACGCTTTTTTTGTATTAACACGCCTGCCCTGTAGCTAAGCGTATTGGGGGTTAATGCACTACAAAAAAAAATACTCCAAAAAAAACAAAGCAATCTATTAATAAAATAAATTAATATGATAATATTAAAAACAATTTAAATT
>JAYEHX010000116.1:0-3074 GCA_034659735.1 Fidelibacterota bacterium | reverse complement strand
TCTTTACGATTCTGTTCTATTAATAAATCTGCAAAACTTATTTGCCTCATTATTCATTCCTTATTTTCCTTTTATTTCATTCTCTTGAATATAAATATAATAACTTTATTGCTTTTTTTATAATATTTTTTATCTTTTGTATAGGTTATGTAAAGGGTTCTCATACTTTGTTATTTGTCGGATTAATAAATGAACCGAAGTATAATGAATAATTGATTAGAATGCGTTAAAATTCTAAAATAATAGGAAAAAAAATGAAAAAAATAATCTTGTCACTTATTGGGATAATTTTGTTTATTAGTTTAAATAGTTGTTGGTTTGGAAATGACGACGAACATGAAAACGATATTAAGTTAGATATTTATGGTATTGATAACGATTATCACGATTATCACAAAACAATATATTTAGAGGATGAGGGAAATTTTATTGTTGATATGAATTCTGAAGTCAATTATTATGATATATTAGCATCCCGAATTGGATATTTTACAAATTTATATGACTGTGAATTCGGAGATACGATTAATGTTGATCTTGATATTGTTGTTGCGAACAAATTTTGTGGTGTTGTTTTTGGAGAGGGAAATCCACCTTGGTCTAGTACTGTGTTTGATATTTTTTATAATTCTCCTAATACTTTATTAAATTTCTATAAAGATTCATTATTAATAAAATCTTATGTGACTGATTTTAATGGTAGATTTGCTATTGATATTGAAAAAGGAGATTATGATTGTCATGTACATCCGGATTCCATTACAAATTATTTTTCAAATGTGAAGGTAAACACACAATCAAATTATCAAGATATATACTATGATTTTCCTTCGTTTGTTAAGAAACCCAACATATACATTTATCCAACAGAAGAAACTATTCTTAGTGTAAAACTAAATTTCCTTCAAGGTGGGAATGTTACAAAATCAATTCCAAATTATGATAATGGAAATGGCTGGAAAAATCTAACCGTAAAACCAAATGGCACAATAAATGATAAATACGGATTTCTATTTTATGAAGCAATTCAGCCGGATAAGTGGCAATATAAAACCGGCTGGGTAATAAAAAATGAAAATCTTGAAACATTCTTCGGACAGAATCTAACCGAAACCGGATTCATAGAAAAAGAGATAGATGAATTTATAGAATATTGGATTCCACGATTAAATAAGTTTGATTATTATGCACTTTATCCGCAATATAAAAGTGAAATTGACAAATTAATTGAATTGAAAATATCACAAAAGCCGGATAACATTTTACGATTATTTTATGTTATTGACGGAATGAATAAAAAAATAAATTTGACAGAACCAACTATTCCAGAGTTCAACAGAGTTGATTTTGTTGTGACTGAATGGGGAGGGATTTTGAGATGAAAAAAATAATTTTACTTATAGCATTAGGAGTTGTTTTTGTTTCGTGTAATATATTTAATTTAGATAATACAGATAATGAGAATGGGATTGATACAACAAATGTTGACACTATAGATTATGATTCTATCGAATTGAGTGATTCTGTATTATATAATTATTATGATGATGCTATGGAATTATATTTCCGTGAAATCAAATCAGATTCTACACATCCCAATTTTAATAATCCTATATTCGACACAACTGAAATTGAAAAAAAATTAAAAATAATCCAAGCTGTTTATGATTCTGATTCACCACAACGAAATATTGTTTTTGAAACATACGACATTCATGCATCTACATCACTTGATTTCAAATCAATTTTAGCAAGTGTAGATACAGGGGCAACTGAAATTAAAAATCTAATAAATGGAAATATTCCTACCGGAAATGATGATTTGGATAGCATTTTAATCGAGTTTCACTTTGACTCAATTTATGCTTTTCATATAATTCCCTCTATTGTTTTATATTCATCAGAAAAATATAATATGTTACCAATTATAGAGCAACTTGAAAATATTCCTTCGATAATCTATGCTGAACCAAATTATTATAATGGAGATGGAAATAATATAACTTTGAATAGTGATGCAAATTCACCTAAAATTACTTTTAGCCATGGATATGGAGATTGTCCGTCAGGATGTATAAATCGTGATTATTGGGAATTCCAAATAATTGGAAGTGAAGCTGAATTTATTAGAAAATATTAAGTAATATCACATTTTCTAATTATCTTATTCGTGAATTCGTGGCAAACTCTCTCTAAGTAATATCATTATCTTATTCGTGAATTCGTGGCAAACTTTTTCTAAGTAATATCACATTTTCTAAAATACAGAAAAGAAAAAGTAAAAAATATTCCGCTGTATAAAATTGAACCAATAGTAGAAAAATATATTGTCGGCGTCCATCTATTCAAAATTCCACTACTTAAATTTAAATAATTATTCAATGGATAAGTGAGATAAAACATAAGCGACTTGCTATTAGAATCAAAATTAAAAATATCGCCACTAACATCCAAAAAATACATTAACAAAAAAAATACGATAAGCAGAGTAATAGATAATCCGGAATGTTTTGTGATAACTGAACAAAATAAACTAACTGAAATAATCGCCAATGTCGGCAACAAAATCAAAAGAAATGATAAAAACAGATCTAACCAAAGTGTTCCGCTCGTAATAATTACATAATTTTCAACTGATAACGACTCAAAATTTCCATAAATTGCTGAAATAATAAATGCTACAAAAATAACAACGATGTAAAACAGAATAGAAATTAAAAAATAGTTAAGAATTTTTGCCATTAAATATTTCCAACGAGCAATTGATTTTGAAATAATAATATTTATTGTTTTTGAACTTCTTTCACTTGAAATTGAAACTGCAGATTTATATAAAACAAAAAATAAACTAACAACAATTCCATTTTTAATTAAATGCGACATCATTTCAAATGCAGAAATGGGTAATAAATCTTGCGATTCAATTATTCTTTGTTGAATTAATAATGTCAGAATTTCAACAATAAATACAGTAATTAATCCAATCCAAACCCACTTCTCTTTCATTGCTTTATAAAATTCTGCTTTTATTAAATTCATAATATCAAAATTATGCTACAAAAAATAGAGGGGAA
>JAYEHX010000115.1:0-12834 GCA_034659735.1 Fidelibacterota bacterium | reverse complement strand
CTTGATTTCCAAATTTACCTGCACTAAAAAATTCATCAGGTTCTAAAATATCAATAAAATGATGTTTGACTTCTAATAACTGTTCTGACGATGCTTTCGCAGTTCCAATATCCAAATGTTTATAGACCTGACGACTATCTGCAGAAATTATTTCCGCATCTAACTTTTTCGCCAATTCTATTGATAATTCTGTTTTTCCGCTACCAGTTGGACCGACTATAAAAATGATTTGTTTTTTCATAACCGTTAATATACAAATAAAAAAATTAATTGTGACTATTAAAAAAAACTCTGATATAATTTTACATACTATTTTATCAGAGTTTAATTTGTTAATTAAAAATTATCCGCTATCTTCTAACACGATATGGAAATCCCCAAAACTCAATTTCAACGACTGCTTCTGGATCTGTGATAACTGATATTGGCATTACATCAACAAAACAGCGACTTCTTCCTCTAAATGCAGTAATAAATATTCCTGAAAAAATTCCATCATCAGCTACTTCATCATTCCCAAACCCTTTATCCCATAATGGATATCTTTGTTTTTGAAATCTTCCTCTACCATTTTGTAATAATGTAATACAATCTTTATCAATTGTAATATCAACAAATATCTTATGCGGTTTCCTAAAACCAAATGTTGGAAAATTAACTCCTGTGGTAATACTTAATTCTGTTGGATCATTAAAATCTACGATGGTCGAATCCAAAATCGTTTCAATTTTTAACGAGTTAATTGTAAATGAATTATTTGCAGTTCCACCACTAATCATACTTAAACGATTTACTTTCCAAAGAGTTGTATCATTTACCTCTTCTAATATGCATTCTGCTTTTCGAACTGATGTTATTGTAAATGGTTTATTAACTACAAAAAAAGAATCTGCAGTTGTAGTATCTGGATATAACACTCTGAAGAATCCTTCAACAGTACGATTTATGGTAACGATTACAGAATCTTCACTCAACTCAAGTATGTCATATTCAGTAATTACAGTATCAATAAATTTTCCATATCTTAAACCGTGCCTTTGGGTTGTCATTTTTGATAATGATTGATTGATCTCTATTGAATCTCCACCTACTTCAGAATCTCCATAACCATCTAAAATAATTGATGAATCAGATTCTAACATGGTTATTAGTTCTTGTTCATTGATTCCATTAATTTCCCCACTAGTAGAATCACAATTTTGTAAAAACAAAATTGGAATTATTAGTGCTACGATTACATAAATTTTCTTCATTACTTTTCTCCTTTTTTTTGTTACATAACTTCGACACTTGAATTTAAAAAAAGTTAACAAAAAAAATATTTATCTATATCCAAAAAGCAAACTAAAATCAAAGTTTCTAACCGAATGTGTTAATGCACCTACAGAAATAAAATTAACTCCAGTTTCTGCTATCTGTTTTACAGTATTCATATTCACATCTCCCGATACTTCTAATTCAATATTCGTATTATTTGTTTTTACAGCTTCTTCCATTTCTGACAGAGAAAAATGATCTAACATTATTCTATCAATTGGAAATTTTATTGCTGTTTGAAATTCGCTCAGATTTGTCACTTCAATTTCAATCTGAACTTTTTTTTCCTGATTTTTATTGAATTCCAATGCTGACTCAATCGCCTTTTCAACTCCACCAATCCAGCGAATATGATTCTCTTTTATGAGTATCATATCAAATAAACCGTATCTGTGATTTTTCCCGCCACCGCATTCCACAGAATATTTGTCAAGTTCACGAAGCAGAGGCATTGTCTTTCTCGTGTCAAGAATTTTGCATTTTGTATCTTTAATTTCGTTTGCAAATTTTTTAACTGTCGTTGCAATTCCGGACATTCTGCCAAGCAAATTTAGTGCAACTCGTTCGGCTGTTAAAATCGATTGACCGCTTCCGGATATTGTTAAAATCTCATCGCCGGCTTCTATATTTTCGCCATCCGATTTAGAAAATGATACTTCTAATCTATCATCAAGTTGTTTGAAAATCTCTTTCGCAACTTCCACTCCGGCTAAGATGCCATTCTCCTTTGCAACTATTTTCGCATTCGCATCTTTTGAAATATTCATCGCAATTGAAGTAATATCACCGGATTGAATATCTTCGGCGAGTGCATTTTCTATTATTTTATTTACTGTTTTCCAATTTAATTTTGTCATTTTTTCTCTGTTTTATTTTCTATTAAATGTTAATTATCTAAAAATATTTTCAACTGCATAAAGAGGAAATACTTTGATGTTATCATATTCTGAAAAATTTTCTTGTGAAATACGAATCCCAAATTGTGATTCCTTTTTATTTAAAAAAATATTCATGCTTTGCATTTGTCCCTTTGTGCCGGATTTTACCTCTATCGGATAAATTTTCCCATTTTGTGAAATAACGAAATCCACCTCGGCATTACTGCTTTTTGCTTCGCGATGCCAATAAAAAAGTTGTGGTCGCAATGAGAGCGATTGTGCTTTTATCAATTCTAAACCAACGAACAATTCTGTCAAATTTCCTCTATTAATTATTTCTGAAAAAGTGTCCGTCAAATATGTTTTTAAATCCATTCCTTGTGCTACTTGATAAATCCCAGTATCAAACAATAACATTTTAAATTTATTTTGCTTTATTTGTCCGCCAAGTGGTAAACCGGAAGCAGAAGTATGATAAACTTTATATATCATTCCACTGTCCATTAACAACTCCAAGTTTTTCTTATACTTTTCGTTTTTCCCTTTTCCTATTTTTGAATATTTGAATTTCTGTCCTGTTTGAAGAATTATCGAATTAAAAATTTCTTGTAAATCAAATTTATTAAACTTCTCTTTATATTTACCAAAATCATCAAAAATTGTAGTAATAAGATTCTCTAGTATCTTTTGACATTCTAAAAAACTATCTGTCTTTATATATGTCTTTACAACTTCGGGCATGCCACCTATTAATATAAAAAGTTTCAATTTATCTAAAATTTTATTGTGAAAAACCGTATCCACAATTTTGTTTGCTTTCGCTTTATTTATTATATTTATATATTCAGATGAATTTGATGCTAATAAGAATTCTTTAAAATTCATTGGATACATAAAAAGAGAATGAATTCTTCCAACTCCAAAAGACGGTATCTGAGACAAGGCAAATTCTAAAAGAGAACCTGCACCAATCACATGCAAATCGGGTAATTTTTCATAAAAGAATCTTAACGAGCGAAGTGCGTTCGGACATGCTTGAATTTCATCAAAAAATAAAAGTGTCTTTCCGGCTTCTATTTTCTGACCGTAATAAATTGAAAGTTTCTCAATTATTTCTATCGGATCTAATGACGAATCGAAAAATTTTCGTATTGGCAAATCCGCTTCAAAATTAACCTCAATAAAATTATTAAATTTTTTTCCTAATTCTCTAATTGAATATGTTTTGCCAACCTGCCTTGCACCACGAACTAATAGAACTTTTCTATCTTTTTTTCCTTTCCATTCTTCTAAATACCTGTCTATTATTCTTTCCATTCTCGCTCCAATCTAAAATATTAGTATAATATAATAGTTAACAGCAACAAATACAAGGCAATAATTGATTATATGTGCAATAAATACAAGGCAATAGTAGAGAGTTTTGGTAAATTATACAAGCCATAGATTGATTTCTCCATATTTATTTCTTATATCCCTGTGTGTTCGTTATAATTTTATAAATAGAATTTGTCTCATCTTCTGTCACAAAAAGTGTCCTCAAATCTTTTCCGCCAAACTCTATATTGCTAGGTTTCTCGCCGGGAGTTTTTATTTCTTTCAAAATCGTTCCGTCTTGTGAAATTATAAAAACTGTTCCTGTTCCAAAATGTGCAACAAATAAATTTCCCTCTTTATCAAAATCTAATCCATCAGGATCGCCACCCGGTAATTGAATAAATTCTTTTTTATTTTTTAGATTTCCATTCTCTAAAATATCAAATGACAATACACGGTTTTTTGCCGATTCGCTTAAATAAAGTTTATTGTCAATCGGCGAAATTGCAATTCCATTTGGATAAGCCAAACTATCGGCAACTAATTTAACTTTCCCTAATTTAGAGTCATAATAAAACACTCTTCCATCAAGTATATCTCTCCCATAACTTTTTGGATCTGAAAAATATATATTTCCACTATTATCAAAAGTCAAATCGTTTGGATGATTAAAATATTTTCCATTATAGCCATCACTTAATACTACTACACTTTTATCATCTGTGGATATTTTTAACAATTTTCCTATTCCATATTCTACAGCAATTATATTGGCATCTTTATCAATAATTAAACCGTTGGTATTTGAGAATGTCGTTTTCGATGCCGTTAAAAAAGTGTCTAATTGCCCATTTTCTATTTTCCCAATCCATCCACCGAAACAGCTGGAAAAATATAATGTATTGTTGTTCCAAACCGGACCTTCGGGAAAATTCAAATCGCTTGCGATCAATTCCCATTTTGCATTTTCATCAACAATTGCTTTATCACAAAAAGAAAATAAAAGAAAAATAATAGGTAATAAAATACTATATTTTAGTTTGTTTTTAATCATTTGTTTTTCCCCATATTTTAAGTTTTTTTATTTCAATAACACAAACTTTCTTGCAGATGAAAATTGTTTTCTTTTATTGCCTTTTTCAAATCCCTTTACAACATAAAAATATATTCCGCTTGATAAGTTATCTCCGTTAAATTCAACTTTATGTGAACCGGCAAACTGCACTTTTTTAATTAATGTTGCGACTTTTGCACCAAGTAAATTATAAATTTCTATTGTGATTGCACTTTCTGTCGGCAAATAATATTCTATCGTTGTCGTATTATTAAATGGATTTGGATAATTTTGATTTAGACGAAACTTTTTCGGATTTCCATTTAATTCTACATCTTTTATATCAGTTCCGGCATATAACAAGTGTAAATTATCAATATAAATTGTTCCTTCGACTAAATCGCTATCATTAGCATTATTTCTGAGTTTGATTTGGATGGATTCAATCGCAAGTGGCATTGTTATATCATCGGAATGTCCATCGGCAGTCAATTGATTCATCGCAACATAATAACTAGCAAATCCATCAAATTTAAATGGGAATCCAAAATATTTATAAAACTTCTTGTTTACCGAATCTCTAAAAATCATTTTTCCCAGATGATCATCGCAATCAGAATCAACATCAAGATAAATTGCTATTGGTAAACCATAAATTGGAATATCTGCATTTAAAAAAACACTCGCCCTTTGACCGGTTTGATAAGTATAAGAATAATCAATTTTTAACGACTTGTTTCCAAATGTTTTCGGCGAATCAACAGCTGTAATTGTTGTAGAAATTGTATCAATATTTTCACCTGTCATTTGGAATAATTCTGCGAATTCCAAAGAGTCGAGAATAGAATTCTCTTCAGTTTGAACTTTCACTTCAACGGTATCATATAAATTCAAAAAGTTTCCAATTATTTTTGTCTCTCCTATAGAAAGTCCTTGAAATTTTCCATTTTCATCTATTGTGCCAACACTCGGATTTGTAGAAACCCACTCAATTTTTTCACTCCCTATTTCAACTAAAACACCATCCTCGTTATAAATTTCTACAATATAATCCAAACTGCTAATCGTGTCTATCGCTACAACATTAGGATAAACATTAAAACTCTTCACCGCTCTCAAATCAACAAAAGCCGAATCAATAGAATTCCCATAACTTACATAAATAAATCCACTGTTTTTATTTCCACTTGCCGTAAAAATACCATCTTCATCTATCGTCCCTAAATTTGAATCTATATTACATTCCACACCTGCTCCAACAATTGACTTTGGATTGTAATATTTATTCCAACCGGAAATATCAAATTGAAATTGACTACCAACCAATACTTTTTTGTTTTCCGGAGATATTTGAACAATTGATAATGTGTCTTCGGGAGCAGTTGAAATTGCCATTAGTGAATTTGAAACTGCTCTTTCCCAGCCGTCTGATGGAGAATTTACAATTTTATTTCTAACAAACATTTCCGTAGAACCGCCACCATCAAGATTTATTCCCGTCTCAATTCCAAGCGTCAACATAAAATTTGCAAACTCAGATAAATTCATTCCATCGCTAATTTCTTGTCGTCCATCAACCGTTATAAAAAACACTTTCGTGCTATCAGCAGAAATTCCAACTCCTGTTCTCGGATGTCTCGCAGTTGCAAAACTATTAGTCCCGCCTTCTTCAGCAAAACCCTGATAAGCATAGTTGTTTCCGTTTTTTACAATTTTTGGATAACCACCAACAAGTGTTTTTATTTTTTGTGGAAGCGATTCTAAACCCAGAAATATTTTCACCGTATCGCCAATTGATATATTATTTTTAATAAAATCTTCTGAAGTTCCATGTCCGGAAAGCACAACTTTGTTTGACGCTATTGTCATATTCCCAACACGCTCCTCTTTGGAATCCACAACACAAAAAATCGTATCGTTTGCATACCAAGGATTCAAATTGTCTAATAGAATTTCAGTTCCCCACTCGTTTGTATATATACTATCTCCAATAAAGTGATTATATAAAATAAGTTCATTGAGAACTCTTCCTGCATTAATATCATCAATAGTATCTGTTACCGAATTAACAAAAATTTCTCCCAAAAATTTACCCCTATTTATCGTCGGTAAATCATTGAAATCAAAACTTATATTTGACCAATAGACAGGATTTGTATCGGCAACATTTTCGGTTTTAACAAATTCTCCATCTACGACATGTCCATTAATTGGAGTGCCATTTTCATCAAAAAAATCCGCATTAATAACTCCAACTACTTGATGATCTGTTGTATCATACCGCGACGACATTGATGATAATCGTTCATGTCCAATTTTGTTATCATCGGCTTTTACAGAAATAATCGTGTTGTTTGTGTCGCTCAAGTCAATTTCTAAAACATCTAATGTCCATGGGACACTCGGCTCGATATATTTTCTGTGGATAATTCCCGGACCAACCGTGACAGATGAATAATTTTGATAATCATAAGCATTAGCTCCTGATAATACCAACAATAGCAAACTATAAAAAATTGATCTCTTCATTTTTCCTCCAATAATAATTGTTTAATTATCTTCGTTTTGTTCATCGTCCAACTCTTGAAAATCGGCATCAATAATATCCTCATTATCAATTCTATTTTCAGAATTATTCATGTTTTCACTTTTATGAATTGATGAATTATCTGAATGTGAATTAATAAATCTCTTCACAAGCGGAACTACTGCATCTATAATTAAATATAATAAAACTATTAATAAAAATATTTTTAACATTCTTTATTGCTCTCTTTTTGGATGATATAATTTTGTCCCTGTTGGCGGATGTTGAATATATTGCAACACTTCATTCAGATCTTCTTCATTATTAACAAAATCAATTTCTGTTGTATTAATTATCAAAAGTGGTGTCGCTTTGTAATTGAAAAAATATTGATTATACATTTGATTGAGTGATTCTATGTAATCTTTCTTGATATTAGATTCAAAAGAGCGATTCCTCTTGTGAATATTTTGCATCAATCTGTCTGTGCTTGATTGTAAATAAATGGCAAGATCCGGCTTGGGAATTTGCTTAATTAATAACTTTAAAAGTTCGTCATATAATTGTAATTCTTTATCACTCAAATTTAGATATGCAAATAATTTGTCTTTAATAAACATATAATCCGTTATGATATTTCTGTGGAATAAATCTGTCTGAAATAAATCCATCTGTTGTCTAAATCTGCTCAACAAAAAATAAATCTGTGTCTGAAATGCAAAATGTTTCTTGTCTTTATAAAAATCTTCTAAAAAAGGATTCGTTTCAAATTTTTCAAGCACAAGTTTACTGTTCAGTTTTTCTGAAAGTATTTTTGCTAAACTCGTTTTTCCAACTCCAATCACTCCTTCGATAGTAATATAATATGCCGATCTTCTCATTTTATTTTCTCCACTTTTGATCTGTCCGAACATTCTTCTAAATATGATTTTATAGTTTTTCCATCCACTTTATAGTTCGATTCTATTTCTGCCATTGGTATCAAAACGAATTTCCTCTCTGAAAATCTCGTATGTGGAATTTGCAAATCGTCCGTTTCTATCTTTTCGTCATTATAAAATAAAATGTCAATGTCTAATGTTCGCGGACCATATCTGATTTTTTTATCTCTTTCTCTGTGAAATTTTTTCTCCACTTTATGAATATATTCTAATACTAATTCTGCATTTAAATCTGTAGAATATTCGGCAACAGAATTAATAAAATCATTTTGCTTTTTATAAAGTAGCGGTTCGGTTTTGTATAATGAACTTCTGTTTTTTATCTGAAAATGTTGCTCATTTGCAATTACTCGCATGGCATCTAAAACTATTTTTTCTGAATTTCCCATATTTGAACCAAATCCTAAAAATACTCTACTCATTTTTTTACCACAAAGATATCAAAGAAAACGAAATATGTTTTTTTGCTTTTTCGTGTGTCTTTATAATCAAATTATAATTCATTTTTCATTGTTTCCTTTTTGTTGAACCACTTCATAGTTTTTCCCAAAAATTATATTCAGCTAACCTGCTAAACCAAAACTTTTCTTATATTTCAATTTCTATAATGCTAACCTTAAAAATTTTCGCTTACCCACTTTAACAACATCGCCATTTTTAATCTCAATTTCTTTCAAAAATTCTGTCACTTTCTTTTTATTTATTGAAACTCCGCCCTGCTTGATTAATCTTTTCGCTTCACCTTTTGATGATACCACATTTGCATCTAACAATATATTTGGCAAAATGATTTGATTACTTGAACATTTATATTCTGGCATTTCATCGGGAATATCTTTCTTTATAAATAATTTTTTAAATTCATCACTCGCATTTTTTGCATCTTCTGCTGAATAATAACTCTTAGTAATTTCAAAA
This sequence comes from Fidelibacterota bacterium, assembly GCA_034659735.1. GTDB lineage: Bacteria > Fidelibacterota > Fidelibacteria > Fidelibacterales > Fidelibacteraceae > TCS52. The sequence goes on along the minus strand of JAYEHX010000115.1, from coordinate 3,882 downwards.
GCAAGGTCATGTTTTATATCTCGAGGATTGATGCCGGTTTTCAACTTATTCTCAATTTGTTCTATTGCTTGAATATCTAAATCGCTCGCCAATGTAAAATATCTGATAATTAATTCGTCTGGAATTGATAATAATTTTGCATACATCTCATTTGGCTTTTCAGTTAATCCAATATAGTTGTCTAACGATTTCGACATTTTGTTCACACCGTCAAGTCCTTCTAAAATCGGAAGTGTAATTATCGCTTGTGGAATTTGATTGTATTCTCGTTGCAAATCTCTCGCCAAAAGTAAATTAAATTTCTGGTCTGTTCCACCCAATTCTATGTCAGATTTTATCGCAATACTATCGTATGCCTGTGCGAAAGGATACATCAATTCATGAACAGAAATCGCAACTCCGCCTTTATATCTTTTAGAAAAATCGTCTCGTTCAAGTAGTCGTGCAATTGTAGAATGCGATAATAATTTAATTACATCTTCGAAAGATAATTTATTCAACCACTCAGAATTATTTCTTATTTCCAAATCTTTTGTGTCTAAAATTATTCCTGCTTGTTCAAAATATGATTTCGCATTTTCTTTTGTTTCTGCTGAAGTCAGTGCCGGACGAGTTTTGTTTTTTCCACTTGGATCGCCAATCATCGCCGTAAAATCTCCAACTATTAAAACTGCTTGATGTCCTAAATCCTGAAATGTTTTCAATTTTTTAAGAACGACTCCATGACCAATGTGTAAATCGGGACGACTCGGATCTGCTCCTAATTTTACTCTCAAAGGTTTTTTTGTTTTTATACTTTTTACAATCTTTTTCTCTAATTCTTCTTCCGGAATTATCTCTTCAACTCCTTTGCGAATTAAATCCATCTGTTCATTTAATGTTGGGAAGTTTGTTGCCATTCTTTTTCCTTAAAATTTATTTCCAAGTTGTCTTGCCATATTTCTTTTTGCATCTCGTTTTGCCATATCGTTTCTTTTATCATGTAATTTTTTCCCTTTTACCAATGCTATCTCTACTTTCACATGATTATCTCGCCAATATACTTTTAATGGAACGATTGTCAATCCCTGTGTATCTACTTTCTTTTTCCATTTTCGTAACTCCTGTTTGTGCAATAGAAGTTTCCGCATTCTCAAAGGATCGTATTCACTGAAACCACTATGACCCACATGTGAATATTGGCTGATATGTGATTGAATTAAAAATAATTCTCCTTTTATATATCTGCAATAAGATTCTTTTATATTCATCTTTCCTTCGCGAATAGATTTCACCTCTTTGCCAATTAATGAAATTCCTGCCTCAAGCGAATCAATAATATGATAATCGTGAAATGCTTTTTTATTTTTTAATACTAATTTTTCCATAGTTAGTAATTTAATAAAAAATATTCGCAAATATTAGTAAATTATTTACAAAAAAAATTGCTATATGGAAAATCTCTCGCGAAGACGCTAATTAAGATGGCTCGCGAAGTCGCTAAGACGCAAAGGGGGGATTTGCTCGCAAAGACGCCAAGACGCAAAGAGGGGATTTAGGTTGAGGTTGAGGTTGAGGTTGAGGTTGAAAATATTAATCTACTTCGTAGATTATTATTAATTGCACTGATTACAAAAAACCGCGAAGCGATTGAATGTTATTAACTACAGGTGAAACCTGTAGATATAAAATCATTGAAAAATACAGAACTCTGAAAGAGTTCAACAATAATTAAAATAAGGTAATAAGGTTTGTGTTTTTGGGAGCATTCGTTCTACTAAGGTTTGGGAATATGGAATAAGGTTTTTGATTTTTTTTGAGGTTTTTTGGAATGCATTAACCGTGTTAATGCAAAAAAGCAAAGCTTTTTATAAAGAAAGAAATGTCTTCGACATTTCTACACATCAACACGGTTGATGTATTCCAAAATAAATATCGAATATCGATTAACGAATGATGATTTTCGAAAAAAAAGGTTGACTAACTCCAGCATTTATGCTGGAGAGATGAGAAAGACCTAATCAACGACTGGGCTTTAGCCCCAAAAAAACACATTTTCAAATATTTTTCGGTGTTATTCGGTGTTTTCGGTGGTTAATATTGAAATTGAGGTTGAGAATATTAAACTACTTTGTAGATATTCATTAGCTGAAATTTTTGTTTAAAAAACATATTGTGATTCTTAAAAAATATTTCTATCTTTTCAGTAGTAAAAAACAGGAGAAAAAATGGAAAAAAAAATAAAAGCTCTTTTAGATCTCTTTCAAGAAATTAACAATATTCCAAGATGTTCTAAAAAAGAAGAGAGAATTTCAAATTGGTTAGTCGATTGGGCAAAGGAAAATAATTTAGAAGCGATTCGCGATGATGTTGAAAATGTATTAATAAAAGTTCCCGCAACAAAGGGATTAGAAAAAAATCCAACAGTTATAATACAGGGACATATGGATATGGTATGTGAAAAAACGCCTGACAGTCCGCACGATTTTTCTAAAGATGCAATCGAAAATATAATCGACGGCGATTGGCTTCATGCAAATAAAACGACACTCGGAGCGGATAACGGAATCGCTTTGGCTTTCGGTTTGGAAATTGCAAGAGATAAAGAGATAGCTCATCCACCATTGGAATTGCTTTTTACCGTTGACGAAGAGACGGGATTGACCGGAGCAAATGCGTTGAAAGGTGATTTTTTAGATGGAAAGATTTTATTAAATTTTGATTCTGAAGATGAGGGTATTTTTACAGTTGGATGTGCCGGTGGACGCGATACTAAAATTAATTTACCACTTGAATATGAAAATATCTCTAATTCAAAAAAATTATATAAACTGAAAATTTCAGGATTAATGGGCGGGCATTCTGGGCAGGATATCACAGCACATCGCGGAAATGCAAATAAAATATTAGCAAGAATTTTAGAAGCAATTAGTGAAAAATATTTATTGAATATTGCATATTTGGAAGGTGGAACGGCTCATAATGCTATTCCAAGGGATTCCCATGCAGTCATAACTTTTGATGAAAACGACTTCAAAAATATCCAAAAAATAGTTGCAAAATACGAATCTATCATAAAAGCAGAATTTTCTGAAACGGAAAAAGATATAAAAATCGCAATTTCTGAAAGCAATGTGAAATATGAAAAAATATTCACAGAAAAAATAACGGAAAATGTTATAAATTTAATTTTAGCACTTCCTCATGGAATTAAGGATATGTCTTTGGAGTTTAACGGTTTACCTGAAACATCTTGCAATTTGGCGATGCTTAGAATTGAAAATGACAAACTGTCAATACTTTCAAGTCAAAGAAGTTCTAAAATGACGGTGCGAGATTCATTAACAAAGGAGATAGAATCAGTCGCAAAATTAGCCGGTGCAGAATACAAATCCGATGCAGGATATTCCTCTTGGCAACCAAATCTCGATTCAAAATTATTAGCACAATGCAAAAAAGTATATAAGAAAAAATTTAATAAAAACGCAAAAATTGAAGTAGTGCATGGCGGTTTGGAATGCGGAGTAATTGGTGCAAAATATGACGGAATGGATATGATTTCAATCGGCCCGACAATAGAAAACCCACATAGTCCACAGGAGAGAATGTATATTCCATCATTAATAAAATTTTGGGATTTTGTTGTTGAATTATTGAAGTCCTTCTCCTAACAATCTTTACCACAAAAAATCTAAAGATAATATAAAAATTTTCCTTCTGCTCTTTGCGATGCGATGTGCTACTACGGGACACTGAGCCTGTCGAAGTGCGATGTGCTGAGCCTGTCGAAGTGCGATGTGCTGAGCCTGTCGAAGTGAGCTTGTCGAAGTGAGCTTGTCGAAGTGAGCTTGCCGAAGTGAGCTTGCCGAAGTATAGTTAATAATTATATGTTTAACAATTCTG
>JAYEHX010000114.1:0-3098 GCA_034659735.1 Fidelibacterota bacterium | reverse complement strand
TTTTGCCATTCACAAAATTATCTGATCTGAAATAGATATCTTTTCCATCTTGCGAAAATGTCGGTTCATATCCCGCATTGGTATAGTCATTTAATTTTGTTGTTGTTTTTTCTTCCAAATTGTAAGAATATAATCCACGATATCCGTCTTTGGAAAATAGAACACTTTCACCATTTGGATTAAATTTTGCGAAATAAAATCTTTCATTTCCTGTTTGTAATTTTTGAATACTTTCAACTTCTATATTCTGTGCAAATGAGAAATTGATAAGTAAAATTAATAATAATATTTTTTTCATAATAACTCCTTTTTAAACTGTGCTAATATAAATATAAATTATTATGAATAAAAGAGTTTATTTTGTTTCGAAAAGATGTAAGTAAGGGGAAAAGGTAAAATTGTTATCATCATTTAAATCCACGAAGTAGTAAAACAAAAATAGAAAAAAAATATCGTATTTTATTTGAATTAGTAATAAAAATTATTTAAATTACAAGATATAAAATTTCAAAGGGAAAATGCAAAATATTATAAAAAAATACGGAATTATCGGCAAATCGGAAGTGATTAAGAATATTATTGATTCTATAGATTTAGTTGCGAAGACGGATATTTCAGTTTTGATAACCGGTGATAGTGGGACGGGAAAAGAGTTAGTAGCTAAGGCGATTCACGAGCAATCGTTGAGAAAACATCAGCCATATATTACAGTAAATTGTGGTGCGATTCCAAGTGGAACAATGGAGAGTGAATTATTCGGACACAAAAAAGGATCGTTCACAGATGCGAGAGAAGATAGAAAAGGATTTTTTGAAGCTGCGGATGGTGGAACAATTTTGCTCGATGAAATTGCAGAGATGCCATTGAATGTTCAGGTGAAATTATTGCGGACATTAGAAGAAGGTGAGATTACAAAAGTAGGCGAAAGTATTCCACAAAAGATAAATGTGAGAATAATAGCAGCAACAAATAAAGATTTATTAGAAGAAGTGAAAAAAGAAAATTTCAGAAAAGATTTATATTTTCGTCTAAAAACAATAACAATTAATGTTCCTGCATTGAATAAGAGAATTGAAGATATTCCGCTTTTGGCAGATGCATTTATGATGGAATATTCGGATAAAAATAATTTGGCATATAAACCTTTTTCACCAAATTCTATTAAACTATTGCAAAATTATGAGTGGCCGGGGAATATTCGTGAATTGAAAAATTTCGTTCAACTTGCGTTTATTTTTGAAAAAGACAAAAAAATTCGTAGTGAGACGGTTAGAGAACATTTGAATATTGAAGATGATAGACATGATTATAATTCAAATCTCCCTGTTAGAGTAAATAAAAATTCTGAACAGGTTGAACGGGAATTGATATTGCGACAATTATTTGCATTAAGACAGGAAGTCGAGGATATTAAAAAGATGTTATCAAATAATATTGATATAAATGCTTCTCGACAAAATCAACTAATGGATATTTCTAATGTTATGATGAAAAATAATCGGAATGAAAATGAGGATAAAGATTTTGTAGGCGATGAAAATATAGTTACGATGAAAGAAATGGAAAGAGAATTAATTGAAAAAACTTTAAAAATATTTGATGGAAATAAGAAGAGAACTGCGGAAGCTCTGAAAATTGGTGAACGAACATTATACAGAAAAATAAAAGAATATGATTTACGAAAAAAATAAATAATATAAAAAAAAGAGAAAAATCAATAAAATTTACAAAGGAGAGAATATGAAAAAAGCATTAGTTATTTTTAGTATGTTTCTATTTTTAGTTAGTTGTGCAACAACTGAAAGTGGAAAAGTGGAAAAATCAAACAAAGCATCGGTTACAAAAGGTGGTAAAGTAAAAGTAGTGAAAGAAACTGAAAAAGTAATAGTTATCAAAGCAGAAGAAAAAAAATCAGAAGGTAAAGTTATTAAATCTAAGAAACAAAAAAAGAATAAGAAAGCAGAAGTTAAAAAGAGTCAATAAATTGAATAATTGAATATAATAGGAGTAATTTTATGAAAAAAATAATGTTAATATTATCTCTGTTCTTAATTTCAATATCTTATTCCCAATTCAAAGATGAAGCTACAAGAGAAAAAGTTCTTAAGCAAAACAATGACACAACTCAAGTTGATACGAGTAAAAATGCAATTGATTTGTGGTTTTATCGTGATGCAGAAAAACTTAAAGAGTTAGTGGAAAATCCTAACAAAGATATATGGATAATTGATGTTCGACTTATCGAAGAATTTGCAAAAGGACATATTCCAACTGCACAATTATTTACAAAAAGTCAAATTGAAAATAGATTGAATGAGCTTCCAAAAGATAAATATTTAATTTTATATTGTCATTCCGGAGTTAGATCCAATATGGCTTTAAATATATTATTGGATAATGGATATTTTAGAAATCATTTACTGAATTATGGTGGAATAATAGATTGGCCTTATGAACAAGAAATAGGTATGTAGAATTTGAAAGAAAAAACGGAAAATGGTTTAGTAATAATTTTTACCGGAAATGGAAAGGGAAAAACCACTGCTTCTTTGGGAACAGCTTTTAGGAGTTTGGGATATGGTTGGAATGTTTGCATCGTGCAGTTTATAAAAGGCGATTGGAATTATGGCGAAATGGATGCTGTAAAATTGGTACCAAATATTGAATTGCATCAGATGGGAAGAGGGTTTTGCAAAATTATGGGAGACAATATTCCTGAGGAAGAGCATAGAAAATCCGCCGAATTTGCACTTGAATTTGCGACCGAAAAAATGAATTCAAATAAGTACGAATTAATGATTTTAGATGAAGTTTTTGTGGCAATCTCCACAGGAATTTTATCAGAAAAAAAAGTTATTGAGTTCATTAAACAGAAACCCAAGGAAGTTAATTTAATTTTGACAGGGCGAGATGCAACAAAAAAGATTATTGAAATTGCTGATTTGGTTTCTGAGATGAAAGAAATTAAACACCCATATCAAAAGGGAATTTTGGCAAAAAAGGGAATTGATTTTTAAATGTCAGTGTTTGAAGAGGTTTAAGAGGTTTAGAGGTTTAGAGGGTTAGAAGGTTAGTGGGTTAGTTGGTTAGAATAAAAA
>JAYEHX010000113.1:0-13000 GCA_034659735.1 Fidelibacterota bacterium | reverse complement strand
GATTATTGAAAAATTATAAAGTGGAGAAAAAGGGAATGAAAAATAAAATTAAAATATTCACAATACATTAAAAAATAAAGAGAGAATATTATGAACAAAAACACAATCCTAACATCACAAGACGCACAACAAGTTGACAAAACTGCAATGGGCGAACTTGGAATTGCCGGAGAAAAATTAATGAAAAAAGCAGGTGGATTTGCCGGTGAAAATGCTTTTAAAATTATGCAAGAAAAAGGAATTACAAAATGTCAAATATTTAGTGGCAAAGGGAATAATGGCGGAGATGGATTTGTGACTGCTTATGAACTTTTTCAGCGAGGCAAGGAAGTTGAAGTGTTTATCGTTCCCAAAAAAGATGAAATAAAAGGCGATGCAAAATTTCATTTTGATAAGATATTGGAACTTGGAATTGAGCCAATTCATATTGATAAGTTAAGTGAGTTTGAGAAAATGCTTGATGAAAATTCGCTTTGGGTTGATGGACTTTTGGGAACAGGTTTGAATAGCGAATTGCGAGGGAGTTTAAAATCAGTGATAAAAACACTTGTTGAAAATCATAAAAATCAACCTGTCGTCGCAATTGACATTCCTTCTGGAATTGACGGGACTAATGGAAAAAATCGTGGTTCGGCTTTGAAGGCAGATATCACGACGACTATGGGATTCTATAAATCTGGAAATTTTTTGCAAGATGGAAAAGAGTATAACGGTGAAGTAAAAATGGTAGATCTTGGTTATCCCGATGAATCGTTTAAAGATGTAAAAAACGCAATGTTTCTTTGTGATGATGCAATGGTTAAAAAGATGATTTCACCAATTCCAATAACAGCTCATAAGTATCAAATAGGACAACTTGTGGCGATTGGTGGCTCGAGTTCGATGGGCGGTGCGATTACTCTTTCATCACTTTCTGCATTGAGAAGTGGAGTTGGAATGTTGCATACTATAGTTCCCAAAAGTGTTGCAAATAATCTAAAATCACACTCAATAGAAACGATAGTGCATCAATCAAAAAATAAAAATTATTTAACAGTAGATGATATTGAAATTGTTAAAAAATTGGATTCGAAAACGAACGCTTATTTGTTGGGTCCGGGAATAGGAAGAGATGAGGAAACCAAAAAACTCGTAAAATCATTTTTAGAATTCAACAAAAAGCCGATTGTTATTGATGCTGACGGATTATTTCATTTGAATCCGAATGACTTTTTGAATAGAAAATTTCCAATTATTATTACACCACATTGGGGTGAGTTCTGTCGTTTATTTACAATTGATTCTGAAGAATTATCTGAGAATGTTTTGGAAATTACAAAGAGAGTTTCACAAAAATATAATATAATTGTCCATCTAAAAAGTGCTACTTCAATAACAGCAATTCCATCTGGAGAAATTTTTATTCATCCAACGGGGACTTCAGGAATGGCAACTGCCGGCTCGGGTGATGTTCTCACAGGAATAATCGGGAGTTTTCTTGCACAAGGATATTCACCAAAAGATGCCACGATTATTTCTGCACATATTCACGGAAGAGCAGGAGAAATTGCTTCCGAAAAATTAGGTAATAGAAGCATGATCGCATCGGATATTATAAAATATTTACCAAATATATTAAAAGAATACGGATAATAATGTTGAAAAGATTCAAAAGCAAAAAAGTTACTAAATTACAATATTGTAAAGGTGATAAGGATTTTACTTGCTTTTTTGTTAATATTAGCTTATACTTGGGGAGTAATGGGAATTTTAATTTATAATTAATGGAGGACAAATGACTAAACAAGAATTAGTAGCAAAAATTGCAAATGATGCAGAAATAACAAATAAAAATGCGGAAAAAGCTTTAGCATCGTTTATTGATAACATTAAAGAAACTTTAGCAAATGGCGATAAAATTTCGTTAGTTGGTTTTGGAACTTTTAGTGTAAGTGAAAGAGCTGCTCGTGAAGGACGCAATCCTAAAACAGGTGAAACCATTCAAATTTCTGCAAGAAATGTGCCAAAATTTAAAGCTGGTAAGGGTTTAAAAGAAGCTGTTAACTAAATAATTTACATAAATTAGTAAACGAAAAAAATTATTGGTAATCATTTGATTGGTTATCAATAATTTTTTTATTAATTAATATTGTAAGAATTAATTAATTCGCAAGTTCAACCCAGGTCACACCTGCTCCACCTGATTCTAAAGGTGCATCTTTAAAGCTTTCCACACGAGGATCGTTCGTCAGAAAATCCGTAATTAGTTCTCGCAAAATTCCAAATCCTTTTCCATGCAATATCTCAACACGAGATAAACCATGGACGACAGCATTGTCAATAAATTTTTCAACTTTTGCCATTGCTTCGTCGCCTCGATTTCCTCTGAGATCTATGCGAAAAGGAATTTTACCTTTTGACTTCTGAATAGTCGTTTTTATTTGTTGCTCATGTTTTTGCATTGGAGAAAGCCAGTCCAATTTTAGTCGCATTCTTGAGCCATTTATATCAACCCAGATTTTTTTTGATTTACGATTTATCTCTAAAATTTTACCATTTATATTCATCGTATTTATATGAACTATTTTTCCTATATGAATGTCTGACCACGAAAATATTGTCTGTTTTTTACTATCGATTTTTTCTTCTCTATTGGTCAAATCATTTTGAATGTGTCTAAATGTTGATTGTGCTGTTTTTATTGATTCCTTACTTGCATCATTTTCTTTTATATATTTTATTGTTTTTTCTAATTTGCTTTGCATTTTCTTTATCAAATCATTTGCATTGGTAATTGCATCTTTGTCGGCTTTTCTAAATTTCTTTTCTATCTCTTTTTTTCGGTCGGAAGCTTCTTTATTTTTTAAGATAATTTCTTTTTCCAATTGGGAATTTTTCTGTATCAGTTCGTCGTAGCCAAATATTTTTTTCTGTAAATCAATTATTAAATCTTCTAATTTTTCCTGTTTTTCGCCTACATTTTTTTTTGCATATTCTATCACATCATCATCTAATTCATATCTTTTAGCAATTTCTAAGGCATAACTGCTTCCGGGAATTCCAAGTTTAAATTCATAAGTTGGTTCAAGATTTTTGTTGTTAAATGTCATACTTGCATTTTCCAATTCAGGAATTTTGAAAGCCAATGTTTTCAGCGAACCGTGATGTGTAGTCGCGAAAGTTAATGATTTTCGTTTTATCAAATTCAACAAAATTCCCTCTGCTAATGCTGAACCCTCTTTTGGATCTGTTCCCGTTCCGAGTTCGTCAAGTATTATCAAACTTTTTGAAGTTGCATATTGGAGAATGTTTTTCAACTTCATAATGTGTGCCGAAAAAGTTGATAAATCGCCATCGATTGATTGGTCGTCGCCGATATCAATAAATATTTTATCAAATTTTGGAATTGATGAATTGCTGTCTGCAGGAATTAAAAGTCCCGCCCAGTGCATCAATGAAATCAGTCCGATTGTTTTTAAAGTGACGGTTTTTCCACCTGCATTTGGTCCGGTTATTATCACTCCCCGTTTGCTTTCATCAAGTGAAATATTTAGAGGAACAACTTTGCGATGAAGTGCCAACACAAGATTTCTACCGTTTTTTATTCGGAAATCATTTTCGTTTTTTACCGGTTTATTGCACTCAAATTTTATTGCCAATCTTCCTTTTGCATGAATAAAATCCATCTCTTCCAAAAGTATAATTGCCGATTTTACATCATCTAAATTTTCTCGCAACAGGTTTGTTTTTTCTTTTAGAATTCGTTTTATTTCTACTTTTTCATCTAACTTTTTTTCAGCGAGCTTGTTATTCATTTCAACAATTTCAATTGGCTCGATATAATATGTTTGCCCACTTTGACTTTGGTCGTGAATAATTCCTTTTACACTATTTTTTTTTGATGATTTAATTGGAATTACTTGACGATTATTTCTGAATGCAACTTGCTCTTCAACGGCGATATCATCTTTTGCTAAATTTGTTGCGAGTGATTGGATTTTATCTTTTATTCTATTATCAATTATTTTTATCTGTTTGCGAATTTGTTTTAATGCTTTAGAAGCATTATCGGCAAGTGCTCGTTCCGGAGTGAAAATTGATTTGATTTCTTTCTCAATTCCTGTCAAATTGGAGTAATGAAATTTTAATAACTTTTTTAAATTTGGATAACTTTCTTCTCGCTGTAAAAAATATTTTTTAATACGATTTTGGTAATGTAGAATTTCACTCATCAAAAATAATTCTTCTAAACTAATCGCAGTATCACGAATCGCAATATGTTTTAAAACATCATTTTGATTTGAAAAATTGAGTAGTGGCAATGAACTATCTAAAGCGATAATATCTCTCATCTCCAAACTTAAATCTTGTTCATATTCTACTTTTTCTACAGATTGAAATGATTCTAAATTTTGGAATTTAAAAGATGCATTTTCCGTATAAGTATAACTTTTTAAAAGTTCTTTAACTCTGTTGAATCCAAGTAATTCGTCTATTTTGTTTTGTTCTGTATTTTTTATTGAAGTCAATTTATTTTTAGAATTTTATTTAAGGAATAAGATTTTTTGAGTTTTATATATAGAGCCGGCAGAACCACAATCAATAAAATAATTTACAAAATATACTCCGGAAGAAACAGAAACACCATTTGCATTAATACCAAACCAAGTTATATAATGCCTTCCTTCCGGCATAATTTTATTTACAAGAGTTACAACTTTTTGACCTAAGATATTGTAGATATTAATTTTTACTAATCCGGGTTGTGGTAATTGAAAAACAAAATGTATAGATGGATTAAAAGGATTTGGATATGGATTAGAAATTACAAATTCATTTGGGATAACATCTACTTCAATTGCATTTGGATTATCATTTGGTTTTTCAATATTCGGATTACTTCCATAAGCACCAAAATCCGGAGCACTTCCATCGTATTCACTGTTCGAAAGATCAATCAGCGTATCACCCTGAAAAACAAAAAAATTAGTTCCGACATTTTTGCAATTTGAAGTAGAGTTGAGATGAAAATCGTCTGCTGATACATTTATAAATTGTGGATTTACATTTTTATTTTCTGCAGTATAATTCACAAATCCTGAATCATTAATATCATTTATTCCACCATCAACATCTGAGTAAGAAATCCAAAGTGAATCGTCATTCAAATATATTTCCTGTGGAGAGTTATTCCATAAAATTGAATTGGCAATTACTCCTTTTGAGTTCCAATCAAAAAATATTGCACCGCCATTTGTTTGTGATATATTTTCGGTTATTGTCGAATTGATTGAGGTTATTTTACTTCCGCTTATTACACTAATTCCTGCTCCGTTTCCATCGGAATTATTTTTTGCAACGATTGTATTTTGTAAAAATATTTCGGAATTTTCGCAATCAATCCCACCGCCATAATATAATATTGATTGAATTTCACCTGTTTTAAATAGGGAATTTTGCAGTGGAGAAAGTGTGGCATTTTCGGTAGCAGAATTATTGAGAATATTTACATTTTGTAGATTTATATTAGAGTTGTCTATTGTATAAATTCCACCACCCATACTTGCCTCATTATTCAAAATGTCAACATCAAACATGTCAACTTCAGAAGCAACAATAGAAATTCCACCGCCCCAACCCGCTGTAAAGTTTGAATCAATTAGAACATCGCTTAAAACTATTTCAGAATTTGATATGTCAATTCCGGCTCCATATTCTGCAGTAGAATTTTTAATTTTCAAATTATAAAGATGTGCCTTTGTAGAGTTGCAAAAAATTCCGCCACCACGATGGCTTGGATGTTGATATATTCCTTTGCCATTTTCTAATGTTAATCCGTTCACAATAACATTTTCGCTTCCTGTGTCATGAATATAAATAGCACTCTTTGTGATTGCTGAATCTACAACTATTCCTGTACTATCCATATAGCTCGTGTCATTAGTTGTTAAAATATGTGAGCCGATGAATAAAGATTTATCAACTTCAATCGCCTCGTGATAAGTTCCCGGTGCAATCAAAATTGTGTCACCGATTGAAGCATTATTTATTCCGGATTGTATCTTTGAAAATGGTCTCTCTTGAGAACCGTTTCCGTTAATTTCATTTCCGAGAAGTGTAATGTAATAAATATTTTCTATGTTTATCGGAGCTCGTCTGCTGTTTTCATAAGCACCGATATCGCAATATGAATCTGCCGGATTTGGTCTTTCATTTCCATCAATATCTGTTGAAAAATTAATATCATTTGTTCCCATTCCGATGCAATATGAAGAATCCGAAAGTTTATAATCTAATGTATCTGAAACAAAAATTGGGTCTTTATCTAAATTTCCTGTACCTGTCCAACCGCCGAATATATCTGAATATATAATAGTTGCAGAATCGCTGTTTACATTTATTGTTTCCCAAATTATTGAATTCTTACTTGTGAAGTTTGTTGTATTTAAAACAAGTTCGTCACTATTATTATTATTTGCGATTGTGTTGTTAACGAGTTCTATTTGTGATTTTTCACTATAAATTGCCGAACCGTTTCCACTCGAAATTTTATTATCGGCAATCAGAGAATTATCCGTTTTTAGAATAGAATTTTTGATAAATATTCCCGCTCCGGAATTTGTAGAACTGTTTTCTGTAATTTTACTTTGCGATAAAACTAAGTTCGAATTATCAATATAAAAACCAGCTCCATTATTTTCTGAACCACTTTTTGTTATCGTTATTTGAGTGTCAAGCTGTGTAGAATTTTTTAAATATATTCCACCACCAAATATTTTAGCACTATCATTTGTAAGTGAAATATATTTACAAATCGCATTAGAATTATAAAAATATATTCCACCACCACAAGAATCCGCATAACTTTTGTTTATATTTAAATTAAGCAATTGTGGACTCGAATTTCTACAATAGATTCCTCCACCATTTTTGTTTGTATTTGATAATGCCTTTCCGTTTTTCAATGTAAATCCCATTAGCACAGAAGTAGAATCTTCATTGTTTGCGAAAATTACAATACTTCCACTATCACTCGCCGAGATAATCGTATTATCAATATGAGTTGCTTTTTGATTTATAAAAAATTGAGAAGCAATGGTGAGATTTTTTCCGCTAAAATTTATATTTTCATTATAAGTCCCGTCTTTTACAATTATAGTATCATTAACATTTACAGAATCAATAGCATGTTGAATAGTGGAAATACTATCCGGCACATAAATAATAGAAGCAAAATTGCTGCCAGTGAATAGAATAATTGTTATTAAAATATAAAATATTTGTTTCTTCATTTTTTTCTCTTTAAATTTTTTTAATAATTTCTCATTTGGCAAATATACGAATATTTTTTAAAATCAACATCATATTTTTATGATAAAATTAAATTAAAGTTTCATAAATTATGGAAATTCTAAATAAATCCAATAAATAATGTCAATATGGCAACCATTTAGTCAAATATTCATAAATATAGAGTTATCTATGCCAATATTACATAAGTTTTTATGTGGCACAAAATATGCAAGTGTGTTAAGTGAGAATTGAAAAAAAATAAAATAAAAGAAAGGAGAAGAAAATGAAACATTTAGTAAGAAGAGAAAGAGAAAATGAATTTTACCCAAGCACACTTAGTAATTTTTTTAACGAGAATTTTGTTGCAAGTTACAAACCGAGAATGAACTTGATTGAAACAGATGGAAATTATAAGGTAGAGGTAGAAGCTCCCGGAATAAAAAAAGAGAATATTAATATATTGTTTGAAGATGATGTTCTAACGATTTCCGGCGAAAAAATGACAGGAATAAAAGAAGAAAATTCTCGCTATCACATTAATGAGATTAGTTTTGGAAAATTTTCAAGAAGTTTTGAATTACCAAATCATATTGACAATGAGAAAATTACTGCAAAATGGAATGATGGAATATTAAACATTGAAATTCCAAAATCAGCAAAAGCAAAGCCGAAGAAGATTGAAATAAACTAAAACGAATTTAAATTTCTGCCAAAAAAAACTCCTCAGCGATGGGGAGTTTTTTTATTTTATATTTGTATAATTTATATTAAAATCTATAACCTGCTGTAGTTATCAAACTTGGTGCAACATTTGAAGCACCTCCGTATGTTGAAAATATTATAATCATTGGCAGTTCAATTCTAACATCTAATTTATTATTAAAACTTTTTCCAACACCTAAATTTAGAACAATTCCTCCGGTAGTTCCCTCTGCTGATTGCATACTGCCACCACCGGGTAATGGTGTTCCCAAGCTAATATCTGTTTGACTTTTTTCTTCCCATTCGACACCAATACTTGCAACTCCCGCGCCGGATATAAAATAGACACCATTTGTTTCCGGAAAATAGTTAATTAGATAATTAAACATTAATGCCACTACAAATATTTCTGTTGTTTCATTATAAGTATGGATACCTATGTCAGTAGATTCTTTAGATTTTCCTCCAAATAATAATATACCTAATTCGAGTGATCTATCTGAGACAGGCAATAAATAATTTATACCTAATCCATAAGCCAAACCCAAATTAATATCTGTTCCCACACCACCTCTAATTCCAATTGTTGGTTTTGTTTGAGCATTTAAACTACTTACCACAAATAGAATAACAATAATTGTAAATAAATAACTGATTGTTTTTTTCATTTTATCCACCTATTTTGATTATATATTTTCAAACTCCATAATAACAGAAGCAACTGCCAGATTTTTAATATGACTTAAACTTATGGAGCAATTTTTTATTTTTATTTTTGCTAATATCTCGTTTGAAAATTTGAGAATCGGTTTTCCGTTCGATTCATTTTCTATCCAAACACTATTCCATTTTAAAATGTTCAAATCAAAATAGTTTAATAGAATTTTTCTAACTGCCTCTTTTCCTGCAAATCTTGCTCCGTAATGTTGGTATTTATCAGAAAATTTTTCACAATATTCTATTTCTTTTTTATGAAAAATTCTGTTTTTAAATCTATCTGATTTTTGAATGCTACTTTTGATTCTGCTAATTTCCACTATGTCAATTCCTGTTTCAAGCATTTTTATTTTCCTTATCAAGAATTGGTAAAATTTCATCTATACTGTTAATATCGTAATCGGCATTTGAATTATTTGTTGGATTAATATCACCATATTTTGCATAAACGGTTTTTATTCCAACTGATTTTGCTCCTACAATATCTCGTTCAGGCCAGTCGCCAACCATCATTGTTTCGTTTGCCTGTAAATCTAATTTTTCCAAAGCAAGTAGAAATGGCTTGGGAGATGGTTTCCGTTCATTTGTATCATTAAAAGTAATAACGACATCAAAAAAATTATGTAAATTCAGTTGAACTAATCGGAGCCACGCTTCTCTACTCGGAGCATCACTTACAATTGCCAATTTTATTCCTTTTTTAAGAATTTGAATAAGAGTACTTGTGACAAAGGGATATGGCGAGAGTGCAGATTCTCTTGCCTTACGATAGCCCAAGATTCCCGATGCCAAATATTTATAATCAAGATGACCCAATTCATTTTCTATAAATTTATTAAAAACAAGTTGATCTTCCCAGCCGTCTTCTTCATAAATTTGCATTATATCTTCAATAGATTTATCTTTATCAATATGAAAACCGGCTCCTATCATACCCAAAATCGCAGATTCAACAGCCATTCTTTTTAAACGAATAAAGTCCATTAAGGTATTGTCAATATCAAATATAATTGCTTTTATCATATTTTATTCTCCAAATAAAAAGGGGAAATTTATCGTTTTCCCCTCAATTCCTAAATTTCTAAATCTTATTTATTACGGTTGAACCGGTTTATCACTTCGTAATAATTCAATCTGATAATCTGCAGATTTTTTCCATCTTCTATCTGAGCGTGCTCGATTAAAAGAGTTTATAGCATCACTTTTATTTCCGGATAATGCATAAGCCATTCCCATTTCATACCAAGCTGCACCAAATTTTGGTTGATATTTAGTAGATTTTTTTGATGCTTCAATTGCTTCTTGATATTTCCCCAAACTATTATTGCATGATGCAATTCTATAATAAGCATTGAAATTTCTAGGGTTTAGTTCAACAGCTTTTGTTAGTGCATCAATCGCTTCTGAATATTTTTTCTGTTGCATTAGAAGTGCACCGTATCCATCCCAAGTTGCCGGTGATTTATCATTTAAAGCAAGTGCGTTTTGAAAAGCTACTCCAGCTTTATTCAATTGTTTCAAACCCAAATATGCACTACCAAGTGTTGAGAAGGCCTTGTCATAATTTGAATTTAATTCTACTGCCTTTTTTAAATGTTTAACAGCCAAATCATATTGATGTGCTTTTTTATAAAAATTTCCTAAATTGTATTGAGCAACATAATTTTCGGGTGAGGCAACAACTCCTTTTTTAAGGCAACCAATTGCTCCATCAATATCACCTGATTTTGCTTTTATTACTCCCAATCGTAAATATGCATGAACAAATGTTGGATCTATTTCTACACAAATTCTGAATTGTTTTTCTGCCTCATCAGAGTCACCTAATTTTAATGCATTGTTTCCATTTTCATAATATTTCCCAACTAAATTCATTTTGGCCTTACTATATTTTTCTACACCGGGAGCTAATTTTGTAGCTGTATCAAAATATTTTGCTGAACTTTTATAGTCATTTTGATATAATGCAATGATTCCTAATCTATAATTAATTTCAGATACATTAGGGAATGTTTCCAATGCTTGCGAATAGATTGTTTTTGCGGCATCGAAAGAAGAGACATCAAATTCTCGCTGTCCATCTTTCAGTAAGTTAACTAATTCTCTAATTTTATCATAAACTTCACGGTATTCTGTGTTTGCCTTATCAGCAGTAATTGCATCGTTTAATACTTTTTGTGCTTCATTAATATTACCTATCATCAACTCAACTTTGTGCAGTTCAAAAAGCGCTTCTGCATTTTCAGAATCGTTAGTTATTATTCCTTTGAGAATTATTTTTGCCTGTTGTGCATCTTTATTTTCTATTGCAGTTTTTGCTAATTCTAATTGGTCAGAATTAGAATCTTCCGCAATAATAAAAGTAGATATGCTTAATAGGATTGCAATGATCATAATTATAATTTTTGTTTTCATCTTTTCCTCCTTACTTGTTTGTGCCCAGGACGGGACTTGAACCCATAAGTCCGTTAGAACGCCACCCCCTCAAGATGGTGTGTTTGCCAATTTCACCACCTGGGCAATTTTGATTTTTAATAAACAAAATCTTAATTTTCTTTCTTTGTTTTATTTTCTTTTACTGGTTGAACCACTTCATTAATATCAATATCCTTTGGTGTTGGTAATGATGACGATGGTGTAATTATTCTTTCAGTTGCCTGTTCTTGAACGACACTGCCACTTTTTTGAGTGTTTGATCTAATAACAAAATTAATTGCTATTGTCAAAACGAAGAAAATTACTGCCAAATATGTTGTCATTTTTACAAGAAGTGTTGCCGCACCTCGTCCACCAAAAACAGTATTTGCACCACCTGCTCCGCCAAAAGTCCCAGCCAAACCCGTTCCTTTCGATGATTGCATCAAGATTGATAATACCAACAACAGTGCTACTATCACGAAAATAACTATTAATAATCCATACATAATTTTAAATCCTCTATTTTAATTTTTTATTAAATTTTCTGCTATCCGAATAATTTCATAAAAGTCACTCACTTTTAAACTTGCTCCTCCAATCAATAATCCATCGATGTCTTTTTCAGAAAGTAACGATTCCGCATTTTTAACTTTAGCACTTCCTCCATATAATATACGACAATTATTAGAAACATGTTCACTAAATTTTTGTTTAATCGTATCTCTTATTAAACGATGGATTTCTTCTGCTTGTTCTGGAGTTGCTGTAAGTCCTGTCCCAATTGCCCAAATTGGTTCGTAAGCGATAACTATTTTTCCCATTTCTTCTTCTGAAATATTATTTAATCCTTCTTTCAATTGTTTAAGAATAATTTTTTCTGTGTTGCCGGATTCTCGTTCATCAAGTGTTTCTCCGATGCAGACGACGGGTTTCAAATTTGTTTCCAATACCTTTTTGAGTTTTTGATTTACGAGTTCGTTTGTTTCACCAAAAAACTGTCTTCTTTCTGAATGTCCTATCAATGCAAAATCGCATCCTGCATCTACTAACATGTCCACAGAAGTTTCGCCGGTAAAAGCACCATTAGATTCTTGATGAATATTTTGCCCGCCAATTTTTACAGGTGTATCTTTCAAGGTTTCTACCATTGATGAAATTGAAATTGCCGGTGGAAAAAGCACAATGTCAGATTCCGTATTTTTCAATCCTTTCACACGAAGTTGACGACAGAATTCTACAGTTTCTGTTATTGTTTGATTCATTTTCCAATTTCCTGCTATAAAATATTTTCTCATAATTTTCCTTTATTATTTTTTTGAAATTTCTGTAACTGCCGGTAATTGTATGCCCGAAATAAGTTCAAGTGAAGCACCACCGCCGGTTGAAACATGACTAATTTTATCATAAAATCCAAGTTTCTTAACAGCAGATGCAGAGTCGCCACCACCAACGAGAGAAATTGCTCCTTGCTCTGTCACGCTCGCTAATGCTTCGGCAATTTTTTCTGTACCCTTTGCAAAATTTTCCATCTCAAAAACTCCCATCGGTCCATTCCACAAAATTGTTTTACTTGAATATATTACTTCTGAAAATTTTTGAATACTCTCACTTCCAATATCTAAACCAATTTTTTCTTTTGGAATGTTTTCAACAGAAACTGTTTTATAATTTGTATCATTCTTGAATTCATCGGCCACGATAACATCAGTTGGAAGATAAAAATTCACATTGCTTTTTTTTTGCTTTTTCAATTACACTTTTTGCAACTTCGATTTTGTCCTCTTCGACAAGCGAATTTCCAATCTCATATCCCATTGCTTTGAAAAATGTGAAAATCATTCCGCCACCAACAATCAAATTATCGACATTATCGAATAGATGATTTATTGTA
>JAYEHX010000112.1:0-3150 GCA_034659735.1 Fidelibacterota bacterium | reverse complement strand
GTCACATCCTGGGGCTGGAGAAGGTCCCAAGGGTTGGGCTGTTCGCCCATTAAAGTGGCACGCGAGCTGGGTTCAGAACGTCGTGAGACAGTTCGGTCCCTATCCGCCGTGGGCGTAGGAAATTTGAGAGAATCTGCTTCTAGTACGAGAGGACCGAAGTGGACGAACCTCTGGTGCATCTGTTATTGCGTCAGCAGTATTGCAGAGTAGCTATGTTCGGACAAGATAAGCGCTGAAAGCATATAAGCGCGAAACTTACCTCAAGATTAGATTTCCCTTGAGAATCTTTGTAGACTACAAAGTTGATAGGTCACAGATGTAAGTGTAGTAATATATTTAGTCGAGTGATACTAATAATTCGATAGACTTAACCTTTTTTAAATTGTTTATTCATTTAATATTCGAAGTTTCAATTGCATCCCATTTTATTAATATCATTTCTTGGCGACGATATCAATGAGGAAACACCTCTTCCCATTTCGAACAGAGAAGTTAAGCTCATTTGAGCCGATGGTACTGCCTTGGCAACGGGGTGGGAGCGTAGGACATCGCCAGAAACCTTAAGTCCTGAATTAAATATTCAGGGCTTTTTTTTATTAAATATATTATTAGTAATTATAGATTTTTTTTGTAAATTAACACTATGGAAAATAATACAACATTATTCGAAACGGACATTAATAAAGATTCGGTAATTCTTGCCAAAAATGATGATGATTTACAGATAGAATTATTAAAACAATTGCAAGCAAAAGATAGAAATATAATTTCTGAATTTTTGAATACTCAAAGAAACAGTTTAAATCCCAACTCCTTAATTTTAACAAAAGATATTGAAGAATATTTCTCATACCCGAATACATTATCATTTGTAGCAAGATTAAAAAATGTACCAATCGCCTTTATAATTGCTATAGAGATTGAAAAATTAAGCGATAAAAAAATACTTTACGAAGAGAGAAATTGGGGTAAAGGTGATACAGTATTTATTTTTACAAGTGAAATAAATGAAAACTATTCTAAACGAAAATACGAATCAATGTTGTTAAGAATTTCTTTAAATTGGTTATCAAAGAATGGTTTTGAACATATCCGTGGTTATGAAAAAAAAGGAATTGCGGAACAAAAATATCCTGGTTGTATAATAACAAAGAGGTTTGAAAATTGGAAAGGGTCGGGTAACATTTATGAATATTTTAAATTATCATTAAAATGAAAGGAGAAGTTTTGAATATTGCTTTAATCGGATGTGGTAGAATTTCAAAAAATCATTTTGAATCAATTAAACATTTTCCAAAAGATTTAAATTTAGTAGCCGTTTGTGATATTGATGAAAAAAAAGCTAAAAGTGCAGGTGAAAAATATGGTGCGAAACATTATACAAACTATAAAGAAATGCTTAATAGAGGAGATATTGATGTAATTAGTATCTGTACTCCAAGTGGTTTACATCCCGAGCATGGAATAATGGCAGTGGAGAAAGGCATTAATGTTATTACAGAGAAACCTATGGGAATTACTCTTGATTCTGTTGATAAGTTAATTAAAGCAGCAGATAAAAATAAAGTAAAATTATTCGTTGTAAAACAAAATCGCTTAAACACAACTATGCAACTCCTTAAAAATGCAATATTGAAAAATAGATTTGGTAGAATTTATATGGTGCAAGCGAATGTGTTTTGGCAAAGACCTCAAGAATATTATGATATGGCAGATTGGCGTGGAACTTGGGAATTTGATGGTGGAGCTTTTATGAATCAGGCTAGTCATTATGTCGATGCATTATATTGGCTTATTGGTTCTGTAGAATCTGTAACCGCAGAAACGGGTACTCTTGCAAGAAAAATAGAAGCGGAAGATAGTGGATCTGCCGTTATAAAGTTTCGTAATGGAGCAATCGGTTCTATAAATGTGACAATGTTAACTTACCCCAAAAACTATGAAGGTTCTATTACAATTATAGGAGAAAAAGGGACTGCAAAAATTGGTGGTTTGGCAGTGAATAATATTCAGAAATGGGAATTTGAAGATTATGATGACGATGATAAAATAATTGAACAATCAAATTATAATCCACCAAATGTATATGGTTATGGACATATTCCATATTATGAAAATGTTATTGAAACATTAAAAGGAAATGCAAAGGCAAATACAGATGGAAGAAGTGGTAGAAAATCATTGGAGTTAATTCTCGGAATTTATAAGTCCGCAAAAACTGGTAAGAGAGTGAATTTTCCATTATAAGTCATCGAATTAAACTAATTACACAAATTGAATTATCTAAATTGATGATTAAGGAGAGTAAAAATTGGGAACAATGAAAGATAAAAAAGAAAAATATTTTTTTCACAAATCAAGCTTTGTTGATGATAATGTTAAAGTTGGTGATGGAACAAAAATTTGGCATTTTTCTCATATTCAATCGGGATCTACAATTGGAGAAAATTGTTCAATAGGTCAAAATGTAAATATTGGTAATAATGTGAATATTGGAAATGGTGTAAAAATTCAGAATAATGTTTCTGTTTATGAAGGGGTTGAATTAGAGGATTTTGTATTTTGCGGTCCATCTATGGTTTTCACAAATGTTCTTAATCCGCGAAGTGAATTTCCACAGAGAGGTTCAGAATTTTATAATAAAACATTGGTAAAAAAATCAGCTTCAATTGGAGCAAATGCTACAATTATTTGTGGAAATACGATTGGTAGATATTCATTCATCGCCGCGGGAAGTGTTGTGACAAAAGATGTTCCGGATTATGCACTTGTAGTTGGAACTCCTGCACGAAGAATTGCTTGGGTCTGTGAATGTGGCGATAAATTGAAATTTGATGATGGAATCGCGACCTGTGGAAAATGTGGGAAAAAGTATAAAATTGATAAAAAGAAAGTTGAGAGAATATAAGGAGAAATTGTGAAAGATAATATATCATTAAAAGACTATTTAAATATTGTTTGGGAAAATAAGAAACAAATATTGCTTATTACTTTTGTTGCAGGGATATTGTCCATTTTTATTAGTTTATTATTACCAAAGTGGTATAAGGGTACTGCAGTAATTTTATCGCCTACAACATCTAATCCTATGTCGGCATTTGGAGGATTACAATCTTTGGGGCTTGGGAATCTTTTCAGTGATAATGAGAG
>JAYEHX010000111.1:0-13093 GCA_034659735.1 Fidelibacterota bacterium | reverse complement strand
CACCTACAACAAAGAGTAAAAATTGTATTATCATATTATCCATTTAAGTTCCTTGTATTTTCATCTTCGTAAGATACAAAAAAAATAATGAAATATAACTAAAATTTGAAAAAAGTTTGATGGTTGATGTTTGACACTTGACTCCAATCATTTCGCATTTTTTATTTATTAACCACCGAATACACCGAATAACACCGATAGATGTTTGTACCTAAACTGAACAAACAGACAGTAGAATATCTCTAAATCAGGTATTCAACAATTTTATCGCCAACTTCTTTAGTATTAATTTCTATATCTCCCGATTGCCAAATATCTTTCGTTCGGAAACCATCATTCAATAATTTCTCAACTGCATTTTCAATATCTTTTCCGGCTTCTTCCATTCCAAAAGAATATTTTAACATCATCGCACCACTTAAAATTTGTGCGATTGGATTTGCAATTCCTTGTCCTGCAATATCAAAAGCCGATCCACCTGATGGTTCAAACATTCCAAAACCATTTTCTGCTAAACTTGCACTTGGCAACATTCCCAAACTTCCGGCAATCGCAGCTGACTCATCGGATATAATATCGCCAAACATATTTCCGCATAACATCACATCAAACTGCTGAGGATTTTTCGTTAATTGCATCGCAGCATTGTCAATATACATCGGTTCGTATTCTACATCAGGATATTCTTTTGCAACCTCTTCAACGACTTCTCGCCATAAAACCATTGTCGTTAAAACATTCGCCTTATCTATTGAAGTCACTTTTTTTCTTCTTTTTTTTGCAACATCAAAGGCGACTTTCGCTATTCGCTTAATCTCCTTTCTTGAATATACCATAGTATCAAAAGCAATTTCTTCATCGCCACTATTTTTTCTACCCTTCGGTTGTCCAAAATATATTCCACCTGTCAACTCCCTTACAACTAAAAGATCAAAACCTTTTTCTGAAATATCTTTTCTCAAAGAACATGCAGATGCAAGAGCGGGATACAATTTTGAAGGTCGTAAATTTGCATATAGTTTAAATTCCTTTCTCAAACCAAGTAGAGAATTCACCTCAACTCCACTCCATTTTTTCGTATTCTGTTCCTTGACCGGTCCTCCAACTGAACCAAATAAAATCGCATCAGAATCTTTACAAATATTAATTGTCTCTTCAGGTAAATGTTCGCCATATTCATCATAAGCAGATCCACCGACTAATGCATTTTTATAATCAAATTTTACATTGTATTTTTTTTGAATAACATCTAATACTTTTATCGCTTCCACCATTACTTCCGGACCAATTCCATCTCCGGACAAAACTGCAATTTTCATCTCTCTCATTTTTTATTTTTCCTTCTTTTTTAAAATATAATTCATTAAACCACCACTCGATAATAACTCGTTTGCAAAGTCAGAAAGCGGTTCAAATTTATAAATCTCATCTTTTGTTATATTTTTAATTTCACCATCAGAAAAGTTTATTTCAAGTTCATCAGAATTTCTTACTTTTTCACTTATTCCCTTGCATTCAATCGCAACAAATCCATTATTTATACAATTTCTATAAAATATTCTTGCAAATTTTTCTGCAATCACACCTCTCACTCCTGCTCCTCGCAAAGCCCAAACTGCATGCTCACGAGAACTTCCACAACCAAAATCAATACCGCCAACAATAAAATCACCAACTTGAACTTTTTTAACAAAATTCTTGTCAATATCCTCCATTGCATATTTTGCTAATTCTGCTTCTTTATCAACATTCAAATATCTTGCAGGAATTATTTCATCTGTATTTATATGTGCTCGTTTGTAAACATGTGATTTTCCTTTTATATTTTTTAGCATATTTCTTTTTACCTTATTTTAAATTTATTGTTATTTACTCGCTTCGCTCGTGTCATTGGTTGTCATTGGTTGTCATTGGTTGTCATTCGTTGTCATTTGTTGTCATTGATAGTCATTTATTGTCATTCGTTGTCATTTTTACTCTACCGCAGAGATGCAAAGACGCAGAGAAATTTATTGTTATTTGTTGTCATTTGTTGTCACTTATTGTCATTTATTGTGCTTTTTTGTTTTTTTCCAATTGAATTTATGTAATTATTAAGTTTAATTCCTAATTTATTCAATTCTATTTTAAAATCATCAAAATTTTTATCACTTATTAATCCCCTATTATGTGCTTTTTCTAACCATGTTTTTGATTCAAATAACGACCCACGAGAGTAGTAATAAAAATTTTTTGATTCTTTATAATGAAATCTTCCAAATCCTTCACTGATATTTGCCGAAACAGAATCAATTGCTCTAACAAGTTGTTTGCCTACAGTATCTCTTTCAAAATAATTCCATTTCTTAACAATATTCCAAATTTTTTCGCCAATTTCTATGGATATTTGATACACCTGCAAATCATCTAAATTCATAAACTAACCTCATTTTTCAATCAACCACCAACGACCTAATGACCTAATGACAATTAATGACTATCAATGACAACCAATGCCCTAATGACAATGTATGACCTAATAACTGCAAATCCCATCAATAACCATAAAATTCTCATAAATATTTCCTCGGATCAGCAATCTTACCTTCAATCGCAGATGCTGAAACAACTGCCGGACTGCCAAGATAAACTTCTGACTTCGGACTTCCCATTCTACCAACAAAATTTCTGTTTGTTGAACTTATGCACTTTTCGCCTTCCGCAAGAATCCCCATGTGTCCACCAAGACAAGCTCCACAAGTTGGAGTAGAAATTGTCGCACCAAATTCCATAAATATATCAAACAATCCCTCTTTATTCGCCTGTTTCCAAATCTCTGTTGAAGCCGGAACAACTATCATTCTTGTATTTGGAGCAATTGTTTTTCCTTTCAAAATCTCTGCCGATATTCTCAAATCCTCAATTCTTCCATTAGTGCAACTTCCCAAATATGCTTGATCTATATTTATATCTTCAATTTCAGAAATTGGCTTTCCATTGCTTGGTAAATGTGGCATTGCAATAAGTGGTTCTAAATTTGTGATATCAATTTTTATTTTTTCTGAATATTCCGCATCATCATCACTGTAAACCGATTCAAATTTCTTATCTGAATGAGTTCTTAAATATTCAAAAGTTTTCTCGTCGGGACTTATTATTCCAGATTTTCCACCGGCTTCGATTGCCATATTACAAACCGTCATTCTGCTCTCAATCGAAAAATTATCAATCACTTCGCCTTTAAATTCCATCGCTTTATACAATGCTCCATCGACACCAATCCTGCGAATAACTTCTAAAATTACATCTTTTGAATAAACTCCTTTTTGCAACTTTCCATCTATTTGTATTAAAATTGTCTCTGGAACTTTGAACCACAATTCACCGGTTGTTAATGCTGCCGCCAAATCGGTGCTTCCAATTCCGGTTGAAAATGCTCCAAATGCTCCATGAGTACAAGTATGACTATCGCCGGCAATAATTGTCTCCCCTGGAACTACAAATCCCTGTTCGGGAAGCAGTGCATGGCAAACTCCGTGTCTTCCAATATCGTAAAAATTATCTATTTTCTGTTCCTTTGCCCATCGCCTGATTCTTGCAACCATCTCAGCGGATTTAATATCTTTATTAGGAACAAAATGATCTGGAATCACAACTACCTGATCCGGATTTTTTACATTTTTAATTCCATGTTTTTCCATAATATCCATAGCAGGAGTCGTTGTCACATCATGACACATTATCACATCAATCTTACAGTTTACAATCTCTCCCGGTTTTACTTTTGTTTTTCCTGAATGTTTGGCTAATATTTTTTCTGTTATTGTACTTCCCAATTTGTCTCCTAATTTTCATTCATTTTCATTTGTTGCACACGGATTTTCGCGGATTAAGCGGATTGGCACGGATATTTTGTCATTCGTTGTCATTTGTTATCATTGATTTAGACACACTTTTGTGTACGGCATATTCTAACCTCCTAACCTTCTAACCATCTTAAGATTGTCATTCGTTGTCATTGATTTAGACACACTTTTGTGCACGGTATATTCTAACCTCCTAACCATCTAACCTTCTAACCATCTTTATCCTTGTCAATCATATTACGCCTATCTTTCTTCAATTAGTAAATATTTGTATAATTAGATAAATTCGATGACATAGCAAATTAGATAAATTCGATTAATTCGATGACCTAATTCGATGACATAATTCGATGATCTAATCAAAGAAGAAATAATCTTTCTGCGGATGGATTGTTTTACTATAATGTAATGCTTTATTTATTGCATCGATTAAGGCATTTGCACTTGCGGAAATTACATCTTCGCTAACTGCCTTAGCTCCATAAATATGATTATGAATATCCGAAAGTTTTATTGATACATTTGCAAGAGCATTTGTTCCACCTGTAATTGATTTCAAATTATATTTTACAAGTTTTAGTGATGTCTCTATCATACTCCAAATCGCAGAACTTATTGCATCAATCGGTCCATTTCCAACACCACTTCCAATTTTTTCTTCGCCATAAACTTCTAATTTTACAGTTGCCGTTGGAGTTATCTTATTGCCGGTAGTCACGGAATATTCAAGTAATTTTATATATTGATCCGCAGCCGCAAGTTTAAAAGCAACATCTCTACCGATTCCAATTACATCACCAAATTCAATCTCTTTTTCCGTATCGGCCAAGTGTTTAATTTTTCCAGTAATTTCTATTAACTGTTCTTTCGTAACTTTTAATCCTTCCTTGTCCAATATTTTTTTAATTGCATGTTTACCTGAATGTTTTCCAATAACAATATTTTCACCTTCCCAACCAATATCTTCGGCAATCATAATTTCATAAGTATTTTTATTAGCAAGAATTCCATGTTGATGAATTCCCGCTTCGTGTGCAAAAGCATTTTCTCCTACAATCGCCTTATTTCTTTGAACATTTATTCCGGTCAAATTTGAGACCAAACGACTCGTTCTAAATAACTCTTTCGTATTCACATTTACATTCACATTGAAATAATCTTTTCTCGTTTTTAGATTCATAATCACTTCTTCTATTGCCGCATTTCCTGCTCGTTCGCCAATTCCATTTATACATCCCTCTATTTGAGTTGCTCCATTTTCGATAGCCGATAGAGAATTTGCAACTGCATTTCCAAGATCATTATGACAATGAACACTAACTACAATATCTTTTACTTCCGGAACTTTATCAAATAGATATTTTATTCTATCGCCAAATTCTTTCGGCTCAGTATATCCTACTGTATCAGGAATATTTATCGTAGTCGCACCTGCTTTTATCGCAGCTCTAACAACATCGCACATATAATCAAGATTTGTCCGTCCGGCATCTTCCGGAGAAAATTCCACATCATCACATAAAGATTTTGCTAATGTGACAGCATCTTTTGTAATTTCAATTACTTCCTCTTTTGTCTTCTTTAACTTGTCTTCCATATGAACTTTTGAAGTAGCGATAAAAGTATGAATTCTTGGTTTTTTTGCATACTTCACAGCGTCCCAACATTTCATTATATCAATTTTATTCGCTCTTGCCAATCCACAAACAGTTGAATTTTTAATAGATTGAGCAACTTGTTTTACTGCCTCAAAATCACCTTTCGAAGCTATCGGAAAACCTGCTTCAATAACATCAACACCAAGTTTTTCCAATTGATGTGCAACAAGTAATTTTTCATCAATATTTAAAGAAGCACCTGGACTCTGTTCACCATCTCGCAATGTCGTATCGAAAATTATTATATCTTTCATAATATTCCTCCAAACTATTTTAAATTTTTATTTTCACTTTTATTTTTCATTAAATAGAATAATACACTTTCAGTTAGTGCTTGCCAACTTGCTTCAATAATATTCGCATGAACTCCAACAGTTCCCCAAGAATGTTCTTTTGATTTAGAATCTATTAAAACACGAACTTTTGAAGCAGTGGCATCTTTTGCATTCAGAACTCTAACTTTATAATCTGACAATTTAATAACATCTATTTCCGGATAGAATTTCATCAATGCTTTTCGGAGTGCATTATCGAGAGCATTTATCGGGCCATGACCTTCCGAAGCAGTGTGTTCCATCGTGTCGCCAACTGATACTCTGATAGTCGCTTCCGACCTTGTTGCACCAGATTCATCTTTTTCAATTAATATTCTAAAACCTTTCAAGTTAAAATATTCCTTGAACTCATTATTTACTTTCTGAATCAATAATTCTAAAGATCCTTCGGCAGCTTCATATTGAAATCCATCGTACTCTTTATTTTTTAATCTTTCTACGATTTCCGGAATTTTATCTTTATGTTTTTCTATATCAATATTTAATTCATCTGCTTTAAAATTAATATTACTTTTGCCGGAAAGGTCAGAAACTAAAACTCTTCTTCTATTCCCAACTTCTTCAGGTTTGATATGTTCATAACTTCTTGGCTCTTTGATAACTGCACTAACATGAATTCCGCCTTTATGAGCAAATGCACTTTTTCCTGTAAATGGTAAATTATTAGGATGAGATAAATTTGCAACTTCATTCAAATATCGAGAAAGTGATGTCAAAGTTTTCATATTTCCCTGTGGAATACAATCGTAATTTGCTTTTAATTGTAAGTTTGGAATCACAGAACACAAATCCGCATTTCCAGACCTTTCACCAAAACCATTGATTGTTCCCTGCACTTGAATACATCCACTTTCTACAGCAGAAATAGAATTTGCAACTGCCAATCCCGAATCGTTATGGGCATGAATTCCCAGTGGAATATTTATTTTCTCTTTCACCTCGTCTATTATCATTATCAATTCGGAAGTCAAAGTTCCACCATTCGTATCACACAAAGCAAGTAAATCCGCACCTGATTTTTCGGCAACTTTTAGTGTCTCCATTGCATATTCGGGATCATCTTTATATCCATCAAAAAAATGTTCCGCATCAAAAATAACTTCCTTGTTAAATTTTTTCAAATATGAAACACTTTCGCGAATAAGATCTAAATTCTTTTCAGGAGAGATTTTCAATGCTTTTTCCACATGCAAAATCCACGACTTCCCAAAGACAGAAACAACCGGAGTATCAGCATCAATAAGTGCTTGAATATTTTTATCATCTTCGATTTTGTTTCTGGCATGTTTTGTAGAACCAAATGCTACGATTTTAGAGTTCTCTAATTTTACATCTTTAATCTTCTCAAAAAACTCCATGTCTTTAGGATTTGAACCCGGCCAACCGCCTTCAATATAATCAACACCAAGTTTATCTAATCTCTGGGCAATATGAATTTTATCTTCAGACGAAAATGAAATCTTTTCCGCTTGAGTTCCATCTCGCAATGTTGTATCAAAAATTTGTATTTTTTTATTCTTCATTTTTTTATTAATACCTTTTTTCATAATATCAAACTATTAAATATACTTTTTATTTTTGCATTTTATATAAATTATATACCTGCAATTCTTCTAATTTCATATACTCACATCCTATTACAATTAATGACAATTAATGACAATTAATGACCATCAATGACAATCAATTACTTAAGCCAACTCATCATTCCACGAAGTTTCGCACCAACTTTTTCGATTAGATGATTTTTATCTATCTCTTTGCGAAGTAAAAATTCCGGTCTTCCCGCCTGATTTTCACTTATCCACTCTTTTGCAAATTGTCCTTTCTGAATTTCTCCGAGAATATTTTTCATCTCTTTTCTTGTCTCTTTTGTAATAATTCTTCTACCGCGAGTCAAATCTCCATATTCGGCAGTATCGGAAATAGAATTTCTCATTCCCGCAATTCCACCTTCATTTACGAGATCAACAATCAATTTCATTTCGTGCATACATTCAAAATATGCAATTTCAGGTTGATAACCGGCTTCAACTAATGTATCAAATCCCGCTCGCATAAGTTCTGTGACACCGCCACAAAGCACAGCTTGTTCGCCAAATAAATCTGTTTCCGTCTCCTCTTTGAAAGTCGTCTCAATAATTCCTGCACGACCGGCACCAATTCCACAAGCATGAGCCAATGCCAAATCTTTCGCACTTCCACTCGCATCTTGATAAATTGCGATTAATGCCGGAACACCTGCTCCCGTTTCAAATTGTCTTCGCACTAAATGTCCGGGACCTTTTGGAGCAACCATATAAACATCGACATCTTTCGGTGGTGTAATTTGCTTGAAATGAATATTAAATCCGTGCGAAAATACAAGTGATTTTCCCTTTGTCAAATTTTCTTCAATCGCATCATAATATACTTTTTTCTGAACTTCATCAGGAAGTAAAATCTGGATAATATCTGCTTTTTTACTTGCTTCACCTGCTGACATTGGTTTGAAACCATGCTTCTCTGCAAGTTTATAATTATCACTTCCTTCCAAATCCGAAACAATAACATTATAGCCATTATCTCTTAAATTTTGTGCTTGTGCATGACCTTGACTTCCATAGCCAATTACTGCGATTGTTTGACTTTTAATCATTTCTGCTTTTGCATCTTTGTCGTAATACATCTTTATACTCATATTTTTCTCCTTTTTTTTTATAGAATTTACAAAAATTCTATGAGCTTTTTATTAAATATTTTTTATTTTTTTATTAAATTCTGTCATTGCAAATTCACCACTACGAACATAATTACTAACTCCATATGGTTTCATTAGGTCAATAAATCTGTCTATTTTTCTGACATTAGCGGATAATTCTGTTATAATATGTGTTTGTGAAATATCCAAAAGTTTTGCTTTGAATACATTCAGCAATTCAATTATGTCCGACCTTGTGTTTTGATTTACCTTCACTTTTATTATAATATATTCTCGAACAATATAATTATCTTTATGAGAAATATCCGTTACTTTAATCGTATCAACCAGTTTGTTCAACTGTTTTGTCACCTGTTCAATTGCTCTATCTGACTCTTTCAAAACAAGTGTGACTTTATAGATTTCAGGGTCTTCCGTGTGGGCTCCGATTATACTTTCAATATTAAATCCTCGTTGTGCCAACAGTCCGGAAATTCTCGCCAATACTCCAACTTTATTTACAACCGTTACTATTATTGTATGTTTTTCTTTCATAATTAATCCCCAAACAAAATTTCATTATTCATTTTTCCTGCCGGAACCATCGGATAAACATTCTCTTCCTTCTCAACTAAAAATTCCATCAATACAGGTCCATCATATTCCAATCCCTCTTTTAGAATTTTTCCGACATCTTTAACCTTATCTGTTCGCAGTCCTTTAACTCCATTTGCTTCGGCAACTTTTACGAAATCGGGGAGATACAAATTCGGACAATCATCATCATTTTCCGGACCTTTGCACTGTGCTTTACACTCTGAATTTCGTCTCAAACAAGTTGCGGAATAATTTTTATCCCAAAATAAATCTTGCCATTGGCGAACCATTCCCAAAAAAGAATTATTCAATATTATAATTTTTACATTAATTTTATTAAGTGCTAGAGTTGCTAATTCTTGAATATTCATCTGAATACTTCCATCACCGGTGAATAAGATTACCTCCTTTTTTGGAAATCCATAAGCTGCTCCCATCGCTGCGGGCAAACCATATCCCATAGTTCCCAATCCACCTGAAGTCAAATATCTATTCGGTTTTTTATGATGATAAAATTGTGCCGACCACATCTGATGCTGGCCAACATCGGTGGCAATAATCGTATCCGCACTCGCAAATTCATTAACTTTATCTATCACAAATTGAGGCAAAATTCCTTTACTATTTTTTTGATCATATTTTAATGGATTTTCTTTTTTCCAATTATTAGTTTTCTTATTCCAATCATCTTTTTTTCTACTTGTAAGTTTAGAATTTAATTCTTTTAAGATATTTTTTGCATCACCAACTATTGGAATATCCGCAAAAATATTTTTTCCGATTTCAGCCGGGTCAATATCAATATGAGCGACTTCAGCATCCCTTGCAAATGTATCTCGTGAACCTGTAATTCTATCGTCAAATCTAACTCCAACTGCTATCAATAAATCACATTCTGAAATAGCAAGATTCGCCGAAACAACTCCATGCATTCCCGGCATTCCAAGATAATTCACACTATTATAAGGAATACTTCCCAAGCCCATCATTGTAGAAACCGTAGGAATATTTGTCTTTTTCATCAATTCCTGAAGTTCCTTTTCTGCTTTAGAAATTATCACTCCGCCACCAATATAAAGTAACGGCTTTTTTGATTTGCCAATTGCATTAACTAATTTATCAATCTGTTTAGGATTCCCTTTAATATTCGGATTGTATCCCAATAATTTTGTCTTAGTTGGATATACAACTTTTTTAACTTCCTGCATCATTAAATCTACCGGAATGTCAACTGTAACAGGACCCGGACGACCACTTTTTGCAATATAAAATGCTTCATTAATTATTTTCGGAATATCTTTAGCTTCTTTAATTAAATAGTTATGTTTAGAAATTGAACGAGTTAGTCCAACCATATCTGTTTCTTGAAAAGCATCAGTTCCAAGATTTCCAGATGGCACTT
The DNA here is from genome assembly GCA_034659735.1 of Fidelibacterota bacterium. Taxonomy (GTDB): domain Bacteria; phylum Fidelibacterota; class Fidelibacteria; order Fidelibacterales; family Fidelibacteraceae; genus TCS52. The sequence goes on along the minus strand of JAYEHX010000111.1, from coordinate 2,576 downwards.
GACCGGAAATTACAACTATCGGAATAGAATCTAATTTCGCATTTGCAATTCCTGTAATTGTATTTGTTGCTCCCGGACCTGAAGTGACAATACAAACTCCAACTTTTTGTGTCACTCTCGCATAACCATCAGCAGCATGTGCCGCTCCTTGTTCATGTCTCGTTAATAAAAATTTAATCTTATTAGTGTTATAAAATTCATCAAGTATTGGTATTACCGAACCTCCCGGATAGCCAAATATTGTATCAACATCTTCTTTCAATAATGATTCTAATAGTATTTTCGACCCTTTCATATTTCCCTCTTTATCTGTTATTATTCTTGGTAGGAATTAAATTCTTTAATTAATAATTCCAAATTTCTAATTTCCAATTTCTCTCGCCTCCAATCTCACATCTCCCGTTTAAAATTCACAATTCATAATTCATAATCCGCAATTATTCAAGAATTGCTCCTTTACTCGCTGACTGCACCAATTTTGCATATCTTCCCAGCATTCCATAATCAATTCTTGCTTTTGGTTTTTTCCATTTTTTCCTTCTTTTTTTAATCTCTTCTTCAGATATTTTTGCCTCTAAGATACCTTCCGGAATATTCAAATAGATTCTATCTCCATTTTCCAATAATCCGATTAGTCCTCCATTTATAGCTTCGGGTGCAATGTGTCCGATGCAAGCTCCGTGAGTTCCTCCTGAAAATCTTCCATCAGTAATAAGTGCCACACTCTCGCCAAGTCCTCGACCCATTATGTAAGAAGTCGGTGATAACATTTCCTGCATTCCCGGTCCACCTTTTGGTCCTTCATAACGAATCACAACAACATCCCCGGATTTTACTTTTCCTGCAAGAATTCCATCACAAGCATCTTCTTGACTATCATAAATTACAGCCGGTCCCTCAAAAACTCGCATATTTTCGGAGACGCCGGCATATTTCACAATCGATCCTTCTTCTGCAAGATTACCAAATAGTACTGCCAATCCGCCTGTTTCACTATATTTATTATCAAGATTATGAATTACAGATTCGTCTTTTATTTTTGAATTTTTGATATTTTCTCCAATCGTTTTTCCTGTCACAGTTGGAGAATCTAAATTCAACAAATTCAATTTTGAGATTTCATTTAGAATTGCACTTATTCCACCGGCACGACCTACATCTTCTATATGCAAATCTGATGATGGTGAAACCTTGCAAATATTCGGTGTCCTTTTTGAAATTTTATCTATTCGTTTTAAATCGTAATCTATTTTTCCTTCGTTTGCAATTGCAAGTGTATGTAAAATTGTATTTGTCGAACCGCCCATCGCCATATCCAAAGTAATTGCATTATCAATCGATTTTTGTGTAATAATGTCTCGTGGTTTCAAATCATTCTCAACAACTTCAATTATTTTTTTACCAGCTTCTATAAATAATTCTTCTCGTTTTTCGTCTTCTGCGAGAATTGTTCCATTTCCCGGAAGTGCAATCCCAATCGCTTCACTCAGACAATTCATAGAATTTGCAGTAAACATTCCGGAACAACTTCCCTTTCCCGGACATGCATTATTTTCAATATCATCTAATTCTTCTTGAGAAATAATTCCTTCTTGAAAAGAGCCAACTCCTTCAAAAACAGAAACCAAATCTATAACTTTATTATCTTTTGTCTTCCCTGCTTTCATCGGGCCACCGGAAACAAACACAGTCGGAACATTCACTCTAATTGATCCCATAAGCATTCCGGGAATAATTTTATCGCAGTTTGGAATACATATCAATCCATCAAAACTATTTGCTCTGACAACTGTTTCAATTCCATCAGCAATATTTTCACGACTCGGTAAACTATATCGCATTCCATTATGCCCCATAGCAATTCCATCACAGACGCCAATAGTATTGAAAATAAACGGCTGACCTCCGGCATCATAGACCGCTTTTTTAACAATCTCAGCTACAGAATTTAATCCAACATGTCCGGGAATTATATCATTATAAGAATTTGCTATACCAATAAAAGGACGATTTAAATCTCTTTTTTTCACTCCACAAGCATACAGTAATGAACGATGTGGTGCTCGCTCCAATCCTTTCTTTATCTTATCGCTTCTCATATTTTCCGCTCCCCCCAAAATATTCATATTAAAAAAAAACCTTTCTTTTATTAAGAAAGGAAAATTTATTTTACATCATTAAAAACTTCCCTTACTACTTAGGCAACAATAAGTTAATAATATTTAATATGTTCAAGTTAATCTTTTTCATTTTTTCCTCGCCTTAAGAATAACTAAATATTTTTCTATTGTCAAATAAAAAATGTTTTTTTTATTTAGTAACTCCATTTTCTCTGAATAACCATAAATTTCAATATCTTGTGCATATCCAAATCAGGTAATTCTATATATGCAATATACATTCCACTTGCCACAAGCCAATTCTGTCCATTTGTTAAATCCCATTCTTTAAATTGACTTGTTGCATCATTATGTTCTAAAGTTGTGATGTGAATTCCGGCAAGATTGTATATTTTTATATTTGCTTTTTCAGGCAAGTGTGTAAATGTTACAAATTCTCCCAAACCTTCCGGATTG
>JAYEHX010000110.1:0-13130 GCA_034659735.1 Fidelibacterota bacterium | reverse complement strand
GAAGCATAATCCAATGCAAATTGAATTTCACCATTTTTTGCGAAAAGTAAATTCGATAATAAAATTATAACTATCAAAAAGACATATATCATTCTTGTATTTTTTTTCATAACTCCTCCATATTTATAGTTTCATTTTTTTATTTTTTCCATCAAATCTAACGGAAACAATTTTAGAAACACCCTCTTCCTGCATCGTCACACCATAGAGAGTATTCGCTACTTTCATAGTTATTTTATTATGTGTAATAATAATAAACTGAGTTTTGTCGGTAAAATTTGAAAGTGCTTTTGTAAATTTTATAATATTATTATCATCTAACGGAGCATCAATTTCATCTAAAATACAGTATGGCGAAGGTTTCACAAGATAGATAGCAAATAAAAGTGAGATTGCTGTCAATGCTTTTTCACCACCGGACAATGCACGAATAGATTTCATTGCTTTCCCTTTTGGACGCGACAATATTTCAACATCTGCCTCTAACGGATCGTCATTCCCAATTAATTTTAAATCACAATTTCCATTCGGAAAAAACATTTCATAAGTTTTGGCAAAATTTTGTTTTATCTGTGAGAAAGTTTTTGTGAATTTATCTCGTGCTTCCTTGTCTAATTTTTCAATTGTCTCGAGAACACTTTTTTCGGCCTCAAGTAAATCTTCCATCTGCTCTTGAATAAATTTCAGGCGAGTTGATTCCTCTTCGTATTCCGTTTTTATTGCCATATTTATCGGACCGATAAGGTCTATCTGATTTTTTAATTTCTCAATCTTAACTCGCATTTCAACTTCGGTTAACTCTGCCGGAATAAATTCTCTTTTCAAAATATCAATTCTATATCGATCCTGAATTCTCTCAACCAAAAGTTTTCTCTCATTTTCCATCTCATTCAATTCAATTTCTATATCTCGTAAACTTTGGAAAACATTTTCTTGATTTTTATGCTTCTCGGCAATTGCACTCTCTACCTTATATATCTGTTGTCGTTTATCATGATATTTTTTATTTATCTCTGTCTCATCATTTTTGAAAACATTCAAATTGTCAGTTAATTTTTCCAAATCCATCACCAATTCTTTCTGCTTTTCCTCGCCTTCCAAAATAATTTCCTTCGATGATTCGAGTTCTTTTATAATTATTTCCATTCGATTTGACAATTCTTCTATCGTCTCAATTGCATTTTGATAACGATAATTTGTCGTCTCTTTTTCTCTCTCAATCGTAATTAATTTTATTCTCGTCTCTTGAGTTTCTTGAAAAAATTTATCTTTAACCTCATTTATCTCTTCATATTTTTTCTTCGCTTCATCAAAATTCTTTTCAGTTTCGGCAATAGTGGATTCAATTTTTTTATTCTCCAACACTAAATCTTTCAATGCTTTTTCAATGTCTTGAATTTTGTAACCATAAGTAGCGATGCTCTGATTTATATTTTCATAAGATTTATTAAACTGCTCAATTGAAAATTCCGTCTTGTCTAATCTCTTATTTATTTCGCTTTGAGAAACTAAAATGTTCTTTAATTCAATATTTATATTTTCAAAATCTTTTTTATTTTTCGATAACTTTTCTTGATTATTATTCAAATTATTTTCTTTTGCGGAAAGTTCTTGTTGAATCTTTTTTATTATTGTTCCCAACTCTTTTATTCGCTCTTTTCGTCCAACGAGATTTTGGAATTTTGAACCGCGACCACCTTTTATTATTCCACTTTTATTTATATAATCGCCATCTGCTGTCACAAAACAAAACTTATTTGCTTTCAGCAATTTGCTTGGAATATCCTTAAGCGACTTCACAATTAACAAATCATTTAAAAAATAATCCACAACCACTTGTGCGTCTTTACTTACATCAATAAAATCCTTTGCATAACCAATAATATTTTCATCTTTTTTGTCATATTTTTCAAATTTTTGTGCAAATGCTTTAACGGTATCTATCGGGATAATTGTAATTCTACCGGCTTTTTTTGTGTTTATATCCGCAATAATTTCTAATGCCGATTCTTTTGTTTTTGTGACAAGATAACCTGTAATATTTTCCATTCCAATCTCTATTGCGGTTGAATATTGTTTGTCAACTTCAATCAGATCTGAAATCGTTCCCAAAATATTTGGATGTTTAATCTCTCTTATCGCATATTTTACACCCGCACTGTAGCCACTATAATTTTCTACCAATCCATTTAAAAAATCTAATTCGTTTCTATTTTTGTCTAATTGAGAATTTAATTTATGTATGTTTTCTTTTTCTTCATCGATTTTTTCTGCGGTCACATTTTTTTTATCATCTATTGAATTCTTATTTTTTTCAATCTTTTCAATCTCTTTATCAATTTCTATCTTCTCTTTTGTAATTATAATCTTATCTTTTTTACTCTGTTCAACATTGACATTTAGTTCATTTTTTTGTTTTTCCTGTTCGGCGGATAGTTGTAAATAATTATCTTTTTGATCTGATAAACGATTTTTTTTCTGTTCCAAATTTGAAGCATCTCTATTGTTATTGAACTTTTTATCCTGAATGGATTTCAATCGATTATCTATTTTTTGAAATTCATTTTCAATTTCACTATATCTCTTTTTCTTATTTTCATATTCCTTTTTTAATAGCTCAATCTGCGGATCATTTTTATTCAATTGGTTTCCCAATTCATCTCTAATACTTTCATTAGATTTTATTCTTGATTCTGCATTTTTCTTTTCAGTTTCTAATCGCTCAATATTACTTTTTGTATTCTGGAGTTTTTCATTCCAAACCAAATGTTGGGATTGATTGTCACTTATATTATCTTTTAATTCATTAATACTGATTGTGATTTCTGAAAGCTTAACCTCAATTTCATTAATGTCTTCACGATATCTATCTAACATCGCCTCATCAATTGTAAGTTGTTTTCCCGTATCTTCTTTTTTTACTTGATTGTCAGTTAGTTGTTTGGCTAATGGTTTTATTCTTTTTTCCAATTTTTCATATCGCACTTGTGCAAATTGAATTTCAATATTTTTCAATTCTTCAGAATATTTTTCATACTTTTCATATCTGCTCAGTTGTCTCTTTAATGAACGAATATTTTTCTCAATTTCATAAACAATATCTTCAAGTCGAGCTAAATCTTCACGAGTGGAATCCAATTTTCTATGGGAACTTTTTCGCTGACTCTTATACTTATTTATTCCAGCCGCCTCTTCAAATAATAATTTTCTATGATTTTTATCCTCACTCAATATCTCTTCAACCATTTTCAATTCTATCACAGAATATGCATTTGTACTCATTCCGGTATCAACAAATAAATCATTAATATCTTTCAAACGAACGGGAACACCATTCAACAAATATTCGCTCGTGCCATCACGATATAATCTTCTTGCTACTACTACATCTTTGTAAGCAACTGACAAAACGCCTTCATTATTGTGAATAGTTAAAGCGACTTCCGCATAGTTCAACTGTTTTCTCGTTTTGGAACCTGCGAATATTACATCAGTCATTTTTCCCGAACGAAGTAATGTCGATCTCTGCTCACCCATTACCCAACGAATCGCATCAACCACATTTGTTTTTCCGCAACCATTCGGACCTACAATCGATGTAATTCCTCTATCAAAATCCAACAATGTTTTTTGTGGAAATGATTTAAATCCAAATAATTCTAATTTTGATATATACATTTATTTTTAAATTCCATAAGTTAGATTAATTTTCAATTTTAAAACAAAATTTACAATTATTTTTTATATTTTCAAAAGATTTAATGATAATTTTAATGAAGAATATTTAGCTTTATATAGTAGCCATAGATACACTATTTGAGATAAAAAATTTTATTCGTGTATTCGTGACAAAAAATCTAAAAACTCATCTATCTCTTTTTTACTGTTTTTTTCTGTGACAGCAATTAAAAGTTCATGGGTTTTACTTGCATAAAATTTGTCTAATGGAATTCCGGCAAATATATTTTCTCTATTCGCTTTCTCAATAATTTCTTTCGCAGGAATAGGTGTTTTGATTACAAATTCTTTAAAAAATGGTTTATCCGTCACCTTAGAAAATCCGTCTATTTTCTGTATATTCTCAAATAGATAGTGTGACTTTTGCAGACAGAGATTTGCTATCTTTTTCATTCCGGAGTTCCCCATCAACGACAAATATATTGTAGTCGCCATGGCATTCAATCCTTCATTTGAACATATATTGCTCGTGGCTTTTTCTCTCCTAATATGCTGCTCTCTTGTTTGCAAAGTAAGAACGAACCCATCTTTCCCATTGCTGTCTTTTGTCGCTCCAACAATTCTACCCGGCATTTTTCTTATATATTTTTTCCTTGTTGAAAATAGACCAAGATAGGGACCACCAAAATTCAGATGATTTCCAAGCATTTGACCTTCACCAATTACAATATCTGCATCATAACTTCCCGGTGGTTTCAAAAGTGCCAACGAAATCGCATCAACACTTGCAATAAAAAGTGCCTTTGTATCTTGGAGAATTTCTGATACTTTTTCCATCTCTTCAATATAACCAAAAAAGTTTGGCGATTGCATAATTACACCAGCAACATCTTTATCTAATATTTTTTTAATTTCATCAATGTCAGTCACAAAATTTTTTGATTTAATTTTTATCAACTCTATATTTAGAGGTTCACAATATGTCTCTAACACTTTTATATAATTTGGATTTACAGTTTCAGAAACAATTATTTTATTTTTTCTTGTGATATTTTTTGCCATCATCGCAGATTCTGCCATCGCTGTTGCTCCATCATACATCGACGCATTCGTCACATCCATCTGAGTTAATTCACTAATCATCGTTTGAAATTCGTACATCGCTTGCAAGGTTCCTTGACTTACTTCCGCCTGATACGGAGTATATGCAGTCGCAAATTCCGGTCGAGAAATAATATAATCCACAACTTTTGGTATAAAATGATTATATACACCACCACCCAAAAAACTGCTAACCTTTTCTATCGACGAATTTTTTGTTGTAATTTGTGAAATCTCTTTTTCAATTTCGAGTTCACTTAACTCTTTTGGTAACGATAATTTTATATCACTTTTTAATACTTGTGGAATTGATTTTAACAAATCTTCAAATTTATCAACACCAATATCCTTGAGCATTTTTTCTCTATCACTATCCGTATTAGGAATATAACTCATAAACTAAACTCCCAAAAAATGTTCAATATTTATTCGCCAACAAACTCTTTATATGCCTTGCTGTCCATAAGATTTTCCAACTCTTTTTCGTCAGATATTTCTACCTTAACAATCCAACCTTTCCCAAATGAATCAGAATTTATCATTTCCGGTTCATCTTCCAACAAATTATTTACCTCAACAATTTTTCCTGCTATTGGCAACATCATATCTGAAACAGTTTTAACCGCCTCAATTGTTCCAAATGCTTCACCTGCATCAAACTCATCATCAACCTCCGGCAACTCAACAAAAACAACATCACCTAATTCGCCTTGAGCAAATTCTGTGATTCCAATAGTAGCAATATTGCCATCAATTTTTAACCATTCATGGTCTTCTGAATATTTTAAATTTTCCGGGAATTTCATAATATACTCCTTTGTTTTCACTTTATTTTTATTCCTAAATTTATACAAATTATGATATAAATACAATTATTTTTTAAAAAATATTATTGTCAAAAAATTATGATATTCTCAATTTAATTTCGTAAATTTAATTGTTGGATATACAAATGCTTAGGAAAAAATAATAGGACTAAAAATGGAAAAATTAACAAAAAAAACAATAAAAAAAATTCGAGAATTACACCAAAAAAAATATAGAAAAATATACAAACAATTTTTAATCAGTGGTTTATTGTCTGTCGAAGAAGCTATTAATTCTAATTATGATATTGCAGAAATTTATTATACTACATCGATTGTAGAGAAAAAAAATATCGATACAATTTTTAAATTAGCACAAAAGAAAAATATTCCGCTTTATAATATTCACCATACAGATGTAAAAAAAGTCAGTACAGAAATTTCGCCACAGGGAATAATCGCTATAGTTAATGAACGAGAATTTACATTTACGGACTTGAATGATAATATACTTATTCTTGATGAAATAAAAGATCCTGGAAATCTTGGAACTATATTTCGAATTGCCGATTGGTTTGGCTTAGGTGGGCTGATTTTGTTAGATGGAACAGTTGATCCATTAAATCCAAAAGTCGTTCAATCTTCAATGGGTTCAATATTTCATTTACCTTTTGTTATTGAAAAATCTTATGACAAAATTATAGAACATTGCAAAAACAATTCTCTACAAATCTTAATATCAAATCTTCATAGTGGCAAAAATCTACAAGAAATTAATGTAGAAAAAAAATTCGCATTAGTAATCGGAAATGAGAGTCGTGGTATTTCTGATATTTGGAATGACTACAATTTTCAAAATGTATATTTAAAAAGATTAGGAAAAGCAGAATCACTAAATGCCGGAGTTGCAACAGCTTCAATGTTAAGCGTTATGTTATATAAGTAAAAATAAATCAAAAAAATTATGAAAATAAGAATAGTTATTTATTTATAAAACTCACATTCTCGCACTAATTTCACACCATTTTTACCAACAGAAGATATGACTCTCTGTCCTCGTTTAAAATGATTATATCTGTATTCATTAAAGTCGGGATCTGACTTTTTGAAACTATTCATTACAACAGGTCCTTTTTGATGAATATATTTTCCATCGCCAATATAAATTCCGACATGTGTAATTCGCTCTTTTCCGTCTCTATTTACACCGAAAAAAACTAAATCCGCTGGTTTTAATTTCTCATATTCTTCTACATTTTCAATAATTGTTTCACCAACAAATACCTGCTGTGAAGCATCTCGCGGAAGCAAAATCCCATTCATAAAATAGACAAGTTTTGAGAATCCGCTACAATCAAGCATTTTAGCGGAAGTTCCTCCCCACAAATAAGGATTGCCAACGAAACGATAAGCCGTATTTAAAATATCTTCAGCATTTGGTTTTGTCTCAATTTTCCATTTCTCAAATTCTTCACATTGATTTACAGGTACAAATGCTCGACGACCATCGGGATATTCAACTTTATAGAACTCATCTTTTGTTTCAATAAATTTCAATAAATTTCCCATAACTAAATCGGAAACTCTTCTCGAATTTGTATTCGCATCTGAATATGAAAAACCAAAATCATCTGTGAAAATTATTTTTTTTGCATTTTGCCACTCTGTATATTCTGCTTTATTCGTCGCGATAAATTCATTTTTATTTATCCAGCCAAGATAATTATCAGTTGTTTGAGCATAATACAAATCATTTTTTTTATAAAGTCGAAGTGTATGCCCAAGTAGTGATTGAGTTGATAATTCTGATGCACTTTTGGGCTTCGAGCGAATATTACAAACGGACACATTTATAATTCCATAGATTTCTTCTCCTAATTCACTCGCCGGCAAAACGACTATTTTATCTTTAACATCAATTCTTTCTAATTTCTTTAGAAGTGTATTTGTTGCGGACTGAAGATTTGTTTCACCAGTTAGAACTGTTTTATTCCCATTTGTTTCAAAAGAAATATCGAATATTGCAACTCGTGAATCCGGTGCAAATTCTTTTTTAACTTCATCAATTATTTTCGATATCTCTTTTGTTTCTGCTTGACATGAAAAAAAAGTTAAAATTAAAAGTCCAATTATTATTTGTTTTAAAAATTTCATAACTCCTCTCTTTTAATTCCTCTATTTTTCTAACAATTTTTCAATTTTATTTGCAATATCTGTAAATGCTTTTGTTGTTATAGATTCGGGATATTTCAATACGATTGGAGTTCCGTCATCGCCACATTCTCTATTTTTCATTTCCATTGGGATTGATCCAAGAAATTCAACTTCCATCTCTTTTGCCATTTTTTCTCCACCACCTTTTCCGAAAAAGTCAATTACATCTCCACAATGAGGACAAATTAATCCTGCCATATTTTCGACAACTGCGATTTTTGGAATATTTAATTTTTTTGCCATGCTGATTGCACGACGACAATCTTGAAGCGAAACTTCCTGTGGCGTTGTGACGATAATTGCAATTTTTGGTTTTACCGTCTGTACTAATGTAAGAATTTCATCTCCTGTTCCCGGTGGCAAATCCGAAAGTAAAATGTCAAGTTTTCCCCATACAACATCTGACAGAAATTGTGTAATCACTCCGGTTCTCAAAGGACCTCTCCAAATTACTGCCTCATTTTTGGGAATGAGTGGTGCCATAGAAATTAATTTTAATCCATTTTTGTCTATTGGATAAATTGTTGTTTTATCCTTTGCATAAGGTTGATCCTCCGAGCCGACCATTTTGGGAATATTCGGTCCGGTAATATCGGCATCCAATAATCCAATATCTTTATATTTTTTTAATAAAGTATATGATAGATTTGTTGTCACCGTACTTTTTCCAACTCCACCTTTTCCACTAAAAACTACAATCTGGTTTTTAATATTTGATAAATTATCTACCATTCTTTTGTTTTGATCAATTTTTGCTTGATTGGGATTTACTTTTGGATTTGCATTTGGTGTTACTGTTTTAGTTTCCATTTTTTCTCCTTTTTTTTAGAATATAAGGTAATGATTTTTTTTAAATTTTACTATAATAATATTAGATATTTTTTTCCCATTCCCATAAAAAGTTATTATATATATTTGAATTTTTAAATATTGCACCTTGCACTTCACACATTTTTGTTGAGAATTCTACAGCTCTTTCAATAGTTTTACTTTCACTCCAATTTTTTATAATTCCCAAAATTACAACAGCACTAAATGCATCTCCAGCTCCAACAGTATCAACTATCTCCGGTTTTTTTGCTATAGCACTGAAGAGTTTATTTTCTTTGTTTATAATAACAGCTCCCGCATTTCCTCTTGTAATAATGGTTTGATTCAAGTTATATTTTTTTGCTATTATTTTTGCTTTGTCAATCAATTTGATATTTTCATCTTTTTTAATATCTGATAATTCATATTCATTTAATTTAAGCCAATTTGTTTTATTTAAGCAATTGTTAATCAATTCTTGATTTCGCCAATGACCTCGTAAATTAATATCAAAAAATATTTTGGGGTTCAATATTTTTCTTATCTTTAAAAAAGATTTGAGTGATTGTTTATTTCTTAGTGCAAGTAATCCATGGTATAAAATACTGTTTTTATTTATATATTCTCTTAGAAAAGATTCGTCAAATTGAATATAATCATAAGCAAATTCATTTAATGTACTAAATTGCGGTTCACCATTCTTTATTTTTATATTAACTATTCCCGTTTGGTGTTTCTCATCAATTTGAATACCGGAAGTTTCCATGTTCCACAATTTCATCTTCCTTAATATCGTTTTCCCTCGTTCGTCATTTCCAATGCGACTAATAATAATCGGCTCCAATCCAAATTCTTTAAGATGTTTGGCGACATTAAAAGGTGCACCTCCAAGCAGTTCTTTGTTTTCAAAAATATCAAATAATATTTCACCGAATATTATTACTCTATTTGAATATTTGTTTTGCATATTAATTTTTTCTATTGTTGATTAATTTTCTTAAATGTAACCTCACCATATTAAAATAGGGACTATCAGAATAATTCATTAAAAAATCAGTATAGATATTTTCGGACTTCTTTTTATTATTCAAATAGTATTCATAATATTCAGCATATTTTATAGAAAAATAATCGCCATATTTTGTCTCTAACAATTTTTTTTTATAATTATTCCAAAATTTATTTTCCATCTCGACCTCAGATAGAATTCTCAAAACAGATATATATCTTATCGCAACAATCGGATTTATTTCACTATTTTTGGCAAGTATTTTTTCTAATAACAATCTTGCATCAACCATTTTATTCTGCTGTATGTATCGTTCCGCCAATAAAAAGTTCGTTGTGATAGTTGGTGTTGCTTGAAGTGATTTTATCATGAAACGAAAATTCAAAAGGTCATTGTATAGTTTATGCGATTCGTTAATTAATGAAAGTGAAATATTTATATCGTTTTCTAAAGAATCAATATTACCAAAAAGATAATCTATTTGCAATTTTTTTAACATCAATTCATCTTCCTCTTTTACAGTCAGCATATATTTCATTGGTGCTTTTTCCAAAAAATCGATGGCACTTTTTTTATCACCTTTTGCAATATAAATATCGATTATGCGATTCAGAGTGGCAACTTTTTTATTCTGTTTCGAATTTTTTAATGACTTCAAATAATCGTCTAAAGCATTGTCAAAATCATTAAAAATATTATATCGTATCTCTCCAATTTGAAAAAATGATTCTGATTTCAAATCTAACATTTGTGAATTTGTAGAAATGGAATCATAGATTGAAATTGCTTTTTGTAATTGATTATTGTTCTTAAGCGAATAATTTTTAAACTCAATATTTGTGAAATAATTTTCAAAAGGAGAATGAACTAAATTTATTAGAACAGTTTTTTGGCGATAACTCATTTCATAACTTTTTCCAATTAAGAGTAAAGTTTTAGAAATCATTTTAGAATCTTTTGAGTTTTCTAAAAAATAATTATTAGCGATAATAGAATATTTATATTGATGAATGTCAAATAATTGTTGTGCAAGCAATCTTGTTTCCGATAATATTTTTTTAGATATTTCTGGTGAAGTTATAAGAATATTTACGGCTTTTTCAGATTGTCCGATATTCAAATATAAATTGGAGAGTAGTAATCTAACATCTGTTCCGATTGTTTTATCATTTTTATAATCTGACAATTTTGGAATTAGAATTTTAAATATTTTTTCTCTATTTTTAATTTTATATAATTGATACTTTATTTTATTTATTTCTACACCACCATTATTCAAATGAAAAACAATCTCCAAAATAAGTTCATTCCATTTTTGTCTTGCAATAAAGTATTCGACATTTTGAATTAATAAAATATTTTTATCATCAGTCACATCACGAACAAAATCAACTATTTCATTTAACTGATTTGACAAATTATATTTCAACGAATATCTAAAAATCAAATCGGCAACTTGTCTTTTATCTCTTCCTTTTTTTAATGATAATTTCCATATATGTTTTGCTTTATCAATATTTTTTTGTTTAAAATATAATGCACCAAGTTCAATTTTTTCATTTTGATTTAGTTTGGTTTCTGTTTTCCATTTTTCAATAACAATTATTAAATCGTCATATTTTTTCTGTTTTGATAATACATTTTTCAGATGACGATAATATGAGAAATTTTTTATTTGGTAATTAAAAAGTTCGTCATAAATATCTTGTGCTTTTTTTAATTCATTTTCTTTTTCTAATTTTATTGCCTTTTCATATTCATTTCGCTGTTCTCCGATTGACCAATTTTGAGACATTAATATTATTGGTAAAAATACAATAACAAATATTACTTTTATAACTCTTCTAATTTTATTTTTTATTTTCATACTCAAAAATCTAATTTTCACTTGTGTTTCTTTTTGTTCCTTGTGATTCATTATTTCTCAATAAATCCAAATATGCTTCCATCTCTTTTTTATCTTCAACAGATAAATTACTATTTTTCAATTGATCCCTTATCTCACGAATTATAGATTCCCTGTTTCCCAAATTTTCCGGTAGAGCAAATGGGCTTTCTCTGTCAATTTGTTTTCCAATTTCCGATTCTCGTTTTTTGCTTTTATCTCTTGTTCGCATTGATTTACTTGCATCTAATAGCCGTTGTTGAATTTTCCTCTGCCTCTCTATTGTTCGTCGATTAAACTTTTTTCTTCTCATCTCATTAATAACTTTTTCCATATCATTTGCGATTTTTTCCAAACTGCCAAGCGGGTCTTTTCCGTTTCCTTGCATCTCTTGTTGCAATTGTTTTAATGATTTTCGGATTGCCTGTTGTCGTCCTGCCAATTTTCCCATTTGGTCCATCATTGAACTCGGCTTGCCAGCCATTCCCAATTGTGGCATTGAACTGTTTAAGCCCTTTTGTTGTCCTGCCATTTTTTCTAACTGTTTTAAATATTGTTCCAGACCTGCTCCGCTTTTTGAACCTTGCATAGAATCACTTGTTTGTTGTAATAAAAATGCAAGTCGATTTAATGAAACAAAACTGTCTTTCATAGGATATCTTGCCATTCGAATTGAGCCATTTTCAATATGTTCCAATGCTTTATTTGTAAACGAAAATGCTCTACCTAATTCTTGAACTATTGCTTTATCAACAAAAAAAGTTTTTTTTGATAATTTTATTAATGCCTTATTTATGCTCATAATTCTTTCGAATACATGATACTCTTTAGAAGAAAATATATGCAAATGCGGAGAATTTCTATCAATTTTTTTCACATCAATATTTAACTGTTCCTGCTCTTTTGATGCCAAAATTGTTTGAATAAATATCTTCTGAAAATCTGCAATTATTTGCTCTTTCTTTTTTTGCATAAATGAATTTTTCTGTTTTTCAAATGATTCCATTAATTTTTTCAAATCTTTTTTTGCTTGCTCTGCAGATTTATTTCCCTGTTTTTTTTGAGAGTTTTTATATTTTTTACTGCTCTGTTCCATTGTCTCAGATACTTTTGAATCTTTCATTTGGTCAGATAATTTTTGAAGCAATTTTTTGAATTCATCATCAAATTCAATTTTAGAATCATTTACATCTTTCTCTATATCTTTAACAATTTCCGATAATTGTTTTTCCTTTGTTCCCAATTCTTCCGATGAATTTTTATCACTGTCATCTAAAATATCTTCTTGTTGTTTTAATGCTTCTTTAAGTTTTTTGCTTATTTCCGATAGCTTCTGTTCCTTTCTGATCTCTTCAAAAATCCCCAAAGTTCTCTCTAATGCCTGTTCAAAATCTTTCTGTTTATTTTCAAAATCTTGCAATATTTTTTCCATATTTGAATCATCATCATTATTCATTTTTTGTTGAATTTTTTTAACCATTTCGAATAGTTCATTATCCATCAACTCATCAAAAATATTTTGCAACTTTTCATATTTATCTAAAATCTCATCATCAAATAATTTGTTTTTTTCAAGGAATTTTTTATGCTCATCAAGACCCTCTTTTAATTCATCTAATTTTTCTTT
>JAYEHX010000109.1:0-13220 GCA_034659735.1 Fidelibacterota bacterium | reverse complement strand
AGTGGGAATACATCGATTATGGAAGAGATAGTGGGAAAAGCAATCACAAATAGTTATCATAAAAGATTAGCATATTTAGAGGGAATGGAAATAATAACACTATCAGAATATTCAAAAAGAAAAGGAATTTCGCATTCCAACCTGCTTAATAAAGCAAATCGTCAAACAATCGAGGCATTTACCGAAAAAGGAATTTGGAAAATTGGAATTTAGATTGGTAATTAGAAATTAGATATTAGAAATTTGATATTAGAAATTTGAAATTAGATATTAGAAATTTGAAATTAGATATTTGAAATTAGATTTATATTTTTTTTTATTAGATTAGATTAGATTTAATTTTTATTTTTTCATCTCCCCAATCTCCCAAGGCAAAATAACGGCATTTTTTTTATCAAGTTCGGTTTTCACTCTCATAAAAACCATTCCGGCATATTTTTTAGAGTTTAGTTTTGAATTTACCCATTTATCATAAGTCGTTTCAAATGTAGAATAATTACTTGTCGATGCTTCTCTGAAATATTTTACACCATTTTTTTCTACGATCATTAACATGTGAGCTGAAAAAATATCATCTTTATTTGCAAATAAAAGTGCAACTATGTCACCATTTTTGACATTATCTTTTACTTTATCCAAATTTTTTAATGGAACGAAATCTATTGTTATTGTTCTATCTTTTTTTACATATCTTAAATCTGTTATTCCTTTATTTTTGAAAAAACTCTTGTGTGAAATTGTTCGTGTCATTTCCTTTGAATATTTGCCACCAACAATTTTTGACACATCATTTAGAATCCAATTATTTTCAGGTAACCAATCGCCTATTGTGTAGTGATTTCTCGTTCTCATTCCGATTATTCCATCTTTATATCTTATCTGCTGAAGATTATTGAAAAAATTATCCCAGCTATCAGAAATTGACATCGCCAAAACATGTTCACAATAAACCATGCAATTTGTACTGTCAAAGTCAACTAACGGATATGTTTCTAAGAGGGCATAAGGTCCGTCACCTGTAGCCGTCCAACTGTAAGGCATTCCCAAAAATATTTCAGAATATAAATTGATTCTATCGGTAATTGTTAAATCATTTTGGCTTTCAATTTTTAACAAATTATCAATTTCGGTATTTGACATATCATAAATTTGTTGAGTTTTATTTTCATTTGCGAACAAGATTGTTATCAATACAGTTAATGTTAATACTATTTTTTTCATAATTTTTTTCACTCCTTTTTCGTTTACGGAATATACAGAATTTTTTTAAATAAAGAACAAAAAATAATTGAATAAAAACAAATAAATACAAAAAAAATATTCTTGTTTTAATAAGTAATATTTATTATTTTACACATTGAATAATTCATGATAATACATTAAAAAAAAAGTAGAAAAAGGAATATGGGAAATAAAGAAAAAAAAACGGAAGAGAAAAAAAATCTTCAAGAGAAAGTTAATGACTCAAAAAATGTTAACGAAAAAAAAATAAAACCAAAAAAGAGTCAAAAAGTTGATAAAGCTGACAAAAAGTTGAAGAATAAAATTAAAAAACTTGAAAAGAAAAATATAGAATTAGAAGAAAAAAAATTAGAATTGGAAAATGATGTAAAGAAATTTAAAGAAAAATATATTTTGGTTCATGCTGAATTCGAAAATTCAAAAAAGAGATTAGAAAAGGAATTATGGCGAAAAGTTGATTTAATAACAAAAGATATTTTTTTGGACATTATTCACATCGTTGATGACATGGATAGAGCAATTGTGGTTGAGGGAAATAAAAAAGATGTTAAAGAAAGCGATGGAATTAAATTAGTACATAATAAAATGTTAAAAATGTTAGAAAAAAACAATGTTACTCCATTTGACTCAATTGGGAAGGAATTTGATCCTGATTTTCACGATGCAATAATGATGAAGGTTGATAATGAACAAGATGAAGATACAATCATTGAGGAATTTGAAAAGGGGTATATGTTGAAGAAAGAAGTGTTAAGACATTCAAAAGTAATTGTAAGCAAGAAAGAGGATGAAAAAAAATAAATTATGGCGGATTATTATAATATATTAGGTGTTGATCAAAATGCCTCAAAAGATGAAATAAAAAGAGCGTATAGAAAAATTGCAATGAAATATCATCCTGATAAAAATCCGGGTGATAAAGTATCTGAGGAAAAATTTAAAGAGGCGGCTAATGCCTATAATGTTTTATCTGATAGTGAAAAAAAGTCAAAATATGACCAGTTTGGTGAAGCGGGATTAAAAGGCGGTTTTGGTGGTGCCGGCGGTGGAATGGATATGAATGATATTTTTTCTCATTTTGGAGATATATTTGGAAATAGTAGTGGATTTGGTGGTTTTGGAGATATTTTCGGTAGAAGAGGTGGTAGTGGAACAAGAGTTCATAATACAGGTTCTAACCTAAAAATTAAAATGAGATTAACTCTTGAAGAGATAAATAAGGGAGTTAAGAAAAAAATAAATATCAAACGAATGGTGTCATGTGATGCTTGCAATGGTGAAGGTGGAACAGATTCAACGACTTGTTACCAATGTCATGGAACAGGTGAAGTCCGTGAGAGAGTAAATTCGATGTTTGGGCAAATGATAAATGTTCGTACTTGTAATGTATGTCAAGGTGAAGGTAAAATTGTAAAAAATAAATGTAGAAAATGTTATGGAGAAGGACGAATTCAGCAGACGGAACAGATAACGATAGATGTACCGGCCGGAGTTGCAACAGGGCATTATAGAACTATTCATGGAAAAGGAAACGCCGGAAAACGAAACGGAAATGCAGGTGATTTAATTGTAATGTTTGAAGATATTCCTCACGAAACATTTGTTCGTGATGGAAGTGGTGCTGATATATATTTAATTGCAAATATTTCTTGGCCATTGGCGGTATTGGGTGGAAAGATTACGATTCCAACTCTATCCGGAAATGTCAGTACGAAATTAAAACCGGGAATTGATTCAGGCAAATATTTAAGATTAAAAAATAAGGGATTACCAATATTGAATAGACATTCGAATGGTGATCAGATAGTTAAAATTCAAGTAGTAACACCAAAGAAATTGAATAATAATGAAAAGAAATTAATTGTAGAATTGAACGATAAATATTCAAATAAAACAGTAGAAATTTCGAGATATAAAGATTAAAATGTTATTTACGAATAAAGAAAAAATTGTTATTAGTTATGTGTGCGGATTTATTTTATTAGGTAGTTTTTGGATATTGATAAAGAAACATTATTATGCACAAGAGATATTAAATGTCAATAATAAAATAGATAAATATGAAGAAAATACAGATTCTTCAAATACAATAGAAATTATGGAAACAGGTAAAGAAGAAAAAAATATAGAAAAAAACAATAAAACAAATAATAAATATTCTCAAAGTGAAAAAAAACAAAAAAAAGATATAGCAATATTTAAAAAAATAAATATTAATACGGGAAATCTTGAAGAATTGGAAAAAATATCGTACATTGGACCTAGTAAAGCAAGGAAGATTATTGAATATCGAAATGCAAATGGGAATTTTAAAAGCTTAAGAGAGATAATTAATGTAAAAGGTATTGGTGAAAAGACCTTTGAAAAGATTAAAGAACAGATAGAAATTTAAAATAAGGAGAGAAAAATGGCAGGGAAAAATGATGAACAATATTACAGTAGCACTTGGTCATTTATCATTAAATGGGTGTCTATTGTTTTAGCTGTATTAGTTATGATTGTGATTTTTACGAAAACTAATATTTGGAATCAAGAGCGTAAAGTTCGAGCATTAGCGAGATGGAAAATGCAACAGGTATGGAATGCTGAAGAATTGTATGAACAGTTAACAGGAGAATTTAATCCTAATTTGGGTGAAACTATTGCATTTGTGAAACAGGTAAGAGATTCTATTTATGCTGACACTTTGTATGCAAATATACAAACGCTTGAATTTAATAATGAAGAATTAGAAATAACTATTCCTGAATTTTGGATGATTGATTATGATACTTCTTTTTCAAATCCATATTTAGCAATGGATACAAATTATATAAACATATTTACAGCATTAGAAAAAAATGATAAAACCGGTAATATGGACACAATATATTTAAATGAAGAGAGAGATCGTTGGAGATACGCAGATTCGCTGTGGGAAGGATATATTATTGATACAGTGGAAGAAGAAAGAATTGAAGAAGTGCAAAAATTTAAACCATTCAAGTTAGATTCTGATATGATAGTATGTCCACTAACTAATGAAAATTTTACTGGAAAATTATTAGAAGAAGATTTAGTAATCGAAAGTCCAACTAAAGGTGGCGTGTCATATAAAAAATATTTCTTTTTTACTTTCAGTGATACCGGTCATGGAAGTATAAAGAATGGTATATTGAGTTGGAATAAATAATAGAGTAATAAGATGATTGTTATCTCATTTCATTTAAATTATTTATCGTTTATTTCCATTAACGATAAAGGTGAAAAGAAAATCGTTGAAAAGACAGGGATTTTAGATTTTCCAATTGATTTTAATAATAAATTGCTTAACGATGGAAATATTGAAAGTTTTTTTGAAGAGATTTTAAAAAAAATAAAAAATAATTTAAATTATCATGATAATAACTTTTTAATTTCAATACCGACTAAAATGGTTTTGTTTGATTTGAATACGATTGATTTTAATACTAATTTTCAAAGCATTTCTAAATTGAATAATATGACATCACAAGTTAAATATGGACAAAAAATAGTTAATTCATTTAAAAAGAGAGTATATCCATTTTATGATGAAAAAGATATTGTTTCGTTATTAAGTGTATCTTTTAATGAAGATTTTATTAGTAGAATTGAAATGTATTTTAGAAAAAATAATTATAAATTAAATGGAGTATTTGTCAATATATTAACTTCATTAAATACAATAATGAAGTTAGTTAACAAAAATATTAAAAGTTTTTCACTAATTTCATATAATGATGACAATGAAATTGAATTTATTAAGGTTAAAAATAATATTATTACTATTTATTTGAGATATAAGAAAACGGCAGGTGATAATATTGTCTATTATGTAAAATCGGGAGAATATTCAAAGGGAATGATTGAATTGTTAAAAAAAGATATTAATGAAAAATATTTTCAATATACGGATAAAATTTACCTTGTTGGTTCAAGAAAGCAACAAGATAAAATTAAGTATATAGCTAATAAAATATCGTTTGCCGAGGTTATAAATCCATTTGATATTTTTAAAAATAGTAATTCTATGATGTTGGGGAAAAATTTGCCATCATATTATTATAATGATAATGTTTTTGTTGCAACCACAGGATTAATTCTATAAGGAGGAATTATGGTTAAAGTAAATTTATTAGATTCTGAAAATATGGAAAATAGTAATACGAATGAAAAAGAAAAATTAAATAATACTAATCCTACAAAAAAAGAAGAGAAACCATATAATAATGAATATTTTTTTGGGTTTGATGAAAATAATGATGAAGAGGATAAAAACAAAACTATTTTAGATTCAAAGAGTAAAGAAAAAAAATCAAAATTGTGGGTATTGATTATATTGTTGGCTATTATTTTTTCTACATTTTTTTATCTGACTTACACCGATGTTGTTAATGATTTTTTATCTAAAAGTAAAACTTATATTTCACAACATTTTGCAAAAACAAAATTGATTATAAGTAGCAGTAAGAGAGATGTTAATAGTTTCGTGATAAACGATAGTTTAAAAAAAGATACAACAGAAGTGCAAAATTATTCTCAAATTCATATAGAAAAAAAAATTGGCAATAATGATAGAAAAATTACACATAATAAATCTCCACAAAAACAAGTTAGTTATAAGCAAAGTAAAAATAAAATAGGAAATTACAAGAATCTAAAAAATCAGTTACAACAATCTGACAGAAGAGTGAAACAGACAGCGAAATTATTGAAACATACTACAAATGGTTTATATTATAAAAATTTAATTGCAAAGAATAATTCTGTATCGTTTGAGTTATTTTCCAAAAAAAACGATTTGATTGATAGATATTATAGTTTATTGCGGAGTGACAGAAATTTTGATAATATTAGATTTAAGAGTGTAGATAGGCGTTTTCGATTTTCTATGCATGGAAAATTTACAGTTACATTTAGTAATCAAAGATATACAAATCAGAATAAATTGAAAAATATTGATGTTAATAATTTTATTGATTATGTAAGGTTATATTCAAATCAAGCAAATATAAGATTGGAAAAAATCAATAAAATATCTTCAAAAATTATATCATCACCATCAATGAAAAAGAGCGAAATGAGTATTGTTTTTGATGGTAATATTTACCAAATTAGGTTGCTACTTAATAATTTGACTAATATTCCGGGTTCATTTGATGTGAAAAAAATAGAAATGAAGAATACTTATAATAATTCATACAAATTAATATTAAATATAATTTTATTTGAAAAAGTGTAGAGAATGCCAAGAATAATTTCAGGACATTATGGTGGAATTAAGTTAATTAGTCCAAGCAAAAAAAATATTCGACCAACGACTGATAGGGTAAAAGAGTATATTTTTAATGTTATTCAGAATTATGAAAATGAAAAAGTGTTGGATTTATTTGCGGGGATTGGTAGTTTGGGAATTGAGGCATTTTCAAGAGGGGCAAAAGAAGTTTTTTTAATTGATAACAATATAAATTCAATGAAAATTATTGTCAAAAATATCAACTTATTGGCAAGTGCGGATGGAATAGATTTTATCAATTCAAATGTATTTACCTATTTGAATAATTCTAATTTGATGTATGATATGATTTTTGCAGATCCACCGTATAAATTGAAAATAAAATCAGATTTTTTTCGTGATATTTCAGATTCATTAAAAAATGATGGAATATTCATATTTGAAAATTCTGTAAAGAATGATTTTGATGTTGATGATTATTTGAAATTAATAAAAGAGAAAAAATTTGGTGAAACAGGAGTGTGGATTTATGGAAAAAAATAGAGCTGAAAAAATAGCAATTTATCCGGGGACTTTTGATCCAATAACAAATGGGCATATGGATGTTATAAAAAGAGCAAGTAAAATTGTTGATAAATTAATCGTTTCGGTTGCATTAAACTCAAAGAAAGAAACAATGTTTACAGAATCTGAAAGGATGGATATGATTAAGAATTCTGTAAAAGATATTGATAATGTTGTAGTTGATACTTTTTCCGGATTATTAATTGACTATTGTAATAAGATGGATTCGTTCGTTTTAATAAGAGGATTAAGAGCTATATCGGATTTTGAAAGTGAATTTCAAATGGCATTAATGAATAGGAAAATTAATAAAAATATTGAAACTGTATTTTTAATGCCGAGTGAGGAATACACATATTTAAGTTCGTCATTGGTAAAAGAGGTAGCATCATTGGGTGCTGATATTTCAAAGTTTGTTTCAGATTTTGTAAATAAAAAAATAAAGGAGAAAATTAAATGTTAAAAATATTAGAGATTTTGAGGGAACGAGCTATAAAAGAAACAGATGTACATTTGCTTTTACCGGAATCTGCAGATGAAAGAGTTCTCAAAGCAGGAGCGGAAATTAGTAATTTAAACATAGCAAGAGTCACATTTTTAGGAAGTGAAGAAGAGGTGAATAATGCGAAAAACAATAAGAATATTTCATTGAGCAATGTAAATTTTATAGTTCCTGAGAAGTCATCAAATTTTAATAATTATGTAGATGAATATATGGAATTGCGAAAGAAGAAAGGGATTACAAAAGAAGATGCAATTTCTACAATGAAAGATTCTACATTTTATTCTGCAATGATGCTTAAAAATAATGAGGCGGATATTTGTATTAGTGGTGCATTAAATCCGACTTCGCATGTATTGAAAGCCGGTTTACGAATTGTAAAAATGGAAGCAGAAATTTCATCGATGTCAAGTGATTTGTTGATGTTTTCACCCGACGAATCGAAGATTTATTCGTTTGCGGATTGTGCAGTTATTCCTGAACCTACAAGTGAAAATTTAGCGGAAATGGCATATATTACTGCGAAGACACATAAAAATGTTTTCGATGTGGAACCGATAGTTGCAATGTTGAGTTTTGCTACCAAAGGAAGTACGAATCATCCATTAGTGGAAAAGGTGCAAGAAGCTGTTAAAATTGCGAAAGAAAGATATCCTGATTTGAAGATTGATGGTGAATTACAAGCGGATGCTGCCATTGTAGAAGCTGTTGGAAAAAAGAAAGCACCGGGAAGTGAAGTTGCCGGAAAGGCAAATGTTTTAATTTTTCCTGATTTGAATTCTGCAAATATTGGTTATAAGTTGGTTCAAAGATTGGGTGGATATGAAGCAGTTGGTCCAATTTTACAAGGTCTTAATAAACCGATGCATGATCTTTCAAGAGGTTGTAGTGTAAGCGATATTGTAAATTTAACTGCTATTGCAGCGTTACAATCAAAATAGAAAAGGATAAAATTGTAAATGCCAAAATATACTTATAGATGCGAAAAATGTGACTACGAATTTGATGAATTTCAGAGTTTTTCTGATAAGCCGATTACAATATGCCCCAAATGTAAGGGAAAAGTAAAGAAATTGATTTTAGGAGGTGGCGTTGTTTTTAAAGGTTCAGGTTTTTATGTAAATGATTATAAGAAAAAAACAAAAAATGATAAAAAAACTATTAACAGCCAATCAAAAAATAGTTCAAAAACTAAAAAGTTACAAAAGAAGAAAAGAGAGAATAAATAATGAAATTTATAGATTTTACACAGGTTACTGTTCATTCCGGAAGAGGTGGTGATGGTATTGTTTCATTTCGTAGAGAAAAATTTATTGCAAAAGGTGGACCCAATGGCGGTGATGGTGGTAAGGGTGGTAATGTAATTATTGTTGGTGATTCTCAATTATCTACATTGCAAGATATTAGATATAATAGAATATATAAAGCGGAAAATGGCAAACCGGGGCAAAGTTCAAATAAATCAGGAAAAGATGGTAAAAATATTATTATTAAAGTTCCATTAGGTACTGTAATTAGAGATTCTGATTCAAAAGAAATTATCGAAGATATTACTACAAATAATGAAAAAATAATAATTCTATATGGTGGAAAAGGCGGATGGGGAAATCAACATTTTGCGACTCCTACTAATCAAGCACCAAGATTTGCGAAAGATGGTAGAAAAGGTGAGGTGAGGAATTTAGATTTTGAGTTAAAAGTGTTAGCCGATGTTGGATTAGTTGGGTTTCCAAATGCGGGGAAAAGTACTTTATTATCTGTATTATCGACTGCAAAACCCAAAATTGCCAGTTATCCATTTACTACTTTAATTCCAAATTTAGGAATTGTGAAATATGGAGCATATAAATCATTTGTAATGGCGGATATTCCGGGACTTATAAAAGGAGCGAGTCATGGAAAAGGGCTCGGGGATCAATTTTTACGACATGTTGAGAGAACGAAAATTTTGTTATTTTTAGTAGATGTAAATGAAGAAGATATATTTAAACAGTATGAGATATTAAATAACGAATTAAACGAATTTAGTTCGGAGATGAAATATAAACCAAGAATTTTATGTGTTTCCAAAATAGATTCTGTAAATGAAATAGAAAAAGTTAAAATTAAAAACTCAGAGAAATTAGAAAAAGAAATAGTTTATTTTTCATCTGTTGCGAGAAAAAATTTAGATAAATTGGTAAATAAAATTAAAAAATATTTATAATTATTTGTTTCCTATAAAAGACATATTATCATTATTGTGCATTGACGGTATTGGACCAAAGACATATTTTCAATTGTTGTCAAAATTTGGTAGTCCAAGGAAAATATTAGAAGCAGATTCTAATGAATTGATAAAAATTCCCAGAGTAAATCAAGCAATAACAAAACAGATTACTTCACATTCTTACGAAAAATGTGTAGAAATTCAGTTAGATTGGTTAAAATATTCTAAAGCAAAAATAGTAACATATTGGGATGATGATTATCCTGAAATATTGAAATTTATTTTTGATCCGCCGATTTTGCTATTTTATTATGGTGAATTAAGTAAAGATGATAAATTTTCATTAGCCGTTGTTGGCAATCGACATCCTGATGAATATGGAAAGCGAATCACAAAGGAAATTTCAGAAAGTATTGCAGAGAAAAAGATTACAATTATTAGTGGAATGGCAAGGGGAATTGACTCGATTGCACATTATTCTGCTATAAATAAGAACTCAAGAACAATTGCAGTTTTAGGTACATCTTTAGATACGATATATCCGGCGGAAAATAGATCGTTAATGAAGAAGATTATTCAAAACGGTGCTGTAATATCTGAATTTTTGATTGGAAAAAAAATGGTGCCTGGAAATTTTGTTATGCGAAATAGAATTATCGCCGGTTTGAGTAGGGGAGTTGTTGTCACACAAGCTGGAGATAAAAGCGGTGCTTTGATAACTGCTTATAATGCAAATACTCAGAATAGAGAAGTTTTTGCAATTCCGGGAAATATATTAAATTCTCGTCATAAAGGATGCCATCGATTATTGAAAACAGGTGCAAAATTAGTTGAATCTTTTGAAGATATAATATCAGAGTTTCCACAAATACAGAAAAAGTTAGAAAAACAGATAAATTGGGTTGATGAAAATGCTCAGAATGTTCAAATGACAGATGTTGAAAAGAAAATTATTAAAACTCTTACTAAAGATGCAATGCATGTTGATGATATTGTTTTCAAATCTGAATGTAGTCATTTAGAAACTATGAATTCTCTATTAAATCTTGAAATGAAAGGGTATGTAAAACAATTACCCGGTAAATATTATATAAGAAGTATTTGAATTAACGATATTTTTAAAAAAAAATAAAAAAACCTCTGAAAAATCAGAGGTTTTTTATTCTAACTAATTATACTAAAATTTTAATATAATTTTGTTCTTAATTTTAATATAGTTCCCGGTGCGATTGCATCTTGATTATCACCAATTGCATCATAGTTATCTCTTAAAATTACTATCCAAGAAAGATTGTTACCATATTCTGACTTTGCTATAGACCAAAGTGTTTCACCTTGTTTAACAGTATAGTCAACTAATTCATAACTAACTTCTTCTGCCTCTTCTCTAGGTTTTTGTAAATCAAGTTCTTTATACGGATAAATTAAATCAGGATTGTCGCCAATTGCTTCACGATTCCATTTCCATATTGATCTCCACATCATAATTTCGCCATACTCTTTTTTAGCGATTTTTGATAACCAGTCATTTGGCTGTATCATATACATAATTGTCACACTGTCAGGTAATTCTGGTTCCGGTTCTGTTTTTACCTCGACTTCTTCTTTTACTGCTTCTTCTGTTTCAGTTTCTGCCGGTTTTGCTACTTCTTCTTCTACTTCTTTTTTTACTACTTCTTTTTTTACAGGTTCTTCTTTTACTGTTTCTTTACTTCCACACCCGATAACCAAGATTATCAATGAGAGAACCAGTAAAACCTTAATCAAATTTTTCATACAAACACTCCTTTTTTTTCTACCAGTAAGATAATAAATTTTTTTTAATATTCCAAAGTTTTTTTTATTATATTTTAAAAAAATTAGATTATTATGTTTTTCAATTCATTAATTTTTAAATTAGCTGATTTTTTTCCTTCTATAATCATGTCATCAATATGAGAATATTCGTACCATTCCCAACCCTTTGTATTAGGACGAATAATAATATCTGCTTTTTCTAAAATTAAATCTGTTGCATTATTTTTAATAATTTGATTCGCTTTTTCAATAATATCTATGGATGAAATTAAATTTCTTTTCGATAAATCTCTATTTGTCACATCCACTGCAATTACTATATCAGCACCCATTTCACGAATTTCTTTTATTGGAATAAGTGTAGAAATCATTCCATCTGTGTGTAAATCATTATCAATCAAAACCGGCTCCACCCAACCCGGAATACTTGAACTTGCTTGAACTGCTTGAACTATATCACCCTTTGTATAGAAATCACCTTTGCCCGTATTTAAATTTCCGGTCAACACACCAAAGGGAATTTTACTATTTTCAAAAGTGATTCCATCTAAAAAAACATCTATAGCTTTTCTAAATTTATCTGCAGAAAGTACACCCATTCGTTCTTTTTGTAATTTTAAAATAATTTTTTCTGAAATTATTTTTGTGAATTGTTGAATAAATGTTGAATCAGACGAATTATTGCTTGATAAATTATCTAAACCGAGATTTTGGAATTCAGGTGATTCTATCATGTTTGAAAATTTATTTTTTAAATAATCAATGTTCGGATTATGAGAATATATTGCACCAACCATTGAGCCGATTGAACATCCGGAAATGTAATCAATTGGTATATTATTTTTTTCTAAAACTTCAATTACTCCAATATGTGATAATCCGCGAGCACCACCGCCACCGAGTGCCAATCCGATTTTTGGTCTTTTACCAATTCCGAGTTTTCTAAATATTGATTTTAACATTTTATTATTAGAAATTAATGTTCCCAAATTATTTTTTCACCATTTTCACTTTCATATAAACAGATTCATCTGGA
Source organism: Fidelibacterota bacterium (assembly GCA_034659735.1). Classification (GTDB taxonomy): domain Bacteria; phylum Fidelibacterota; class Fidelibacteria; order Fidelibacterales; family Fidelibacteraceae; genus TCS52. The sequence continues at coordinate 634 of JAYEHX010000109.1, read as the reverse complement.
TTGTCTCGTCCATTTCTTGGAACATTAACTATTGAATCAATTATATCTAATCCATCTACTACTTTTCCGAATACTGTATATTGATTATCCAATTGGCCAACATCACCGGCACAGATAAAAAATTGTGAACCTGCACTATTTGGGTCTTGAGCTCTTGCCATAGATAGAATACCTTTTTCGTGATGGATTTTATTGAATTCTGCATCAACAGTATATCCTGGTCCGCCCATTCCGTCATTTGCTTTATTATCATCGCGAGAATTTATATCGCCACCCTGAATCACAAATCCAGGAATTACTCTGTGAAAAGTTGTTCCTGATAAATATCCGGCATTTGCCAATCGTTTGAAATTTGCACAGTGATTTGGTGCTACTTCTGTATAAAATTCTACAGTCATTTTACCAAATTTTGTTTCGATTATTGCATATTCATTTTCTTCCACTGGTTCAATTGGTGTGTTTTTTACTGTCTCTTTTACTTGTTCAATCTCTTCTGCTGTTAATGTTTTAAAATCCAAATCGTCTCCTTTTTTGCTACAATTCATCACTATGAATGATATTGTAATTAATAAAATTATTGTTAATTTCTTCATCTGTTCTCCTTTTTTATATTTCAAAACTATTTGTAATTTTA
>JAYEHX010000108.1:0-3238 GCA_034659735.1 Fidelibacterota bacterium | reverse complement strand
TTGAATTTCAAATAAAAAAATATTTTTCCATCAATCCAGAAGAAGATGATGTAGAAAAGGAAATTACGCAGGATAAGAAAAATAAACGTATTGTCAAAGAACTAGATGATTCCATCCCTCATACATTAGATGATAATTTTACATACAAACGACCATACGGATTTCTTCTCCAGGACTCAGCATATAAGGGATTGAAAACATGGAGGAATCTCTATTTCCAAGTATTGAAAGAACTTAAGGCGTATGACCCTCAACATTTTTCAAAATTACCAGAAGAAAAAAGATTTATTAGCAAGCATGGGATTCCCCTTTTTTCAAGAAAAAAAGATGAATTAAGAATAGGTAAAAGATTTGGTTTAGATTTTTATGTGGAAGTGAATTTATCTGCCAATCATATAAAAAATTACATAATAGATTTATTAGGATATTTCGGTATAAATTATAAAGAGATGAAAATTTATCTCAGGGAAGATAGAGATGCTTAACGTACCGCATAACCAAATGTGCATAACAAAGCACTGCACTGGACGGCAATTCCGCTTCGCTCCATTGTCGCCGGTTGGGTTGCCTAAAAATTACATGAGAAAAATATGAATAATGCTGAACTAATATCACCACATATTTCACCGAGAATTCTTGGAAATATCGCCTCTTTATATAATGACACAAACCGTGTTTTTATGGAATATATAGATAATTCAATTGATAGTGCTGAAAACTTTTTAAATCAAGATGAAGAAATATATTCAAAATCAATTGACATCAAAGTTGAATATGCGGGATCCAATTATGGGAATGGTAAAATTACAATCACGGATAATTGCACTGGGATGGATTCGAGTGGATTATTAAGAATTATAAAAGAGATAGGTAATTCAGATAAAAAAGAGCAACCTTGGACAAACGGTCAATTCGGTTATGGAATTTACTCTTTTATGGCAATTTGTAAAGATATTGAGATTATTTCAAAAGTTGAAAACAATCCACCACAAATTGTAAAATTGAATCGGGATATTTTAAACACCGATCATATCGAAGATGTAAAATTTATTCCACCAATAGAATGTGAAAGACACTTGTTTGAATACAAAAGTGGCACAAAAGTAACTCTCACAAATATTAAAAATACATACTGGAGAGATATTGATTTATCAAAACTGCAATCAGAAATAGAAAAACATTTTGAATTATTGCTATCAAGAGCAAATATAAATGTGTCATTAATTTCCAATGGGAATCCATTTGCACGTTGTGGTTCATTTAATTATGATTCATTCACAGGTGAAATTTATAGCGATTTTTTGAACGAATTAAAGGTTCCTGGACGGGGTGGAGCAATTAAAACATTTAATATCTCAAATCCATTAAAAGTTTTTATTAAAATCACCGATGGAGAAGATATCAATAAAAGACCAGTCATAATTACAAAGGGAAGAAGGATCGCTGAAATAAAAGATTTGAGATCTTTTAAATCGGAAAACAAACAAGTTATTTGGAATCACCCTAATGTTACAGGCTATATAGATATTCAGGATTTTTTAGATCCAACAATTGCGAGAAATGATTTTAGGAATAATGATAAATCCAAAGCACTATTTTCCTACTTGATTGACATAGAAAGTCTTATTCAAGATTTAATTGAAAAAATAAACAAGGCCGATGAAGAAAGACATTATCATCATTTAGAAAATGAACTAAATAAAGCATTATCAAGTTTAGCAAAGTTAGATACTAAAATATTAAAGTATCGAACTGATATAATTACCGGTAATGAAATTCCATTAGTTGATGGTGCCTCTGGGCAAGAGTTAGTAGAAGGTTTTGGCGGTAAAGACAGAAATGAAGGACAAGGAGGTGGTTCTGGTAATGGTATTGGTGAAAATGAAGGTGAAGGTATCGGCCCCGATGGTGAAAGTGGCAATATTCCAGCAGATAATTCTCCAGGAGACGCACCAAAAAACCAAGAGTCTGACAATCCATATGAAGACTCTAGTTCAAAAGGGAGAAAAACAAGAAAAAGTGGTTTTAATGTGAGAATTGTGGATCGCCCTCCAAATAAAATTAAATCACCAAGAACTGGAGAAATAATTGAACAAAGGTCAATATTATCTGGTGATACTATTGAGATATTTAAGCAACATCCAGACTTTCAAAACAGGATACAGAAATCCAGGACAAAGTCCCATAAAATTGGTCAACGAATGCTAACATATTTGTCAGGTGAGATGACCGTTCATTACAAGGATATGTTTCATAATAAAATGGGTCAACCTGAATATGATAAATGGATGTTTGTTGATCTAACGGATTCAATTTATCAGTTGGAAAAAATGTTAAGCCCATTAATTGGTGAAAACCTTTCGGATTTAGGTGAAAATGATTAATTCAAATACAATAAATACAATCATAAAAGAAATAACTCCACATTATAATAATTATGTTGGTAATAAATCTACTATTTCAGCCAACCAATCTCTAAAAATTATGTGGGATATTGGCGACATTTTAAAATCACAAATTGAAAAATTAAATGTTCCACCCCATAATCTTTATAGACAGATTTATGGCAAATCAGAAAGTAATAAAAATATTTTACAAAAAAGTTATATAACAAGAGAATTCCAAGGTCGGTGTTTTAGAATAAGAAATATATTTCTATCAAAAAAAGATATTGATCTGCAATTACCAAACCTAAAAAGTTTTACTTGTTTTAGAGAAGCAATGCCATTTTTTGATAATGATAAATACAAATTTAGTGGTGCACAAAAAGAACTATTACTAAACTTATTGAATTCAAATCAAAAAGCGTCATCTATAATAAATGAAATTAAACAATTACAGAAAAAATATATTGGAATTAAAAATACAAGAACACAACGGTTAAAAGAATTAAATGTAGAGAAAGAAAAATTTATTTTTATTTATAATGAAATTTATCGAATATTAACAAATTTAGAATATGATAAATTTAAAAAAAACTTAGATATTTCTAACGATTTAATCATAAACTTTTCACAACTAACAAGTGCTTTGGTTTCAGAGGAAATTGTTACACCTAATTTAATAAAAAGTAACGACTTGCCAGAACCATTTGAATCTTTGAATGTTATTTTAAACAAATTGTTTTCAAAAGAAAAAATGACGGAAAGAAGCAGATTTAGGAGATTAATTCCGCCAGAAAGAATTTCAAAATTATCTGATATGATATTTGCTTTAACAGAGAGAAAATTGTTTGAAA
>JAYEHX010000107.1:0-3248 GCA_034659735.1 Fidelibacterota bacterium | reverse complement strand
ATACTTTTTTAGATGAAAATAGATTGAAAATCATTGATGCAGATTTTGAGACATATTCAGATGTGACTGTTGGAGAAGTCAAAAAAATTAGTAAAAAGCAATTTGGAATTGGATGCAAAGATGGGATGATTTTACCAACAAAAATACAACAGGCGGGAAAACGAAAAATGGACTCTGTTGATTTTATGAACGGATTTGATATTAGCAAAATTGAGAGAATAAAAGATGAATGAACAACGATTATTTATTTATAAAATATTAAAAACATGGTTCTCAACCGACAAATATATTGAACATATTTTATCGTTTGAAAAGACAAATTTCAAAGATAATGAAAAACGATTTATATCTAAAATTATTTTTGGCGTTATCGTATGGCACTACCAAATAGAGTATATTCTAAAAATGTTTTACAAAAAATCTCCTAAATTAAAAACAAAATTACTACTCTATATTGGTGTATATGAGTTGCTGTTTTTAAATAGTTCAAAAAATTATGCAACGGTTCATTCGCTTGTGGAGATAGCGAAAACGATAGAAAAAAGATCAGCCGGATTTGTAAATGCAATTTTCCGAAAGGTGATTAAGTTTAGAGAGTCAGGCGAGTTTGAGAGATTTAAAAATGATTCGAAAATTCCATTAGATATAAAATACAGTTTCCCAAAATGGTTGGTTAAAAAATTACAAACAGATTTCAAAAACGATACAGAATCGCTTCTACAAACATTCAATAAAGAACCAAACAGAATGATAAGAATTGTAAAAATTGATAAACGAGATGAAATTATTCAGGAATTACAACTGTTAAAAATTTATAAAAATGAAAACATATATGATGAAAATTTTATTGAAATAAGTTCGTTTCAACAGTTATTAAATCATTCGTTTTTTACAGATGGCTGGATTACAATTCAAGATGTATCAACAACTTTTCCGGCGAAATTATTGCTTCAAGATAATCCTCAAAGTGTAATTGATGTCTGTTCTGCTCCGGGTGGAAAGCTTTTTTATCTTAGAGAAAATATGTCGGATAAAATTCCACTTTCTGCTTATGATTTAGATAAATTCAGATTAGAAAAAACTAAAGAAAATGCTAAAAGATTGGGGCTTACAAAAATAAATTATTCAGTTGCTGATGCAGAAAATTATGAATTCCAAAAAGCGACACATTTTTTGATAGATGCTCCGTGTTCAGGATTGGGTGTGATACGAAAAAAACCGGATTTGAGATGGAGAACAAACGAGAGCGATATTTCCAAATTGATAAATATTCAAAAAAATATTCTAAATAATGTTGCAAAATTCGTTGACGATGGTGGAGCAATTATTTACAGCACTTGTACAATCGGCAATGATGAAAATTGGAATATTGTCAATGAATTTCTAAAACAAAATTCAGATTTCAAAATTCAGAAAGCAATTGGAACAAATATTCCAAAAGAGTTAATTGATGAGAAAGGTGCAATTGTTTCGTTGCCACATTTACATTTTTGTGAAGGTTCATTTGCAGTTTTGATAGAAAAGTGTTAAATTGCGAATATGAAAAAGGAAAGTAAAATATGAGTTTGCAAAAACTAAAAGAAAAATTTATAAAAACCACATTATTTTTGAGTGTATTTTTTGTTGTTTCAATAATTTCTGTTTTAATAATAAATTTTATAGTTATGCCTGCGATAGAAAAAAGAGGCAACGAAAGAATATTGCTTGATGTGACCGGATTGTCTTGGGAAAAAGCATCGTCATTATTACGAAGGGAAAACTTTATTCCGATGAGAGGAAAGATGAGAATGGCTTGGAACAAAGAACCATTTACAGTTTTAAGTCAAAGACCAACAGCCGGCTCAAAAGTAAAAATGAATCGAAGAGTTTATTTGGATGTAAGCACGGCGGGGCAAAAAATACCGTTTCCAAATTTGATTGGGCACACATTAAGAAGTTCACAAATAACTTTAGAAAATCAGCGAATGGTAATCGACACTTTCTATTACGGATATTCCAATAAACCAAGAAATGTAGTTTATTGGCAATCTGTCAAACCCGGCGAAAAAGTATTACCGCAAACATCCGTTCAATTGAAAGTGAGTTTAGGGCTTTCTGTTTGGACAGTTCCAGATGTTGTGAATTTAAGTAAAAAAGAAGCAATAAAAAAAATCAAAAATGCAGGATTAGAAATCGGCACTATATCAGAAATTGAACGAAATGAATTATTAGAAAACACGGTCTTGTCTCAATCAATTTCAGCAGAAACAAAGTTGTATTCCAGAAAAACAATAAATCTTGTTATTAGCAAATTTTCTTCTGACTTTTAAATACAGAGAATTATGAATAAAAATGAAATAAACAGAAAAATTGTGCATACCTGCTCTTCATTAGTACCACTTATTTTTTTGATGGTGTATAATTATTGGGGAGAAAATATTTTTAACATACTGCTATTGGCTTTTGGAATTGGAACTATCTCATTTGTAATAATTGATTATATTCGCAAATATTCAGATATATTGCATAATTTATTTGTGTTTTTATCATCGCATAGTATGAGGCATTCTGAAATTCAAAAGCAACGATTGACCGGAGCATCATGGTTGTTAATTACATTCTCTCTTGTATTGTTTATTTTTCCCATTGAAATCGCGGTTCCCGCTTGCATAGTTTTGTCTTTCAGCGATACGGCGGCTGCAATTATTGGCATCAATTTTGGAAAACATAAATGGTATAAACAATATTCTATAGAAGGTTCTGTCGCATTTATAATTGTTGGAATGCTTGTTCTATTTGTTTTTTTACCGGAAATTAATTTTTGGATTGCACTTATAATTATCACTACCGCATCAATCGGAGAAGGAATAATTCCAATAATTGATGATAATATTTCTATACCTTTTATCGTTGCAACTATGTTATATTTTTTATATTAATTATTTTATTGTTTAGAAAAATCCAAAAAAAACGGCATAAAATTACAAAAGGTCCCAATTTGAGACCTTTCGTTTTAGTAGCGGAGAAAGGATTCGAACCTCTGACCTTTGGGTTATGAGCCCAACGAGCTACCAACTGCTCCACTCCGCGTCATTTTTCAATAGATTATAGTATAACATATTTTTCTTTATTATGCAAGAAAAATATTGATAAAAAATAATGGTAAAATAATTTGAATTGAAACAAAAAAACATTAACTTTGTGAAGTGATTAATATAAAAACTAAATAAGGGAAATATGAAATTACCATACATAGAGCCATTTAAAAT
>JAYEHX010000106.1:0-13338 GCA_034659735.1 Fidelibacterota bacterium | reverse complement strand
ATCTATAACAAACATAATATTCATTGCACCAACTTCATCAACATATTTTCTCTCTTTTCCATCAAGCCACAAGACCTGTGAAAACCCCTGTTCTTTTGCCAATTTTGTTGCATATACACTTGAAGCATAATTCGCGGCTGCCTTTACTTCGCCTAAGCCACCTTCGGCAACACGAATAAATTCTGTTTCTACTTTTATTTTTATTGGTTTCAATCCTTCAGAAAAATATGGACCAACAGGAGTTGCAATTATCATGAATCTATATTTGTCAGAAGCTTTTAATCCCAATGCTTCATCAGTTGCAATCATAAATGGACGAAGATAAAGCGATTCTCCAATTCCTGTAGGAATAAAATCTTGATCAAGTTTTACCAATTCCAATAGACCATTCATAAAATCATCTTCATTAACTTGTGCCATTGCCATTCTTTTTGCCGAACGATTGAAACGAGCGATATTATCTTTCGGGCGAAATAGACGAATTTTTCCATCAACACCTTTGAATGCTTTCATTCCTTCAAAAATTGCCTGTCCATAATGTAATGTAATATTTGCCGGACTCATTGGCATTCTTTTAAAAGGGATAATTTCAGGTTCACTCCATTTACCATTTTCATAATCTTGAATGTACATATGGTCAATAAATTTTTGTCCAAAAGCCAAATTATCAAAATCGATATTTGATATTCCACTTTTCTCAACTTTTGTGATTTTCATTTCATCCTCCATTTTTTTATTTTAACTTATTATAAACTTTATTAAATATATTTTCTCTAAAACTATGGTCATCAATTATATCGTTTGTATTCATGTCAACCGTCATCGTATCAATTTTTCCTGTTTTTTCTAAATCATTTATCCATCTATCATAGTGAATATTCAATAAATGTAAATACTCCAAATCGATATTTTTTTCGTAATCTCTTCCTCGAGATTCTATATGATCAATCAGAGTATCTGTCGAAGCTTTTAGATATACAATCAAATCCGGCTTTTTCAAATAGGAAGTCATCTCATTAAAAAGTTCGTTATAATTTTCCCAATCTCTTTTTGGCATATTCCCAATTTCATAAATACTTCTTGCGAAAATTCTTGCATCTTCATAAATGGTTCTATCTTGCACAATTGTATTTGTCAGTGATGAAATTTTCTTTTGAACTTGAAATCTTTTTGATAAGAAAAAAATCTGTAAATGGAAACTCCATCGGTTCATATCTTTATAAAAATCTTTTAAATATGGATTATCAATTACAACTTCATAATGAGGGTCCCAGTTATGTTTTTCACAAAGCATTTCAGTAAATGTCGTTTTTCCAACACCAATATTGCCGGCGATTCCAATATAATAATTTTTCATTACTCGATTTTGCCTTCTAAATAGTCATCATTCTTACCTATAATATAAACATTTGTAAACTCATTCACGAATGTTTTTTTACTTTTTATCTCAACCTTAACCTTAACCTTAATATAGTGTTCACTTAATCCTGTCAAAAATTTTCCATCATATTTTTCCCACAAAACAGAAACAGTTTGTCCAATAAATTTTTGCATATATTTAGTTTTAAGTTTTGTTTCTAAATTGCTTAATTTTTTACTTCGTTCTTTTTTTATTTTTTCATCAACTTGATTTGGCATTTGAGAGGCAGGAGTTCCATCTTTTCTTGAATATCTAAAAATATGTAAATTATTGAATCCAATTTGTTCAATAAAATCATAAGTTTCTTGAAACAATTTTTCTGTCTCTCCCGGAAATCCGACAATCACATCAGTTCCAAGTGATACATTGGGAATATGTTTTTTTATAAAATTTACTTTGTTCAAAAATTCTTTCGCTGAATATCTTCGTCTCATTTTTTGTAGAATTTCATCTGAGCCCGATTGCAAAGATAAGTGAAAATGTGAAGCAATAATTTTTGACTTTGCGATATGTAAAATCAATTTATCCGAAAGCGATTTTAATTCTATAGATGAAATTCTAACTCTCTTTATGCCATGAATTTTTTCAATTTCACTCAATAAATCAATCAATCTTTTATTTTCAAAAGAGTAAGAGCCAATATCAATTCCGGTTAAAACAATTTCTTTAAACCCTTTTTTTACAAGTTCTCTCGCTTCATTAATCGAATCATTAAAATTTCTGCTAACAGGCAACCCGCGAGCATAAGGAACAATGCAATAGGTGCAAAATTTATCACAGCCGGTTTGGACTTTTAAAATTGCTCTTGTTCTCTCTGTTGTGCTGGTAAATTCCTCTTTGAAATATTCGTCATTTTTTATTGTGTCAACTACGACTCTATTTTCAATTTTTTTTTCATCATTATCTATCAAATCTAAAATCTGGAATTTCTCTTTATTGCCAAGAATTAAATCGATTTCAGAAATTGTTTTTAATTTTTTCCAATCGACTTGCGAATAACATCCAACAGCAATTACCTTTCCATTAGGAGAATATTTTTTCGCTTGCCTAATTATATTGCGACTCTTTTTTGAAGCTCTATTTGTTACCGTGCAAGTGTTGATTATCGTAAAATCAGATTCATTTCCAAATGGAACAATTGTAAAATTATTTTGTTGGAATTCATTTTCTATTGAACTCGTTTCTGATTGATTTAATTTGCAACCGAGTGTATAAAATGATGCGGTTTTTTGTTTTTGACTCATAATATAATTTACAATAATAATAATCTTACTTCAATAGAAATTATTCCAAAATTTGAAACACCCCGATAAAAACGAGGATAACTTGTATAACTATCGATAACATAATATCTTACATAAATAATATTTTTAAATTGTTTTTAATATTATCATAATAATTTATTTTATTAATTGATTGGTTTTTTGGAGTGCATTAACCCCCGATACGCTTAGTTACGGGGCATGCGTGTTAATGCAAAAAAATCGAAGATTTTTATAAATAAAGAAATGTCTCCGACATTTCTACACATCAACACGCCTGCCCCGTAGCGAAGCGTATCGGGGGTTGATGTATTCCATAAATCGTTAAATTAATAAAAATATAATTAGAATATTTTATTTATCTTGAATTTTCGGGGTGTTTCAAAAATTATTCCAAAATAAAAAAGCAGTGAAAAAAAATCACTGCTTTTATATTCAATCAATTTGCAAATTTATTTAAAAATAATCAGAACGATAATCTTTAATTTCAGCTTCTTCTTTCAAATATTTTCGCCATGTCTCCGCTTCTTCATTTTGTTTTATTCTCAGAAGTTGAACCATTTTTTCTGTTTTTATAATATCAAATTCTGTTGTATTAATATTTGAACTAATTTTTTTAATTATACAATATCCGTTGTAAACTTTGATAGGTGGAGTTATTGTTCCATCATTTATTACAGGAATCACATTTGCAAAAATCTCATTGTTTAAATATTGCATTGGAGGATTATCCAATGAAAAACTTGTGTTTTCATACCATTCAACTTTATCATTTGTTGCTGAAAATAATTTTAAATCATTTTCGTTTGAAGTAATGTCATTATAAATTTCATTTGCGAATTTCTTTGATAATTCATATTCCGCTTCTTTTTTAAGTTCTTTAATAATTGATTTTTTTACCTTTTCTATTGGTTTATAAGATTCAGGTAGGTCTTCTAATATCTGAGCAACAACTATTTTATCTTCAAGTTGAATAGGTTTACTAATTTCACCAACTGGACTTTTAAATGCCCATCGTGATAAATATGGGAAATAACCAATTTCTCTAAAGAAAAACGATTCTTCCGTAAAGCCGTTTTTTGTTGTATCGGCACTAAATTTATGTTCCAATAATGCCTTTTCAAAACCAAAATCAATTGCATCGCCACTGAATATATTTGCCTTACTTATTAAATTATCAATTGTAGAAGGACCAGCAGTTAATTTAAAAAGTATGTGTGCTGTTTTAATTTTTGTTTTTCCATCTTCAATTTTTTTGTCCGTCACTAAAATCAAATGTTGGCCAAAGCGAGTTTTTACCGGACCAATAATTTTATTTAAAGGTGCACTAAAAGCAACTTTTTCAAATGCAGGAACCATCATTCCTTTTTCAATATATCCCAAGTCGCCACCTTGATTAGCCGATGGACCTTGCGAAAACATTCTTGCTAAATCCGTAAACTTTTCGCCTTCTTTAAATCTCAATTTTACATCTTCAATATCTCTTGTTAACAATGTGGAATCATCTTTTGAGGGAACCACATTCCAAACTTTATATTGAATTACTCTTTTTGCTGGCACGAGATATTTATCATCTTTATTGTTTTTATAATATTTACTGATTTTGTTATCACTTATTTCAATAGAATCATCTCTAAAAAAATCATTCTTTATAAGTAAATAACTAATATTATATTTAGTATTTTTGTGAGAATATTCTTCTAAAGCATCTTTTCCACTTACTGCAATAGTTGTTGAAATATAATTATTTAATTTAATATATGGAATTGTTGATCTTGCATAATTTTCCACTGGAATCCATTCGTCGCCTTGTGGATTTTGAAGTGCGTTTAGATATTTTGCCATATCAAAAGTTCCATCTGTCTGAAATGTCTCATGTTCTCTCAAAAATTCAGGTGGATTATTTTCTAAATAAAAATATATTTCATCACTATTTGCCATCAAACCTTGATTTTCAATTTCTTGTTGCCAAAGTACTTCACTGACTATAGATTCCCAAACTCTTGTTTTTATCTGTTCTATTTCTTGTAAAGATAAATCTTCGCCTTTTTGTTCACGATATCTTTTTTTCTGTTCGTTTAACGCATTAAAATACTGTGTTGTAGTAATTTCAAAACCATCAATTTTTCCAATATTATTTCCGGATTGCTTTCCTTTAAATCCACCCATACCCCAACTGAATATGATTGTTAACACAAATGCAAAGATAACAAATATTAGTATCACTTGCATATTATTTCTCATTTTGTTCATTACACCCATTATAAAATCTCCTTTTTTCCACTTTTTTTTTCGCAGTAATATAATAAATAGTTTCTGAATATACAATATTTATTATTTGATTAAAAAAATGAGAATTATTAATCAAAAATTATTATTCAAATTCAGGTTTTTATTTTTTCGGTTTTTTCTTTTACAATCTTCGTAATTTCCACATCTACAATTCTTCTCTTAGACATTTTTTTAACTATAAATTTATGGTTTTCATAATTGAATTCATCTAATGTCTTAGGAATTTTATTCATCTGATCCAATACAAAACCTGCCAATGTGTTATAATCCTTATCTGTTGGAAAAGTCAATGATAGTTCTTCATCTAAATCTTCCAAATTGATACTTGCTTTAACTAAAACACTTCCATTGGGGAAATATTTTATCGGCTCAATTTCATTATCATGTTCGTCTTGAATTTCTCCCAAAATTTCTTCTAATATATCCTCAAGTGTAATCATTCCGCTCGTGCCACCGAATTCATCTACAACTATTGCAATTTTTGTTTTTTTATTTTGAAACTCTCTTAACATCTTTGATACTTTTTTGCTTTCGGGAACATAAAAAACCGGACGAATAATTGAACTCAATGAAATGTTGATATTTTCATTATCGATATATGGCAAAGCATCTTTTGTAAAAATAAATCCTTGAACATTGTCTAAGTTTCCCCTGTAAGCCGGGAACTTGGAATTGGATTGTCGCTTAACAAAATCTAATGTGTATGTTAATCCTTTGTCAATATCAATTGCTTGTATATCCGGTCTTGGAATCATAATTTCTCTAATAATTGTGTTTGAGAATTTCATTAAGGATTTAATCATGTCTTTTTCTTTTTTTCTTATCGTTCCTTTATTCTCGCCAATTTCTACGAGTGAATCAAAATCCTCTTCAGTAGTGATTATTGTTTCGCTATCTAAATTAAAAATTGTTTTAATCCAATTTGTGATATGATAAAAAAGCCAAGTTAATGGAAATACTATAAGGAAAATAATTCTTATAAATCTTCCCATTCTTAAACTATGTTTAATTGATGAACGAATTGCAATTATTTTTGGGAATATTTCACCAAAAATTAATATAATAAATGTTAATACAATAATTTGAATAAGAACAATGCCAACTTTTCCAATAGAAAAATTTATTGCAATATCATAAGCAATTTTTGCGGATAAAACAGAAATCGAAATATTTACAACAGTGTTTCCAACTAAAATTGAAATTAACAAATATTTAGGCGTATCTAATAGTTTTAAAACTATTTCTGCTTTTTTAATTTTTGCAACTGATAATTTTCTCAACTCTTCATGTTGGGAATTCAAAAAAGCCGTTTCACTGCTTGAGAATAAACCTGATAATAAAACTAAAATTAAAAAACCAAATAATTCCAATAATAATTGTGTATTAAATATCATAATTTAATTCTCGCAAAAATTTATTTTCTAAATTGGTCATCTCTGTTTTGCTTTCCTTTGTGTCGTCTTCAAACCCCAAAAGATGTAAAACACCGTGAATCACTACTCTTGCAAATTCATTCATAAAAGATTGTTCATAATCAATTGCATTTCTTTTTATAATTGTAGGTGACAAATAAACTTCACCTTCTATATAATTTTCATAGTCCTCTAATAAAAACGATATTACATCTGTGAATAAATTTTTATTAAAATACTCATTTTTCATTTTTTTTAATTCTTTATCATCAACTGCTATTATATTTATTTTACAAGATGTTTTCTTATAGAAATTTAATGTTGATAAAATGATTTTTCTAATTGCAATATGAGCTATCGGTAATTCTATTTCCAAATCATTATAAACTTCTATTTCTTGTTTTTCTATTTCCATATTAGTTTTTATGCTTATTCTTTTTTTTCTACTTTTTCATCGAAAGGATATGAAATTCTTTTCTTATATATACTCATCAATTGAGACAAAACAGTTGTTTTTAATTTTTGTATTTCTGCAAATGTCAATGGGCAATTATCCAATTGTTTTTCGATTATTCTTTGACTAATAATTTTATCAATCATTTTTTCGATATTCTGTTGAGTGGGTTTTTCAATTGACTTTACACCTGCCTCAATAGCTTCAACTATCATTACTATTCCGGTTTCTTTTGTAAATGGGATTGGTCCGTCATATTGGAAATCCGCCTTCTCAATATTTTCAGATTCACCTTTTTCTATTGCTTTTTGATAAAAATATGAAACCGTCATTGTACCATGATGAGTTCTAATAAAGTCCGTTATTTTTTTTGGTAATTTGTTTTTTTTCGCTATTTCAAGACCTGCTTTCACATGATTGGTTATTATGTTTTTTGCCATTCGTGGCTTTAACATATTTAACTTATTTTCATCTCCCATTTGATTTTCTGTAAAATATTCTGCTTTAGGAATTTTCCCAATATCATGATAATAGGAACCGACTCTTGCCAACAAACTATTTGCTCCAATCTCGGTTGCGACGGTATCGGCTAATCCACCGACTGCAAGAGAATGGTTAAATGTTCCCGGAGCTTTTATTGACAACTCTTTTAAAACAGGATTGGTGAGGTCGGATAACTCTAATAATGTAATGTCGGTAGTAATATCAAATAATTTTTCAAAAAGATGAACTAATCCATAAGTGATTAAAACAGATAAAAGAACATTCCCAAATGCAAATGTTATTTCTGTTAATATTTCACTAAAAGTAAGAATACTGATGGAATATGAGCCGGCAATGGTTATAATATATCCAAGAGAAGCCCAGCCAATTGGTCTAAAAATCTGATCTCTATTTCTTACATTTCTCACAGAGAAAGTTGCGATTATTGCGGGTAATAGATGAATTATTATAAATTGGAAATGATTGCCAAAAACGAAAGACATAAGAAGCAATAAAATGACAGAATTAAAAATTGCTATTCGCTCATCAAAAAATATAGTTATTAACATCGATGAAATAATTATTGGAAACAATACAATTGTTATGAATGGTATATTAATAATTAAAAAACCAAATAATATTACAGTTATTTGAATTACTGAAAGCAATAAAAACAATTTTGTATTTTTTAATACATCTATTCTGTATTGAAAAAGAAAAAGTAGAAACAATGAATAGATAATTAAAATTATTAATATTGAACCCAATATAGAAAAAAACTTTTCTTTTCCGTCTGCATGTGATATTCTTGTGGATTCGGCTTCATTTAAAGAGCGTAATTTTCTATAAATATGTTTGGTAATTCTTGTATTTGCACCAACGATTTTTTCATTTTTTAAGATTTTTTCATCCACTAAAGGAATTCTACTTAACACATCTTTTTGTCGTATCTCGGTTCTTTCTCTATCATAAATTAAATTTGGTTCAATAAATAGAGCCGATAATTTAGATATTAATGTATTTTGATTGTGGGTTAAATTATCGAATTTTGTTGATATGTTTTCTGATGCATTTTTCATAGCATTATTTCTGTCATATACACTTTCTTTCTGAAATAACATCTCTTCGCCATTTTCCGTAATGGCTATTTGAATTGATTTTATTGAATCTTTTGCAATATCAATAACACCACTTTTATAAATAAAGTTTGCAGTATTTATTAACTCTTTTTCTAATTTTTTAAAATTTAATGATGACTTTAAATTATATAATTCTATAAATGGAGCTTCCTCAATACTTATCATAAATTCTTCTTGAAATTCTTTTCCAATCTTTTGAATTCCAATACTATCCGTTTCGATTTTATTATTTATCGCTATCAATTTATCAGGTGAATATTTATATTGGTTTTTCTTTTTTTTGTTTGCTATAAAGGAACTATTATATTTATTAAATGATTCAATAAGGTCAAAAAAGTAAATAATGTTTTTTTCTTGGACAGGCAAGCGAACATTGTTTTTATTAAAAATAGCTGTCACATTTTTTATTGCTTCTGCTCGTTCCTTTTCCAAAACATTTTGTGGTCTTAGTACATCAAAATCATAAGGTGCAATTATAGGAGTTCTCGTAATTTCACCAATTTTATAAGAAGATAAATAAGATTTTTCTCGTGGAATCATCACCATTATTAAGAGCACAATAAATGCAATCGTTAAAATCTTAATATAATTTTTATCCTTTTTTAATTTCTTTAAATAATCCATTTTTATTCCAAGTTAAAATTTAATTAAATTTGCTCCCCAGGTAAATCCGGAACCAAATGATACAGAAATTACAAGATCACCTCTTTTGAATTTATTCTCATTAAATGCTTCGGTGAATGCAATCGGAATTGTTCCTGCCGTAGTGTTTCCATATTTGTGAATATTTGAATATACTTTATCCATTGACAATCCAAGTCGTTTTGCTACCATTTGTGTAATTCGTAAATTCGCTTGATGTGGAATAATTTGTGCAATATCATCTGTTTTTAAATTATTTCTTTCCAACAATTCCAAAACAACTGCCGGCATTTTTGTTACAGCATGTTTGAAAACGGTTTTTCCATTCATCTGTGGAAATACCTTTCCGGTGTTAATATCTTCAACAGTAATTCTTCCCATCTTTGTCGCCATTGGTGATTTTTTCCATAATTCTTTATAATATCTTCCATCAGCATGTATTATAGAATCAACAATATCCGCACCATCTTGTGAATTTTCCAAGACAAAAGCACCTGCTCCATCGCCAAACAATACTGCCAAATCTCTGCCACGATCAGTAAGGTCTAATCCTGTCGAAATAACCTCTGCTCCAACCAATAAAATCTTCTTGTATCTACCCGACTTTATATATAAATCTGCCATATCCAAACCATAAATAAATCCACTGCATTGTTGACGAATATCTATTGCCGGAATATTTTTGAGACCCAATTTTTTTTGCACAATTACAGCTGTGCCGGGAATAAGATAATCCGAAGTCATAGTTGCCACAATTATTAAATCCAACTCTTCTGCATCAATATTTGCCATCTCAAGTGCTTTTTTTGTTGCATTAACAGATAAATCTGATGTAGTCATTTCGTTTGGTGTAATAAATCTTCGTTCTTCAATTCCCGTTCGCTCCACAATCCATTCATTGGAAGTGTCAAACATTTTTTCCAAATCATAATTCGTTACTATATTTTCCGGTACATAAAAACCAAAGCCACTAATTTTCGTTCCCATTTTCTCTCCATTTTTTAATATCTTTTATTACTAATTGTATATTTTTTACATTGTTCCATTCGTTTATTTCTACAACAAACGCTATATCAATTTCATTATCTGGCGACATCACCATTTCAAACTTATCCGCCATACTCCAACCAATGCAATTTAAGGAATATTTGTCACTTTTCACAATAAATTTTAAATGTTTGTCCTTTAGAATTCTTGCTTTATATGGGCGAACTTTTATCATACAAAATACCGGTCTCATATTTCCCGGACCATAAGGTCGCATCTTTTCAACAAATTTTAGCAGTGTAGAATTTATATCTTCGATTCGTGCTTCGGCATCAATAAATAACGATTTTTCTAAATCATCATTAGTAATATTTTCATTAGCATATTTAGAAATTGATAAATCAAAATTATTTATATTTTCTTTTTTAATACCCAAGCCCGCTGCAAAAAAATGTCCACCAAACCCTTCTAAATATTTTTTAGAATTTGCCAATGAATCATATAAATTAAATTTTCGGATACTGCGACCACTTCCTTTACCTAATCCATCACGAAAAGAAATTAAAAAATTCGGACGATAATATTCTTCTTTGATTTTTGAAGAGACAATCCCAACAACACCCGGATGCCATTTATCGCTACTCAAAATAATTATTTTTGGAATCTCATTACCATATTTTTCTTGAATTTGAAATAGAGCACTTTCTAAAACCTCATCTTGGATGGATCTTCTTTTTATATTTAGTTCATTTAATGTATCCGCTTCTTCACGAGCAAATCTCACATCATCAGTAATTAATAAATTTACAGAATTATCGGCACTCATCAATCTGCCCGATGCGTTTAATCGTGGAGCAATGTTAAAAACAATTTTTGTCACATTTATATCTTCGTTTTTAAAATTACACACTTTAATAAGTTCTGCTAAACCAACGCCAATATTGCTCTCATTTATTTGTTGAACTCCTCGAAATGTTAATACACGATTTTCATCTCGCATTTTAACAATATCGGCCGAGGTTCCCAATGCTACAAAATATAAAAATTCATCGGCTTCCTTTTGTGGAATGTCATATTTTTGACAATAGGCAGATATTAATTTATAAGCAACGCCAACACCCGCCAAATCTTTGTTAAGAGATTTATCGTTTTTTCTTTTAGGATTTACAATTGAATAAGCATTTGGCAAAACATTATCCGGTTGATGATGATCCGTCACTATCGTTTCAATATTTTTTGAAGTGGCATAATCAATTTCATCTACACTACTAATTCCACAATCGCAAGTGATAATTAATGATATATTGTTTTCACTCGCATAATCAATTCCTATCTTAGATAATCCGTAACCCTCTGTTTCTCTATTGGGAATATAATAAGAAATGTTTTTAGAAAACTTAGAAAAAAATTGATAAAGTAATGAAGTAGAAGTGACACCATCGACATCATAATCGCCAAAAATAAGTAATTTTTTTTCGGAATTAATTAGTGAGTGGATTTTTTTAACCGATTTATCCATATCCAAAAGTAAAAATGGATCATATAATTTAGTATCAGCAGGATGAAAAAATCTCTCTATTTCTTCAACTGTTTCAATATCTCTTGATAATAATATATTACTAAAAAAATAAGAAGTTTTTAATTTCTTACTATGTTCTAATATGTTTTCCGGTTGTAAATTTTTGAATTTCCATTTCATTTTGTTTATCTCTTTTAAAAAATCAAAGTTGACAATAAGCCGAATTTTGTTTTCCGACGAATCGGAATGACAATCATTTATCTACTCTAAATATTACTATTTAGATTTAGCAACAACCCGGAGAATTTGTTCGAGTAAAACTTTATATTTTTCATATTTTCTCCTATTTGTCTCGCTTCTGATGGGGTTTACCAAGCATCAAATATTACTATTTGACCGGTGTGCTCTTACCACGCCTTCTCACCCTTACCAGTATCAAAAGATACTTTGGCGGTTTTAATTTCTTCGGCACTTTCCCGCGAATCACTTCGGCCGATCGTTAGTCGGCATCATACTCTGCGAAGTTCGGACTTTCCTCCTAATGATAAGGCGATTATCTTGTCAACTTTGAAATGCTGTTATTTTTTACTCTTCTGTCTTTTTTTCTACATAAAGGAAACGATTACATGTGTCACAAACAAAAATCTTTTTCTCTTGATAAATTTCAACTCTTTTTTGTGGAATAATTCGACTGTGACAACCTGAACATGAATCTCGTTTAATCGGGACAACTGCTAAACCATTTCTGGCTTTATAAATTCTCTTATAAATGCTCAAATATTTCCTAGGAATTTCCTTAACAATTTCTTCACGATCCTTTTCTAATTTTGCTTTTTCTGTTTTAGTGCTTTTTATTGTATTTTCTAAATCAGTTTTTGCATTTATTAATTCTTCTTTTGCCTTATCAATATATATATCAGTTGTTTTAATTTTTTCCGTTAACTCTTCATTTTTTTCTTCTGCATTTAAAATATCATCTTCAGCAGTTGCAACTTCTTTTTTTGAAAAATCTATTTCGGCAGTGAGAGCATCATATTCACGATTTGTTGTCACAAGATATAATTGTTCTTTAAATTTATCAACTTTCACATCAGCATCACTTACTATTGCTTCACTTGTTCGAATTAATGATTGATTTTCTTTAATAGTTTCTGCATTTTTTTTATTCTCTTCAATTTTTTCCTCAATTTGATAATTTAATGTTTTAACCACTTCAGGTAAATTACCTAATTTATCATCGATTGACTTCAAATTGCTGTCTAATGCTTGAAGTTTAATTAATTGTTTAATAGTTTTATGCATTGAATACTCCTTAAATATAAAAATTGATATAAAAAAAACACCGTTTTAACGATGTTTACACTTGTATTGTCCCCACATTTCTGCGATATTATAATAGATTTTAATTTTATTCTTCTCCTCTTTTTCCAAACACTGCTAATATCCGAATTTTTTTCGCCAATGTCAATAAAAATATGATATTTTTTATTTTATTTATGAAAATATTTTATTATTTTTAATCCATGTTGAAATTAACTTAAACTCAAGAATAGACAAACCAAAGTAGGAGAACATGTTTTGAGTAAAATAAAAAATGAAAATAAAATATTACAAGAACGAATGGCGAAATCAATTTCACCACTTGATGGAAGATACGGAAAAAAAACGGTTCATCTCGGAAAATATTTTTCTGAATTCGCATTGATGAGAAAGCGAACAGAAATTGAA
>JAYEHX010000105.1:0-3262 GCA_034659735.1 Fidelibacterota bacterium | reverse complement strand
TTCCACTTGCTAAATTACTTCCATCAAATTCAATTGAATATTTTCCCTTTAATTGATTTTTATTTACAAGCGTTTTTACTTTTTCACCTTTTAAATTATAAATATTTAACTTCACAAAGCTATCATTAATAATATCATATTTAATAGTTGTTTTCGGATTAAATGGATTTGGGTAATTCTGTCTTAATATAAATTTTTCAGGGATTATTTCTTCAACTGATGGCACGGAAACATAAATTATTAAAGTATCTTTTGTTGAAAATTCTCCATCGCTTACTTCAATTTCTAATTTTGCAACACCACTAAATAATGTATCAGAAGTAATTGTTAATATTCCTAAAGCTGGGTCATATTCAGTAAAAACAGAATCATTCAAACTTGTAAATAAAAATTCTAATGATGAGGTTGAGGTTTCATTATCAGAAACGAAATTCCAAATATTTATTTTTGCCAAAGTGTCATTTACAAAAGAAATTGTGTCAGGTAAATCTGTAATAATTGGAGCAGTATTTGGAATATAATAAAATTTCTCTCTTAATTTATCCCACAATTCATCACGATCTCCATCATAACCCAATGCCCACATTCCCGTGCCTTTAATATTTTTTTCTATTACAAAATCGTATTTTAACCCTAAACTGGAATCATCTTCACACCATACTTGATACCACTGAGTTCCATCTTGCCAAGCAGTCCAAGGAACTTTATATTTTGACGACCATTTTTTTCCGTAAGTATTCCATTTATCTACTGCCGAGGTATAAAAAATTGACGAACCATTTTCTTCTGTATTGGAACCTTCATATTGATTTTCAGTTTTCCATTTATTACCATAGTAAGGAAAACCAAGAATGAGTTTTTCCGGATTGTTTGCAGTCACACTCCCATATCCATTTGAAGAATTTGTTAATGCGTTTTTTATATTATAAGTTCCACCTTCAAGTGGAGCTGACGGACCGGTTGTAGAACTCCAATTTCCCCAAAAAGCATAACCCATAATAAAAATATAATCACAAGCATTAGCAAGACCAACCAAATCCCAATGACCTCCCCAATTTACTACAGGTCCCGCAAAAGATATTTCCTGATCGCTTCCCACATTTGTATGAATATAATCTGTCAATTCTTGCATAAACGGATTTATATTATTTTCTCTATCATCATAATATAATCCTTCAAAATCAATATTCACTCCATCAAAATTATATGTCTCTATTTTAGATTTAACATTTGAGAAAAAATTATTTTTGATTGTAGCATCTGTTATAATAGTATGAATTTTACTATCATCAAATTGTGTTACACACATTATTACTTTCACTCCGTTATTGTGAGCTTCATTAATTATTGAAGTCCAAGGCCAACCGGAAGGATTAGAAAGTGAACCAGTTGTGGGGGATGCTCCAAAACTAAATAATGCTATATGTGTCAATATGTCATATTGAAAATATTGAGGAGCAGAACTTCGTTCCCAGTATGGGAGATAACCAAATACAACTTTTGACATCGCTTTTTGTTCAAATAATGTTTTGTTCAAAGGAATAATATCTTCTGCCGATTGTCTCTTTTGAAAAACTTCTACGACATTTTGATGCTTTTCCCACTCTATTTGGTGAACTCCTTTCCGCTCTTGTGAATACGAAATAGTAGTTATCAAAATTAAAAATATTATAATTGTTTTTTTCATATTATTATCTATATGCTCCTTCCAAAAATATTTTTACATTTATATCTATATAATTTTCCAAATTCGTAACATATTCAACATCATCAATATATATAGTCCAATCGGGTGAATTGTTGTCCGCATAAAAAAATATGGCATCTAATGAAACACTTGGTCCATCTATACTTCCATTCCCACCGGCGAAGCTCGACCATCCGCTCTCTTGAAATTCAAAACCATATCTATGCCAATTTCCATCATTATTAATTGATATTTTTTTTGACAATTCCATTCCATCTGCTTTATCATCAAGTGCAATTGCAATTTCCGCATTCGTATTCGCCGATGATGTCTTCAACCATAATGTTATCGCACCACTTGTATCTAATTCAATATTATTTGATGCACTACCTGTTCCGGAAAGCAATCGAACTTGCCAATTCTCGCTTGAAAAAACATCATCTTTTAGAATTATTTCCAATGACGCTGTGCTACTATTGTGAGATTCTGATGTGCTTCTTGCCGAAGTAGAACTTGCATCAATTCCATGAGTTGAACCACTGTAATTTGGATCTTTATCAAAATGTCCAACAGAAATTTCAAAATCATCGAGAACCGTATCGTCTTGACTTATATAAAATTTTTCTCTTATCATATCCCAAAGTTCATCTCTATCATTATCATAACCAAGTGCCCACATTCCAACACCTTTCAAATTATTTTCTTTTGCCAAATCGTACTTCAATCCTAAACTCGAATCATCATCGCACCACATCTGATGCCACTGAGTTCCATCTTGCCAAGTTGACCAAGATACTTTATAATTTGATGACCAATTTTTCCCATTATTTACAAAAGTATCTACAGCAGAATCATAATATGGATGGTGAAAATCGCCTTCTGTATTTGAACCCTCGTTATCATCTTCTGTTGCCCACTGGTCGCCGTAATATGGAACTCCAAGTATTATTTTTTCAGGATTATTTTGTGTAACAGTTCCATATCCTGAAGAAGTATTTGTCACAGAGTTTGTCACATTATAACTCCCTCCTTCAAGTGGCGATGTTGGACCGGCAGTAGCACTCCAACTCCCAAAATAATCATAAGCCATAACAAAAATATAATCACAAGAGTCAGCAAGACCCGGCAAATCCCAACTTTCCCAATTAACAGCCGGACCGGCAAAAGAAACCTCCTGTTCATTTCCAATATTTGTATGAATATAATCAGTCAATTCTCCCATAAATGGATTAATATTATTTGCCCTGTCATTAGAATGCAATCCTTCAAAATCAATATTTACTCCATCAAGATTATAAGTATTTATTTTAGATTCTACATTTTTTATAAAATTACTTTTTACTGTTGAATCAGTTATTATCGTATGAATATCATCGTTATTAAATTCTACAACACACATAATCATTTTCACACCATTAGTATGTGCATCGTTTATTATCGAAGTCCAGGGCCAGCCGGAAGGATTCCCAATCGAACCATCTACAGCAGAAACTGTAAAATCGAAACATGCGATATGAGATAACAAATCATATTGAAGATATTGTTCTGCACTACTATATTTCCAATCGGGCAGAA
>JAYEHX010000104.1:0-13404 GCA_034659735.1 Fidelibacterota bacterium | reverse complement strand
AAATCCTTTATCTGTGGGGTCTTCATCTGTGTAATAAACATATCCGGTTGAGTAAGAATATTCAATAATTGAACTTTCATTCCAACCAGCAAAGCCACCAAAATTTGTATTAGTACCACTTGAACGGCTTACATCCCCCATGCTGTAACTGTTGCTTACTGTTGAAGAATAGTTTTTTCCAACGAGACCACCAACATAACTAACAGCACTAACACTTCCTGTGCTGTAACTATTGCTTATTGATGAACTACGATTATATCCAACGAGTCCACCTACCCTACTAGTACCACTAACAGTTCCTGTGCTGATACTATTGCTTACTATTGAAGAAACATTATATCCAACGAGCCCACCTACTTCATTACCACCGGTAATATTTACGCTCGTTAATCCTATACTATCTACTACTGCACCAAGTGCGATGCCAAATAAACCAATATTACTTGTACTTGAGCGATTAATATATAATGAATCAATTGTATGTCCTTCCCCATTGTATTCACCTGTAAATTTTATTGTAGCATTTCCAATTGATGAAAAACCGCCACCGCTATTCCAGCCACTTGTCTCTCCCGCAATTATGTCAAGTGTTTGTATGAAATATTTATCCCAATACGAACTGTTATTTGATAAAAATGCTAATTCACAAATATCTGATATTTGATATGGAGCTCCCGTCGTTCCTGCTCCTTTAAGTATCTCGTTATCTGAACCACTCTGCCAAGATAAAATAGGATAACCACTGTTCACTGTTCCCAACTGATCCATATCCCAATAGTCATCATTGTTTACATCATCATTTGGATTAGAAACGAAATCCCAAGCGGAATCCAAGCCAGCTGAAACTATATATGAAGTATCTGTATATGTAAAAACACATTTCATCTCGGCTGTTGTCTTTGCTGTAGCTGAACCTACTGCATCAGTTGATTGATTGGAAGCTTCATTGTCAAAAAAATTGTCGTTGTAAGTTCCACCATCATTATAAGCGACAAACCCTTTATCTGTGGGGTCAGTTGCACCTGTGTAATAAACAGAGCCGGTTGAGTAACAATCTTCAATAGCTGAATTATAATTCCAACCAATAAAACCACCAAAGTATGTATAATTACCACTTGAACGGGTTACATCCCCCATGCTGTAACTATTGATTACTGTGGAAGTACTAGTATTCATTCCAACGAGCCCGCCTGCATAACGATTAGTACCACTAAGACTTCCTGTGCTGTAACTATTGGTTATTGTTGAAGAATAATTTTTTCCAACGAGACTACCGACATAAGTAGCACCACTCACACTTCCTGTGCTATAACTATTGCTTACTGTGGATGAATTATTATTACTTCCAACGAGACCACCGACATAATTATCACCACTCACACTTCCTGTGCTGTAACTGTTGCTTACTGTGGATGAATAATAATTATACCCAATGAGACCGCCGACATAATCATCACCACTCACACTTCCTGTGCTGTAACTGTTGCTTATTGTTGAAGAATTATAATTAAATCCAATGAGTCCACCTGTATAACGATCACCTGTAAAATCTACGCTCGTTAATACTATACTATCTATTGTTGCTCCATCTGTGCGACCAAATAAACCAATGCTATTTGTATTTGGACGATCAATGAATAATGAATCTATCGTATGTCCTTGTCCGTTATATTTACCTGTGAAATATGTGCTAGCATTTCCAATAGGTGAAAAACCGACATCGCTATTCCAGCCACTTGTCGCTCCTGCATTTATGTCTGCTGTTTGTATGAAGTAACTATCCCAATCACCAGTACTGTCTGATAGTTCCAGAAGATCCTCTAAATCGTTGATTTGATACGGATTCACTGATGTTCCGTCTCCTCCACTGTAAGTTCCTGCAAAAATCATAGTTACAGACATTAAGAGTGTAGCAATAAATATTATCAATTTTCTCATGTCCCCCCCCCCTTTTTTATTTCTATGTTATTTTATTTCTATGTTAATTTACTATAAATATTTTCTAATAGTAATTTTTTTTCCACCGAATGCACCGAAACCACCAAAATGTTTTATTCAACGATTTTTTCGTGCATTTTTCTGTCTGAACTCTCTAAACTCCTAACCTTCTAACCTTCTTTTCACAGCTTCGCAGTTTTTTTCCAACGAACTAAAACTAACTATAACTAACTCTTTGCGTTCTTTCTTTGCGACTTTGCGAGCCACCTTAACCTCAACCTAAATCCCCCCTTTGCGTCTTCGCGTCTCTGCGGTAAAGCTCTCACTACAA
Source organism: Fidelibacterota bacterium (assembly GCA_034659735.1). Classification (GTDB taxonomy): domain Bacteria; phylum Fidelibacterota; class Fidelibacteria; order Fidelibacterales; family Fidelibacteraceae; genus TCS52. The sequence continues at coordinate 11,135 of JAYEHX010000104.1, read as the reverse complement.
AATCAAATTCAACAAGCTACCAACAATTAAAGTTGACAACAACATAACGACTACAGATTTGAACATATCTTTTATACCAAGCTCTTTCAATAAAACCGAAAATGTAGCAATACATGGAAAATACATCGTAAGAATAACTGCTGAAATAACCATCTGTTTCATTGATAATTCTAAAGGAATAAGCATTCCAACTGCAACATCTTTTCGCAAGAAACCAACAATTAATGCTCCAACCGTCTCTTTTGGTAAACCCATTAATTTAACAATTATAGGACTTACCAGATTACCTAAAAAGTCAATAATGTGCAAGACATATAAAATATTAATTATTAACACTCCCAGCAACACCAATGGAACTGCCTCTTTGATAAACCAAACAATTCTCATCCACAATTTTTTAATAAGTGCTTTGAAATATGGAATTCTGTATGGTGGAATTTCGATGAATATCTCAGGACTATATCCTTTCACAAATTTATTCATAAGCAATCCAAGAATAACCCACACAATAAACAATATTCCAAAAACAGCTATAATTGCCTTAACACCATATTGTCCGAGCAAACCAAAAACCATAGCAATTTGTGCCATACACGGAACTGCAATTGCCATCAAAGTGCTTGCGATAAATTTTTCTCGTCGTGTTTCTAATATTCGCATCGACATAGCACCCGGAACATTACAGCCAATTCCAAGCATCATAGGAATAATTGCTAAACCATGAATTCCAAATTTATGCATTATATTATCAACAAAAATTCCCAATCTGGGCAAATATCCCGAATCTTCAAGAAAGCTTAGTATAAAATAAAAGGCCGTAATATACGGCAAAATCATGGCAATTGGAACATATAATCCAGTAGAAAGCATTCCCATTGAATTCAAATAACTAATATCTCCATCTACCATTTTACCAATTAAAATATCATGAACAAAACCACCTCCACCGAAAAGCGCTGACATTTTCATCACAACAGGTGTCCATAATTTATTAAATAATGGATCAAAAATATAATTTATTAATGATTCACCAATAAACCGAATAACAGTGAAAGATAATCCTAAAACAAACATTGCAACAAAAAAACCACCAATCGGATGTATTGAAATATCCCCAAGTTTCTCACCAAAAGTGTGATGTCTGTGAGTTAATACTTGCACCTTATCAATAATGTGTCCGATTAATTCATATTTACTTTTGGGCAAATTATCCGTAGAATCTCCGTCAACCAAGTTGCTTATCTTTGCATTCGATAAATGATCAACGAGATTTTTTACACCTTCACCTGTGATTCCCGTTGTTGTAATTACGGGAACACCTAAAATATTTTCCAATTTTTCAATATCAATATTCACACCAGTATGCCCCGCTTCGTCCCAAAAATTCAAAACAACAATAAGTGGAATATTCCTTTTTATCAATTCATAAGTTAGATTGAGATTTCGCTCTAAATTTGTAGAATCAACTATATTGATATAAATATTCTCACTATTCTCCTTGATGGAATCTTCAAAAATATCAACTGCTACTTTCTCTGCTTTCATTGTTGGTTCTAAAGAATATATTCCCGGAATGTCAATTATTTCCATTCTTTCTTTATTGGCGGTTAAATACCCTTTTGTATATTCGACTGTGGTTCCATGATAATTCGAAGCTACAACTTTCACACCTGTTAATCTTGAAAAAATAACACTTTTTCCAACATTAGGATTGCCGATTAACATTATTTTTTTATTTTCCGTTCCCATAGTATCCTCTAAATATCTATTTTATCACTTCAACAATTACCTTTTCCGCCATACCTACTCCTAACGCAATATTTGTATTTCCAACTTGAATAGTGATAGGTCCATTCATCATTTGAGCTGTTTTTTTAACTACAATTGAACCTACTCTAATTCCCAATGATTCAGCTTTTTTAATAAACATTGAACCGCCGTTCATTTTAATGATTTTCGCCCTATCCCCAATTTTTATATCTTTTAAACTCATATATTTCCTTTTTTTAATTAACCTGAATTTTAATCTTTTTTTTTTATATTTACAAGATAAATATGCAATATCGCAATCAATAATATATAACTCAAATAAAATGAAATAATAATTCTATTTTATATTAATTTTTTTTTGGTTAAATTTTCAAGTAAGGAGAAATAAATTTTATATGAATTTTCTATTTTACATATCCAAACAATATTCGATACCAATTATTCAACCAATTGTAAATTATATAAAAACTTATACTAAATACAATATATCATTTTTTATTTCAGAAAAAGTTGACAAAGTATTTCCGAATGAATGGAGTAAATATCCGAAATACAAATCTTTTAAAGAGATAAAAAATAATGAATTTGATTTCGTAATCGTTCCGGGAATCTATGTTGATTTTCGATTGAGCGGAATTAAAGTCCAAATTTTTCACGGGCTTGGAATAGAAAAAGAATCTCATTATAGCATAAAACACTTTTTCGATATTTTTCTAACTTCTGGACCTTTCGTCACAAAAAAATTTAATAAATTACAAAAAGAGCATAAATATTTTTTAGTAAAAGAAACCGGTTGGGCAAAAATTGATCATATTTTAAATTATCCAACGAAAAACATAAAAGAGAAATATAGTATTCCAAATGATAAAAAGATAATTCTATATGCACCGACATTCAGTAATAAATTAGAATCGGCAAGCAAAATTATTCCCAACCTGCCTACATTAATAAATGAAAATGAATTTTGGTTAGTGAAACTTCACGAATTAGCCGACAAAAAAATAATCAAACTAATTGAAAATTATGATAATGTGAAATTAATAAATGATTTTGATATTACACCATATTTACATATTGCAGATATAATGATAAGTGATATTTCATCTGTCGTCTATGAATTTATGGCACTAGATAAGCCTGTAATTACATACAAAATAAAACAAAGAACAGACAAGGGAATCAATTGTGAGAACATTGATGAATTAAAAAATGCAATTAAAAGAAGTTTAAAATTTCCAAATGAATATAGAGAAAACAGGAAAAAACATCTGCAAGAAATCAATCCATATTTAGATGGAAAAATTAGCGAAAACATAGTCAAATATCTAATTAGTGTAAAAGAAAATAAACTATTACAAAAAAAGAAAAAACCTTTAAATATAATTCGTAAATTGAAAATTCTATATCACAGCAAATTTAAGAAAGGGTACTTTAGGTAGTTTTGGGTTCTTTATGGTGAATTTTTAAATCACTCTTATTCTCTCCAATAATTCGGCGATTCTTTAGTAATAATTACATCATGAACATGGCTCTCTTTCAAACCGGCGTTGGTTATTTTTATAAATTTTGCCTTCTCTTGTAACTGCTGAATATTTTCGCAACCGGTATAACCCATTCCCGATTTTATTCCACCGATAAGTTGGTATAAAACTTCTGATAATTTTCCTTTGTAATGCACTCGTCCTTCTATTCCTTCCGGCACATATTTTTTATCTTTCTTCTCGCTCTGAAAATACCTATCACTGCTTCCTTGATTCATCGCACCAACAGATCCCATTCCACGATAAACCTTATATCTCCTACCATGATAAAGTTCAATCTCTCCCGGCGATTCATCAGTTCCACCAAAAAGTGAACCAATCATAACAGAATCCGCACCGGCTACAATCGCCTTTATTACATCTCCGGAATATTTTATTCCACCATCAGCAATGATTGGAATTCCAATTTCTTTACCGGCTTTTGCACTTTCAATAATTGCGGTAATCTGCGGAACTCCAACTCCGGCAACAATTCTCGTTGTGCATATCGAGCCCGGACCAATTCCTATTTTTACGGCATTCGCACCGTATTTTGCAAGATCTTTTACAGCATCCGCAGTGGCAACATTTCCTGCAATTAATTCCAAATTTGGATATTTTCTCTTTATCATTTTCACAGCATCTAATACTTTTTGAGAATGTCCATGAGCAGTATCAACAGTTATCACATCAACTTTTTGTTTCATGAGTTCATCAACTCTATCCATAAATCCACCTGAAACACCAACGGCTCCACCAACTAAAAGTCGTCCAAATTCATCTTTCACAGCATTCGGATATTTTAGTTTTTTATTTATATCTTTAAATGTTATCAATCCCTTTAAATTATTATTTTCATCAACAACAGGCAATTTTTCGATTCTGTACTTTTGAAGAGAAACAATCGCCTCCTCAAATGAAGTCCCCACCGGAACTGTAATCAAGTTTTTTGAAGTCATATAATCTTTGACTTTTTTTCCAACATCACTAACAAATCGCAAATCTCTATTCGTAATAATTCCTACTAATTTATTTTTCATTGTCACAGGAATTCCACTGATAGAATATTTTTTCATCAGAGCAAGTGCATCACTCACCAATTTATTTGGGGCAATAGTAATCGGATCAACAATCATTCCACTTTCGGATCGTTTAACTTTATTTATATTATCCGCCTGCTCTTCAATACTCATATTCTTGTGGATAAATCCAATTCCGCCCTCTTGTGCAATTGCGATAGCTAATCTACTCTCCGTCACAGTATCCATCGCCGCACTTATCAGGGGAATATTCAAACTGATTTTATTTGTTAATTTCGTCACCATATTTGTCTCTGATGGCAATACCTTACTTCTCGCCGGAACCAACAACACATCATCAAATGTCAATCCAACACCAACTATCTTTTCTTTTTTCATATTCTCACCCTTCCATTTATTAAACCCGATTAGATTTCAACTTCTCCGCCTCTATCTGTTCTAACACATCTTCAGAAATTCCGGTTGGATAATTTCCGGAGAAACATGCATCACAAATTGGCAAATCGGAATACATATCTTGCAAATCTTCCAATGATTGATATATTACGGATTCCGCATTTAGAGATTTTGCTATCTGTGAATTATTTTTATCCGAAGCAATCATCTCTTTTTTAACAGACATATCTATTCCGTAAATACATGGATATTTTACCGGTGGAGATGCGGAGATAAAATAAACTTCTTTCGCACCATATTTTTTTAAAAGATTTATCAAATGCCGTGAAGTCGTTCCACGAACAATCGAATCATCTACAACAGCAATTTTGTGATTTTTAACAATATCTTTTATTGGATTTAATTTCTGTTTAACAACACTCTCTCTCTCCTTCTGATTTGGTGTAATAAAACTTCTTCCGATAAATCTATTTTTTGCTAATCCACGACGATATGGAATTCCAACCTTTTCTGCTAAACCCGATGCAAAAAAATATGCAGAGTTCGGGACATCAATAATTATATCCGGTTTAACTCCACTTTTTTCTAAATTTTCTGATAATCTCTTCCCCATCTTAACTCGTTCCGATGCAACAAGACGATTGTGAAAAATTGAATCTTCTCGAGCAAAATAGATATATTCAAAAACACAAAATGCCTTTTTCTCCTGTTTTAATATTTTTGAGTGAATTTTATTATCTTTATCAATATATACGGCTTCACCGGCTTCCAAATCTCTCATCACTTCATATCCAAGGTAATCAAACACACTTGTTTCGGAAGCAAATGCATAAGTCAATCCATTTTCTGTCTCTTTTTTTGCCATAATCAATGGACGAATTCCATGCGAATCAGTAAATGCTAAAAAACCTTGATTTGCAATTATCGTTAAAACAGAATATGCTCCCTTAACAGAATTTTGAACCTCTTCAACAGTTTCAAAAATATCGTCAACTGATATTTTGTGAATATCTTTCTTTTCTAAACTCGCCGCAAATGCATATAAAATCAATTCCACATCATTTGAAGTATCAATTAATCGCTTCTCTCTATTCAGTTTTTTTCGAAGCGAATTGAAATTAATTACATTTCCATTATGAACCATTGCAAGACCAAATGGATAATTTACCGAAAATGGCTGTGCATCTATTGCCTCCGTAGAACCGATAGTCGCATAACGAACATGTCCAAGTCCACAATTACCTTTTAATTTATCCATATCTACATTATGAAAAACAGAACTGACTTGACCGGCACCTTTCTTAATTTTAAAATTGCCATCAAATGTAACAATCCCGGCTGAATCCTGTCCACGATGTTGCATAGCCGTTAAACCATGAATTATTTCGCTTGATATATTTTGATTGCTATTAATTCCAATTATTCCACACATATATTTTCCTTAATATTTTTTAAATCAAATCATTTTCAATAATACTTTCGGTTGCAAAGATACATAATAAAATTCAGTAATAAAATATCTTTTTTAGTAATTATTTTTCCTTAAAATAATAATACAAGAATTCAATATTTCCAACAATAAATAAAAAAAATTTTGCAAAACAATAAATATTTTATTATATTTGAGTAGAAAACAAAAAGGAGAAAAAAATGAAATTTAAAAGTGTATTATTAACCGTGATGTTAATATCTGTTGCATTTATGTTTACTGCATGTAATTCACCAGAATTTACTTCTGCAAAAATGTATGTTCAACAAAAAGATTTAGTCAAAGCTGAAGAGTTTTTCTTAAAAGCATTGGATACCGAACCAACAAATCCGGAAGTTCCGTATCTATTGGCAAAAGATGTTTATGGACCAAATAAGGATTATATAAATGTTGAAAAATATCTAAATGAATCACTGAAAAGAGGCGATACATACAAACAGGAAATCAAAGATTTAAAAGAATTCTATTGGGGCAAGGCATTTAACGAAGGTGTGAAATATTATAATCAACTTGTAAATAAAGAATATGATAACAAAGAAACAGCAATTCATAATGCAGTTGAAAATTTCCGAGTAGCACAACTATTCAATAAAAAAGATCCAAAAGCATATTTACAAGAAGCAGTAATTGTCTTTTCATTTCTTGAAGATAAGGTAATGGCTGTTTTAGTTTTAGATAATGCATTAGAAGAAATTCCGGGGAATATAGAAATTTTAAGTAAAAAAGCATTGTTCCTAAATGATATGGGAAAAGAAGATGAAGCTATAGCACTATTCCAAAATATTATGAACGAACAACCAGATAATCTTAAAATTGGACAATCTTTTGCCGGACTTCTTTTTAAACAAGAAAAATTTGAACAGGCAATTGAAGTTTATAATAAATTAATAGCCGAACATCCTGACAAAAAAAATCTATATTTCAACCTCGCACTTTCTTATGTTCGTATAGACAAATTAGAAGACGCAAAAATACAATTTGAAACAGTATTAGCTTTTGATCCGAATGACAAAGAGACACTCCTCGCAGTTGGAGACACATATCAAAATTTGGATAATTATATCACTTCTGAAATCTATTACAGAAAACTTTTAGAATTAGAACCAACAAACCCAAAATATCTAATGAGAATTGCAAAATCACTCAACGGACAGAAAAAATATGAAGAAGGAATGAAATATTTTAAACAATCAAAGGCATTGCAATAAATATTACATAAATTAAGATGAATAAAAAAAGCAAGAATTAATTTTCTTGCTTTTTTTGTATAAGAAGAAGAGATAAAGGAAACAGAAATTTTAAAATCTGCGAAAATCTGTATTATCCGCAAGTATCTGTATTTTCTCTAATTCATCTCTTTTTAAAAGTTCTAATTTGTGGTCTATGCGAAAAAATATAATAAACTAATATAAGAACAGAATATAATTCCAATCGTCCGAGCATCATTGCAAATGATAAAACGAGTTTTGTTATTTGGTCAAAGAACGCATAATTTTCTATCGCTCCCACTCTCGCCAACCCCGGACCAATATTTCCCAATGTTGCTATTGCTGTAGAGAACGAGGTGATAATATCATATCCCATAAACGAAATAAATAAAGTAAGTCCAACAAAAATAATTATGAATGTAAATACAAATGCTAAAATATTCTTAATCACAAAATCCGGCACCGCTTCTTTGCCAATTTTAATTGAGAAAATTCTATTAGGATATATCAATTTCTTAATCTCGTTTTTCATGTGTTTCAAAGTCACCATTATTCTAATCTGTTTCATTCCACCACCTGTTGAACCGGCAGAACCACCAATAAACATCAGAATTATTAATAACATTCTAGAAAATTCCGGCCACAAATCGAAGTTCGCAGTTGCAAAACCAGTCGTTGTAGTTATAGATACAACTTGAAATGTCGCATATCTTAATGATTGGAAGATACTATCTGTCAATATTTTTAATTCCGGATTTTTAATTAAATAATCAGCATCATAATTCGCGAAATGTATATTTAATGTTATAACAATAATTCCACCAATTAAAATTAATGTATAAAATTGCCACTCTTTATTCTTAAAAAAAGTTTTTATATTTCCTCGTATTAAATGAAAATGTAGTGCGAAATTTATTCCGGCGAGATACATAAAGAAAATTATTACAATCTCAATATATAGGTTATTAAAACCAGCTATTGAACTATTTAATGTAGAAAATCCACCGGTCGCAAGTGTGCTAAAAGTGTGCGATAGTGCTTCATACAAATTCATTCCGCCCAACATCAATAAAATCGTTTCCAATACAGTCATTCCACTATAAATAAACCACAATATTTTTGCCGTATCTTTTATTTTTGGACTAATTCTATCTTTTGTCGGACCAGGGACTTCTGCCTTAAAAAGTTGCAATGAACTTAAACCCAAAATTGGTAAAAGTGCAATTGTGAGCAAAATTATTCCCATTCCACCAAGCCAATGAGTTAAACTTCTCCAGAATAACAATCCCTCCGGCATAGCTTCTATGTTAGTCAAAATCGTTGCACCCGTAGTAGTGAAGCCGGACATTGTTTCAAAAAAACAATCTATAAATGTTCCCATAGAACCGTGTAAATAAAATGGAATCGCACCAAAAGCAGATGCAAAAATCCACCCCAATGAAACAATTATAAACCCCTCTTTTGGTTGTAAAGTATTACCGGATTTCAAAAAAGTTAAAATTACTCCAACAACAAATGTAATAACAATGCCAATAATTATAGCATTAGCATCGCCGGATTGAAAATATAAAGATACTATCAAAGCAAAAATCATCGATATCGAAATAATAATTAAGAGAAAACCCTGTATTTTTAATATCGCTTTCCAGTTCATTTCTTTTTCCACATTTTTTTTCTTGAGAATAATTTTTCCACTTCCACAATTGATGACGGTAAAACAAAAAGAACAACAATATCACCCAAAATAATTTTATCCTCACCGGTTGGAACAATGAATACACCATCACGATATATTCCACCAACAATCATTCCGCCCGGAAAATTTACCTCTTTCAATGGAATATCTAAAATCGCAATTTTTTCTGAAATTTTTAACTTGATAATTTCTGCATCAATTTCCGAAAATGCCGTGATTGAAATAATATCGCCTTTTCTACAATATTTTAAAATCTCTGATGTTGTTAAATTATCCGGCGAAAATGCGGAATCTATTACTGCAATTTTATCGATTATCGGTGCAATCGAAACATTCCTAACAAGAGAAATTGCTTTAGAAAAATTATTTTTCTTTCCAAATACGGCTGAAATTATATTGTATTCGTCATCATCTGTCACACACACAATACAAGTGTCAACGGATTCCAAATCTGCCAAGATATTTTGATTTGTTCCATAGCCATGAATAATCGTAATATTCTCTAAACTGTCAGATAATTTTTTGCAAGTTTTTAAGTTTTTTTCAATTATTGTAACATTTTTTCCCAACTCATTTTGTCTTATCGCCAACTTCCTGCCAAGCTCATTTCCACCGACTATCACAATATTTTTTATTATATATTTTTGTGTAAAATGAGTTTTTAATATCTTCTGCAGAATCTCATATTTTCCTATAATAAATATTTTATCATCAGGCAAAATCACTTCACTTCCAAATGGTATTATAACTTTTCCCTTGCGAGCAATTGCGACAATTCTTACACTTTTCAATAAATTACTTAAATTAGTTATCTCTATTATCGTCTTTCCGACATATTGATAATCTTTATCAATGTGCATTCCAATAATTTGCACTTTATTATATAGCAGATGAATGTTTTCAATCGCAGACGGCTCCTCAATTAACCTGCCTATTTTGGCAATGGTTATTTGTTTTGAAGCGATGACTTCATCAATGGAAAAACCAGCCGGCTCTATATTTTTTTCCGAAAAGTAATAAGTATAATTTTCTACTTTCGCTACTGTTAACAACTTTTTTTTATTCAATTTTTTTGCTAAAGAACATGCAACAATATTTACATTGTCATCATTAGTCAAAGCTAAAAATAAATCGGCACTACCCACTCCGCCATCTATTAAATTTTTCGTATTAATCCCATTTCCATTAATAACCAATGCATCTAAAATATTTGACAAATGTTGAATACTACTTTCCTCTTTTTCTATAATAGTAACATCGTGATCTTCAGAAATTAATTTTTCCGCAACAACAATACCAACATTGCCTCCACCAATAATTAATATCTTCATCTATCTTCTCCTATCGTTTTTTTTATTACTTCGTTCAATATATTATTTTTCAAGCTCTATAATTAATCACATTTATAATATAAGATATTTAAAATATTATTACAATTAATATAAAGTTTTATAGTTGAATCAATCTAAAAAAATATTTATATTTAACCAATGAAAAAAATGAAAAACAAAATCATCATAATTCTTTTACTTCTTTTTTCGATAAATATTATTTTTGCCGATATTCTTGAAACCAATAAATCGTTATGCGACACTTGTGAAAAAAAGATATATTTAAATTTTGAAAGCACTTCTTTCATAAAAAATAACGAATATTTCCATCATTTTACAAAAGGATATACGGGAATTGGCTTCTTTATCAAACCAACAATTGAATATTATCTGACAAAAAATACGAAAGCAAATCTGGGAATATATCTTCTTAAATATTCTGGAGTAGATAACTTCACACAATCAATTCCGATATTTACAATACAACATAAATTAACAAAAAATACCGATTTAATATTTGGAAATATCTATGGAACACTAAACCACAAACTTGAAGAACCGCTTTTTAGATTTGACACATATTACCAAAATAATATCGAATACGGACTCCAACTATTGCATAATTCGAAATATTTACAATCAGATATTTGGATGAATTGGGATAAATTTATTTTTAACAATTCAC